>JAILRE010000036.1 GCA_024698505.1 Clostridiales bacterium | reverse complement strand
CACCTGTTCCCATCCCGAACACAGAAGTTAAGCCCTCATACACCGAAAGTACTGTGCTGGCGACGGCATGGGAGGATAGGCAGCTGCCGGATCCCAAAGGAAAACAGAGACGCAAACGCGTCTCTGTTTTTCTTTCCTTTGTTCTCCGTCACCTGCCCATCCCCCCCATCCAAGCAAGAGCCTGCTCAAGTATCGCGCGGTTAATTGCCGTGCGATACTTGCAGTGCAAAATCTTTGATTTTGCAACGGCGGAGCATGGGAGGATAGGCAGAAAGCACATGAATCATCCCTCGCAACATATCTTTTTCCTCAACATAAAATAATTATTGATTTATCGGCTTTCCTGTGCTATAATATATTTATAAGGGACAAAATGTCCTTTCATCTAAAAACAATGTTCCAAGAGGAGGTAATACTATGTCGTTTTTTGACGAATTGGGAAAGAAGATCTCCAACGCGGGCCAGGCTGCTATCCAGAAGACCCAGGAGATGGCAAGCATTGCCAAGCTGAACGGTTCGATCTCCGACGAGGAGAAGCGCATCAACAACGCTTATACCGAGATCGGCAAGCTCTACGCTTCCCTCCATGCCGAGGATTATGAGGAGGGCTTTGCTCAGCTCATCACCGGCATCAAGGATGCGGAGACCAAGATAGCCAACTTCAAGAAGCAGATCCAGGAGATCAAGGGCGTCGTCCGCTGTGAGAAGTGCGGCGCTGAGGTCGCATCCAACGTTGCTTTCTGCAGCTCCTGCGGCGCGCCGATGGCAAAGCCCGAAGAGGCCGAGCCCGTGACTGCCGAGGAAGTTCTCACCTGCTCTCAGTGCGGCACCGTGCTCGATCCGGGCGCGAGGTTCTGCACCTCCTGCGGCAAGCCTGTAGACACGCTGTAACCAAATAGGACGAGACCGGGAGAAGGCCTTTGGCCTTTTCCCGTGTTTATAATTTGAAATATTTTTTGGAGGTTCAGTATCATGCAAAAGACCAGAATGGGTATCTCTGTCGGGCTTCTCGGAGCCATGTTGTTCTTCGCCGCTCTCTTTGGCGGCTACGTTGCGGCGATTTTGCTCGCGGGCTACGTTCTTCTTTTCGAGGAGAATGCCTGGCTGAAAAAGAGCGCCGTTAAATCCGTCGCGCTGCTCGTCTGCTTCTCTATACTGACGGCTCTTCTCGGACTAATCCCGAGCCTCATCGGCTTCATTGACAGTATCTGCTACGTATTCGGCGGCGGCTTCTCCATCTCCATCATCAGCAAGATACTCAACGTCATCACCTCGGCGCTCTCCATCATCAGGACGGTACTGTTCCTGCTGCTGGGCTTCAAGGCTCTCAACCAGAGCTCCATCAATGTGCCCGTTGTTGACGATCTCATCAACAAGTACATGGCCGAATAAGGAGGTCCACCGTGTTTTGCAACAAGTGCGGAGCCAAATTAGATGACAACGCCGTCTTCTGCACCAACTGCGGAGCGAAGATCGAAAACGCCGCTCCCGCCGCGGAGACTGCGGCCGCGGCCGCGCCCGAGGCGGCCCCTTCGAAGATACCCGGCGGACATAAGACCGTCGGCGTGATCGCCGCCGCCATTATCGCGATAGTGGTCATCGCGCTCCTTTGCTCGATTTTCGGCGGCAGGAGCATCAAGAGCACCGTCAGCGGCGTGCTCAAGAACTGGTTCGGCGGCAAGGTCGAGAATGTGGTCGATTACCTTCCCCAGGCCGAGCTGAAGAAGATGCTCAAGGATAACGAGGATTCCACCATCAAGGAATACAAGCAGGATATGCGCGACGCGTACGACCTCAGGTACGGCGAAACCAAGCTGCGTTTGGTCAAGTACAAGATCACCGATACCGAGGATCTGACTCAGGCTCAGCTCGGCGAGATCGCGGAGCAGCTCGGCGTCAAGAAGGTCAACACCGGCAAGAATGTCAGCGTTCACATCACCTACAAGCAGAACGGCGAAACGCGCGAGGCGGACGTCAACCTCGTCCTCATCAAGATGCACGGCAAATGGTGCATAGCTCCCACCGGCATCGCAAGGCTGTTCTTCATTTTCTAAGCAAAAAGCATAAAAACTCCGCTGCGGCATACCCACAGCGGAGTTTTTTTGCGCCTTCATTCCCCCTGCGCGGCGGGGAGATCGTCGCCGAGGACGGCTCTTGAAACGAGCTCGCTGTCGAGCTCGCAGAGCTTCCTCGCCATGGCCTCGAGGAGCACCAGCTGTTCGTGCCGAAGCTTCAGCTCGCAAGCAAGCTCCGCGTCCGCCGCAGGAGCTTTTTCGGCTTTTCGGGAACAAGTCCTCCGCTTCGCCCGCGAGAGGGCGGGGAGGAGGGAGTTCTCCCTTGCGGTCTGCTCCACAAGCTCGGGCGACCGCGTCAGAAGGGAGCGGTATTTGTTCTGGAACCTCAGCATGAGCGAAACGTCGCCGTCCGCAAGCTCAAGCGCCGCCTTTCTTACCGAATACCCGCGCGAGATCAGCTTCAGCATACCGATTATCAGCTGCTTCGAGCTTTCCCCCGTGAAGGGGACGTACCTCGCCGAGGGTATCCCAAGCTCGGAAAGGCCCGCGTAATAGCGGTTGCGCACGCTGTCGGGCCGCCTGCCTGTCAGCTCGGCGACCCTGTGAAATACCTCCGTAAGCGAGCCGCCCTCTGCCTTAGAGCTTTCCGCAAGGCCGAAGAGCAGCTCCGTTTCTTCCTTTGTCCAACCGCTTTTCTTCATATCAGATACCTGCCGAATGGGCAGCCTTTCCCGGCTTTTCGCCGTACGTGTTTTAAGAATATGTACTGTTTTGTCAGATTATGAAAACTCAGCCCAAGAGCTGAACGAAGTATGTTATCAGCCCTATCACGACCGAGCTCGTTATCCCGAATACCAGCACAGGCCCCGCTATCGAGAAAAGCTGCGCGCATACGCCCATTACGATGCCCTCGCTCCTGTGCTCCATAGCGGGGGCCACGATCGAGTTCGAGAACCCCGTTATCGGCACTGCGGAGCCGGCTCCCGCGAAGCGCCCTATCCTGTCGTAAACGCCAATTCCCGTGAGCAGGGCGGCTATGAATATGAGCGTTACCGAAACGAAGCTGCCGCGGGTATTTTCGTCGAGCTTCAGGAACACGGTCCCGACGTCGCCTATAAATTGACCGAGGCAGCAGATCGCGCCGCCGACGGCGAATGCGATCGCGCACCTGAGGAGCGTCCTGCTCCGGGGCATCCTTTTCTTTACCAGCTCGCGGTATTCCGCGTGCTCGCGCTTTTCAAACGGAGTAAGCTTCCTTCTCGGCTTATGCATGGCCGTACCTCCCGAAAAACAGTCTCCAAAGACGGAAAAGACGGCTTTTCGTCCTTGAAGCTTTGCCGTTATTCTGCCCGAAATTTGAAAAAATAAACAGGCTAACAGGGTTAACCGAATATATATTCTACATTTCGGGCTCCGAACGGGTTTTTTCCCTTGACGGAAACGGCTTTGTCATTTATAATGTTGTAGAATGTCCATAGTATGGGCACATAGTTTGTGTTCGTCGGGCATATTACATATATATTGGAGGAATAGATTTTGGAATGGTGGCACTGGCTGCTCATTGCCGCAGGTCTTCTTCTCGGAGGCGGCATAGGAACAGCGATAGGTTATTACTACAGACGAAACATCGCCGAAGCGAAGACCGCTAAGGCGGAGGACGCGGTAAAGAAGATGATCGACGACGCGCAGAAGCGTGCCGAGACCCTGAAGAAAGAGACCATACTCGAAGCCAAAGAAGAGGTTTACCGCATCAAGACGGAGCAGGAGAGGGAGAACAAGGAACGCAGGAACGAAGTCCAGCGCGCCGAGCGCCGTCTCCAGCAGAGGGAAGAGAGCTTTGATAAAAAGCTCGAGGGCATAGAGAAGCGCGAAGAGCAGCTCAACGCACGCACGAAGGAGATCGACAAGCTCGAAGCCACGGCTAAGGAGCTGTTTGAAAAGCAGAAGGGCGAACTGGAGCGCGTAGCCTCCATGACCTCCGATGAAGCCAAGGCGATCATCCTCAACAACGCAGAGAAGGAAGCCCGTCACGACGCCACCCTTATGATAAGGGATATCGAAGCCAAGGCCAAGGCCGAAGCGGAAAGGCGGGCAGTCAATATCATCTCGATGGCGATCCAGCGCTGCGCCGCGGATCACGTCGCAGAGACGACCATATCGGTCGTTCCCCTTCCCAACGATGAAATGAAGGGCCGCATAATCGGCCGCGAAGGACGCAACATCAGGACTCTCGAGACCGCGACTGGCGTCGACCTCATAATCGACGATACTCCCGAAGCCGTCATACTCTCCGGCTTCGATCCCGTAAGGCGCGAGGTCGCGAGGATAGCCCTTGAAAAGCTCATTCTCGACGGGCGCATCCACCCCGCGAGGATCGAGGAAATGGTCGAGAAGGCCAGGAAGGAAGTCGACAACCAGATCAGGGAGGCGGGCGAATCCGCCATATTCGAAGTCGGCGTACACGGCCTGCATCATGAGCTCGTAAGGCTCCTCGGCCGCCTCAAGTACCGCACCAGCTACGGTCAGAACGTGCTGAAGCACAGCATCGAGGTCGCGCATCTGGCGGGCCTCATGGCCGTGGAGCTCGGCGTGAACGTCCAGCTCGCCAAGAGGGCGGGCCTCCTGCACGATATCGGTAAGGCCGTCGACCACGAGGTCGAGGGAAGCCACGCGCAGATCGGCGGCGATCTCGCCAAGAAGTACCGTGAGAACAACCAGATCGTCCACGCGATACTGGCGCATCACGGCGACGTGGAGCCCAACACCGTCGAGGCCGTGCTCGTACAGGCCGCCGACGCCATCAGCGCGGCGCGTCCCGGCGCAAGGCGCGAAACGCTTGAAAACTACATCAAGCGCCTTGAAAAGCTGGAGGAGATCGCCAACTCCTTCGAGGGAGTCGACAAGGTCTTCGCCATCCAGGCGGGCCGCGAAGTCCGCATAATGGTAAAGCCCGAGAACGTGAACGACGCCGATACGATCCTCCTCGCGAAGGATATCGTAAAGCGCATCGAGTCCGAGCTCGAGTATCCCGGCCAGATCAAGGTCAACGTCATCCGCGAGACCAGGGCCGTGGAATTCGCAAAGTAAAAGCAAGCAAAAACGGCCCCTGTGCGGCAAAGGCATGGGGGCCTGTTGCATGAAAAGGTTTGGTGGAGCATGATTTTTGCCGACGGGCATTGTGATTTTCTATACGGCATGGTGAATTACGGCTACGATATAAAGGAGCCTTCTTCCCGTCAGGCCGTTTCGCTCCCCGCCATGAAGGCGGGCGGAGTCAAGCTCCAGCTCTTCGCCGCGTGGATCGACGTAAAGCACCGCCGCCCATGCCTCGATCAGTTCCTCAGCATGGCGGACGCGTACCGCCGCATGCTGAACGATAACCCGGAGCTGGTGCAGCTCACTCCCGATTTCGACGAGAACGGCGACAGGATAGCGGCTCTGCTCACGATCGAGGGCGGCGAGTGCCTGAACGGGTACGACGATATTCTAAGATGCGCCCACGCGCTCGGCGCAAGGGCGATGACGCTCACTTGGAACACCGTGAACGAGCTCGCGAACCCCGCAGTCAAGAGGGGCAGGAAGGGCCTTACCTTCCTCGGTAAGGAGATCGTCCGAGAGATGGCGCGCCTCAATATGGCTGTCGACGTTTCGCACCTCAACGACGCCGGCATTGACGACGTCCTCAATGAGGACGTAAAGGTCTTCGCCTCCCACTCGAACGCAAGGGCCGTTTTCGATTCCCCGCGCTCCCTGTGCGACGCGCACATAAAGCAGATCGCCGCGCGCGGCGGCACCGTGGGCGTGAACTTCTATCATAAGCAGCTGACGAAGAGCAATTTCGCCACGGCGGACGACGTAGCGCGCCACGCCGCCCATATACTCGAGGTCGGCGGCGAGGACTGCCTTGCGATCGGCTCCGATTTCGACGGCATGGGCAGATACCCCGAAGGCCTCAAAGATCCGTCGGGGCTCCCGCTGCTTGCGGAGGCGTTCGTCCGCGTGGGAATAACGGGGGAGGCGCTCGAAAAGGCGTGTTGGAGGAACCTTCTCGGCTTCGCAAAGACCCTCGTTTAAGGGGGTTTGAAAATTTGTTTTACGATTGCCATTTTTTTGAATGGCAAAATCCACAATATGATGGTATAATCCGTATAGTAAACAACAGGCGGCGGGCGAAATATGTCGGAATCCGTATTCGAAAGAAAAGAGATCAAATACATATTGACGAATGAGCAGCACGAAGGGCTCGTCAAGGAGCTCGAGGGCCGCATGGAAGCGGACAAGTACGGGCTGACGAAGGTCTGCAATATCTATTTCGATACTCCGAATTTCCGCCTTATAAGGGAATCCATAGAGAAACCCAAATACAAGGAAAAGCTGCGCCTTCGCACCTACGGCATACCCACTATGGACAGCCCCGCCTTCATAGAGCTCAAGAAGAAGCTCATGGGCATGGTGCATAAACGGCGCGAGATACTGCCCTACGGCGAGGCGATGGAGTACCTCGTCAACGGCGTTATCCCCTCCAGATGGAGCCAGATATTCGAGGAGATCGACTGGGTGCTCTATTTCTACGAGGGCCTTGCCCCCGCGATGGTGCTCTGTTACGACAGGATAGCCTACGTCGGGACGGAGGATCCGCAGCTCAGGCTCACCTTCGATTCGAACGTAACGTTCAGGACCGACGATCTCGACCTCATGCACGGCGCCCACGGGCAGAAGCTCCTCGAGGACGGGACCTATATAATGGAACTCAAAATACAGGACGCTATGCCGCTTTGGCTTTCGGGCATACTGGACAAGCTCAAGATCTATCCGGGCTCCTATACCAAGTACGGCAACGCATATAAAAAATTTCTCAATGACGGAGGTATCGTATGATCTCTGACGGCCTTTTCACAAGTCTTCTCCTGCACGACGGCTACATCGTCCCCAAGGTGGGCATGATACTGTTCTGCGCGCTCGCCGCGCTGATACTGGGCTTCGTGGTATCGCTCCTCTATATGTACCGCAACGGCTACAATAAGGGCTTTGCCGTCACGCTCGTGCTGCTGCCCGTCGTCGTAGCCGCGGTCGTCGCGGTGGTAAACGGCAATATCGGCATCGGCATTGCGATAGGCGGCACGTTCGGCCTCGTCAGATTCCGTTCCGCTCCCGGCACGGCAAGGGATATCCTCGTGGTGTTCCTCGCAATGGCCGCGGGCCTCATATGCGGCTCGGGCTACGTGCTGCTGGCCGCGGTGATAGTGCTCTCCGTCTGCGCCATCGGCTTCGCGCTGCTCAGGTTCGGCTTCGGCGAAAGGGTCTACACCTCCCGTCAGCTGAGGATCACCGTCCCCGAGAGCCTCGATTATACCGACGTTTTCGAGGATATCTTCAAGAAGTACACCTCCTTCCATGAGCTCGAGAAGGTCAAGTCCACCAACATGGGCAGCCTGTTCAGGCTCTATTACAGGATCGACATGAAGGATCCCAAAAAGGAGAAGGAAATGCTGGACGATCTCAGGGTAAGGAACGGCAATCTCGAGATAGTCTGCGGCTATATCGACAACTCCAAGCCCGAGCTCTGATGAAAAAACTCGCGGGAGCGGCAAGGGTGCATCTCCTTAAGTGAATGCGCCCTGCTCGCTCCCGTTTTTTTGCATCAAGACAAATAACGTCACATTATGGCGAGAGCCATTAAAAGGGAAGGGTAAACGGGAACGCTTGAAAAAGAGTTTTAAATATGATTTAATAAAAAAGACGATAGAAAAGCTTTTGAAACAATAAGCATCATGATCTGCTGGTATTCTATTTGGGAGGTGTACCGTGAAGAATGCATTCCTTATCATTATTACGATCATCGCTGCGGCGGCCACGTGCCTTACGCTGCTTTCGGGCTGCGCATCTCCCGCGCCGATCCCCGAAACGGAGACGGGGACTGAAACGGTTCAAGAGACGGCGTCGGCGTCTGCCGTGCAGGCTTTTACGGAAACGCCGCAAAAGGAGATACTATACGAAGAGGGAGGTTTTATTATGGGCGATTGGGAACCCGGAAAGGGCGAGGTCAACATGGCTTCACCGCTGGATGCAGAGGCCGCGAAGCCGGAAAATGCCGATTGCCTTTTCGCCGTCAGGATCGTTCCGCACGGCTTCAAGGACGATGAACAGACTCTGATTGACGTGGCAAGGGAATCCTATCTGAAAACCAAGGAACAGCTTAACGCCGCTCCCATAATGAGCGACTTCCACAGGAAGCTTCTCGCGTGGATCTATCAGAATAATAAGCCTCGCGAGAATCCCGATGAATACTACGAGGACGAGTTCCTCGAATACTGGGAGATCGAGGACAGCGAAGCTTGCCTGGCCTATAAGGAAATAAAGGAAAGAATAAACGAAAATGAAAAGACGTGGAGCGATACCTATCGTGCGGCTGTCGAAAGAAAGCTGGAGGGCGAGATTAAAAGGCTTGCCGAAGCAGGCATTTACGTTACCGCCGAGTATAAAAAAGCCGCGCCGCCCGCGCTCGTCGGCTGCCTGACGCCCGAGCAGGTGCTTTCATTCCCTGCCTCGAACGAATACGGGTATTATATCTATTGGATAGAGAAGGATGAGCAGACGGATCAATAAACTGCCGATATTTTCAAAATGACGCCTGCATTCCGAGAGGACGCAGCACGGGGGAGCTCTTTTCAAAGAGCTCCCTTTCTGATATAATTTTCAAACCACTGAACCTTTCCCGCGTTTTTTCCGTCTTAATAAGCGTGATCGATCCGAGATAAAACGAAAGGAGGCGAAAAGTATGGACGGCTTTGAAGAGCTCCTGCGGGAGAATCTGCCCGCTTTGGAGCGATTCGTTAAATTCCGCATATCCAACCTGCAGGATGCGGAGGACGTCATACAGGAGACGATGGAAAAGGCCTTCCTGAAATTCGGCTCTCTGAAGGACGAGGCCGCTTTCAAGCCCTGGCTGATCGCGATAGCGAGGAACCTCTGCCGCGACCATTACAGAAATGCCGCGAAAAACCTCGAGGTGCCGCTTGAGACGATACCCGAGCCCGCGCTTACCGTAGGCCTGCACGGCAGGGCCGAGGAGCCGCCCGTCTCCGAAACGCTGGAGCTCCTTCGCGAGGAGGAAAGGCGAATACTCACGCTCTTCTACCTCAAAGGGATGCCCCAAAGTGAGATAGCGAAAAAACTCGGCATACCCGTGGGGACGGTCAAAAGCCGTCTGCACTACGCCAAAAAACGATTCAAAGAGGCGTATGCCGGTCCCGAAAAGAAAGGAGAAAAAGAAATGAAGAAGCTTCCCGAAATAATGCCCGATTATAAGATAACCCCCGTTAACGAAGCGGTTTTCCCCGTAAAATGGGAGGAGCTGATGGGCTGGTTCATAGTCCCGAAGCTCGGCGAAAAGCTCTCCTGGGCGATGTACGATTTCCCCGAAAGGAAGCGCACCGAGCTCTGCGAGATGGAGGTCCTGGGCAAAGCAATGGTGCACGGAATAGAGGGCGTCGAGATCCGCTCCGTCGAATACGATCCCATGGAGTGCAACTCCGCGGGCGGGCAGGACGTGGTCGAGCGTCACCTTATCGCCCAGCTCACCGATACGCACTGCCGCATGCTCGCCATGAGCTATACAGAGGACGGCGTAAAGCGCTTCTATACCTTCCTCGACGGAGACGATTTCCTCGATAACTGGGGCTTCGGCGAGGACAACTGCGGCAACGAGGTCGACCTTGCGCCCAAGGGCGATATAAAAAAGGATGGCGGCGTCATCACGACCGCAGACAAGAAATTCCTGCTCGACGTCGTCGGCCGCTATAAGGTCGAAATAAACGGAAAGGAATACGATACCGTGTGCGTCGTCGATCACGCCACCTATATGGAGGGCGAAATGGTCACGACCGAGCAGTACATAGACAGGGAGGGCAGAACGATACTCTGGCGCAGGTTCAACCACGACGAATGGGCCTTCGCAAGATACGGCAAAAGGTGGACCGAGATGCTTCCCGATAACGAGCGCATCACCGTCAACGGCGAGACCTACGTCCATTGGTACGACTGCATCACCGACAGGATACTGTGAGAAGGAAACGAAAGCAGGAGGGGCATAAACCCCTCCTGCTTTCTGTTTTCATGCCCGCAGAAAATATATTTTCGTTTTTCTGTCCCCATTTGACACTTTCGATTGTTATTTATATAGAGAGTGATAAGATGTAAAAGACATATGAAGAAAGAGAAGCCGTATCGAATAACAAACGATGCAAACAAATAAAGGCCGATTTGAAAAAAACTTTCATTTCGAACTTCGTTGTGGTATAATCGGTTATACAGACGAAAACAAATTGACCGCAATAACATTTATGGGAGGCAAATATGAAAAAGCAGATCGTTAAAACGACGGGGCTGCTGCTCCTTGCGGCAATGCTGATGACGGCCTTCACTGCGTGCAAAACGTCGGTCGTGCCCGCAGATGATTCTCCCGCGCCGACCGAGCAGCTGGCCGAAGCGCCGACAAACGAGCCGACAGAGGAGCCCACGGCCGCGCCCATCGCGACCGATGAGCCGACGGAGGCGCCGACGAAAGCGCCTTCCGACGACCCCGGAGAGACGCTGCCCTCAAGGTTCCCGGTCTATCAGGGCGATGCGCCCGTATCCTCCGGCATTCTCGGCGTGCTTCAGCAGGGAGTCCCGGCGGTATTCGATATCGACTTCGACGGGCTGGACGATACGATAACCGCAAAGATCGAGGGCAGGGAGAGCGACGGTACGAGCGAATTCGTGATCTCCATAACAAGGGGAGCTTATCCCGACGACCCGTTCGTTTATTCTGTCCCGGGCCTTCCCGGGAATGCCGCCGGCTACGTGCTCGACTGCGACACTTCCGATAACAGGCTCGACATCCTGTTCTGCGCGGACGGACGTAACGGAGAGGCGTCCTTCCTGCGGGCGTTCCGCGCAGACCGCGAGGGAAGCGGGATACTCGTTACAAAGAACGACGTCGGCAGGATCGAGCTTACAGGCCGCTTCTCCGAGGAAGACGCTTTCGACGCGACGTTGGGGATCCCGGTCTATTTTATCACTCAAACGCTCGATACTCAGGCGATAAGAGCGCTCGTCACCGTGACGGACAACGGCTTCGAGCTGCTCACGCCCTTCCGTTACGACGATCCCGAAATGACCGGGCACGGGTTCAGGGAGCTCCTTCGCGAGATGGAGGTCACTGTCATAAAGGACGGCGTTCCCGGTGAAAAGCTTGTCCTGCAAAAGGGAGACAGGATCGCGCCCTACGAGACGGATCAGTGGAGCTATCTCGATCTGCTCCTCGAGGACGGTACGATAGTCCGCGCCGAGATCAGCGTGGGCTACAAGATCTCCTCCGTCAAGATCAACGGCATTGACCAGAAGGAATACTGCGAGATCTGGTCGGCGGAATAAAGCATGAACAAAACAAACGGACGGCCCTTGGCCGTCCGTTTTACTGTCTTTTCTTACCAAATATCTTCCCTTATCATGGGCATGCTCATGCACCTGGGGCCGCCGCGGCCTCTTGAGAGCTCGCCGCCGGGGATGGGGTTCACGTGGACGCCCGCCTTTTCAAGCAGCTCGTTCGTGACGTGGTTGCGGTCGTAGGTGATGATGTTCGCGGGGGCTATCGCAAGGGAGTTCGAGCCCATGTTCCAGTGCTCGCGCTTGTAGACGATATCGTTCCCGCCGCCCATCTCGATGAAGTTCACCTTGTCGATATGAAGGGCGCGCTCCAAAACCTTCGCGGTGCCGTCCGTCGTTCTTGTGACGTTTATTTCGCCATGTCCCGCGGGCGTGAGCTCGTAGATATCGAACCACTTGTGCACCATGCAGGGATGCGCGAGGAACTTGTCGTAATCGACGTGGGTCATCAGAACGTCAAGATGCATATAGGTGCGGTTGGCGGGATTCTTGAAGAGGAGCACCTTTTCGTAGCCCCTTGCAAAGAGCGTCTTCGCAAGCTTCTCGATAGCCGCCTCGCAGGTCCTCTCGCCGCAGCCGATCGCCACGCATTTATCGGAGAGGGAGAGCACGTCGCCGCCCTCTATCGGGCAGCCGCAGTTGTAATCGTAAAGCAGATCGACGGAGCCCTTGCCGAATTTCTCGCCGTATTTATGCAGATACCTTATGAACAGCGTCTCGCGCATGCGGGCGGGCATGCTCATTGCGGAAATGGCAAGCCCCGTGCCGATGGAGAAGCTTATGTCCCTCGTGAAATAGATGTTGGGAAGGGGATCCGTAAGGAAGGGATAATCGTCCGTCACTATCGCCTGGATGGGCTTTTTGGAGATATCCTTGAGATCGTCCCTCGTAATGCCCTTTGCGACGGCGTCGAAGAGCTTTTCGGCGGGGACGGAGAGCAGGTATTCGCGCACGGCGGGCTGCAGGGAATCGCCCTTAACGCCGATATTCACGAAATCCTCAATGAAGGCGCGGCGGATATCGTCGTTCTTTGCGATCTCGGCGAACTCCTTTTCGATATAGACCACGTCCACGCCCGCGTTCCTCAGTATGCCGGCGAAAACGTCGTGCTCACGGCCGGCCATCTCGACGTCGGGAGTATCCTCGGCGAGCATACGCTCCAAAAAATCGGGCATCAGGTTAGCAAGCTCAACGCCGGGGCGGTGCAGCATGACCCTCTTTAACGGGCCTATCTCGGACTTAACGTTTATCATACCCATGAACGGTACCTCCGAATGTATTTCAACCTAACTATTATAAATCAAACGAAGGCGTCAGTCAACCCCGCGAAGGACGGGCCGAGCCTTATTCCCCGTATTGACTTTTTCACCTTTTCATTTATAATAATAATCACAATAGCAAGCACTTGATAGAGCCGCCGTGAATGATAAGGGTAAGCAGGGCAGTTCGGAAGGAGAAACAATTTGATATTCGGCAAACACATCAACCGTTATTACCTGCGGTATGCGCCTCTTCTGATACTCGGCGCCGCCGCGCTGGTATGCGTGGACTATTTCCAGCTCATAATCCCAAACCTGTACGGAATGCTGATCGACGGGATAAACGAGGGCTCCGTCCTTTATAAGGGCGCCGTCGTTCCTTTCAACATGGATTTCCTGCTCGATAAGATCTGTCTGCCGATAGTCGGCATAGTCGTCGTGATGATAGTCGGCCGCTTCCTGTGGCGCGTCTGCTTCTTCGGCTCGGCGATAAGGGTGGAGACGAACATCCGCATAGAGATGTTCGATCACTGCAAGGATCTTTCAAGGGATTATTACCAGGTCAACAAGGTCGGCAACCTGATGAGCCTCTTCACGAACGACCTGGACACCATACAGGAATGCTTCGGAGACGGCATGCTGATGTTCTTCGACGCGCTGTTCCTGGGCATTCTGGGCTTCTACAACATGTGGCGCATGGATCACGTTATGACGCTCCTGACGCTCATCCCCTTAGGGCTCATACTCCTTATCGGCACGCTGATGGGCAAGGCCATGATGAAGCAGTGGGAGGTAAGGCAGAGGGCTTTCTCGAGCCTCTCCGATTTCTCGCAGGAGAGCTTCTCGGGCTTCGCGGTGATCAAGGCCTTCGTAAAGGAGCTCAAGCAGCTCATGGCCTTCAGAAAGCTCAATATCGAGAACGAAAAAGCCAACGTCGATTACGTCAAGATATCGAACCTCATGCACGTTCTCATAGTCCTTCTCGTCGAGACGGTGATATGCGTGATACTCGGCTACGGCGGCTACCTCGTGCATGAAGGCGTGTTCAGCGCGGGCAGGCTGGTCGAATACATAGGCTATTTCTCCTCGGTCGTGTGGCCGGTTATGGCGGTCTCCATGCTGATCGAAAAGACCGCGAGGGGCAAGGCCTCCATGAAGCGCGTCTCGGAGCTGCTTGAGGCCGAGATCACCGTTAAGGACGAGCCCGGCGCCGTCGATATAGGCAAGGTCGAGGGCAGGATCGAGTTCCGCGATCTTACCTTCCGCTACCCCGACGGCGAGTTCGACGCGCTCGAGCACGTCAGCTTCACAATAGAGGCGGGGGAGAGCGTAGGCATAGTCGGCAAGACGGGCTCCGGCAAGACAACGATTGTCGATCTCATTTTAAGGACTTACAACGTCCCGAAGGGCACGCTCTTCGTCGACGGGCACGACGTCACCGATATCACGATAAAGTCCCTGAGGGAGGGCTGCGCCTACGTCCCGCAGGATAATTTCCTCTTCTCCGACACCATCGCAAACAACATCAATTTCGCATACGACGAGCTCAACGAAAAGGCCGTCGAGGATTCTGCGCGCCTTGCCGCCGTCCACGGCAATATCGCCGAATTCAGGGACAAATACGAGACAGTCCTCGGCGAGCGCGGCGTGACCGTTTCCGGCGGCCAGAAGCAGCGCATATCGATAGCGAGGGCGCTCATGAAGGACGCCCCCATCCTGATACTGGACGATTCCGTCTCCGCCGTCGATACCGATACCGAAAAGGTCATACTCGGCAACCTCAAGGAGACGAGGAAGGGCAAGACGACGATCCTCATCGCGCACCGAATATCGACCATCAAGGAGCTCGATAAGATCGTATTCGTCGAGGACGGCCGCGTGACGGCGGTCGGCAGCCACGACGAACTCCTCGGGACCTGCCGCGAATACGCAAGGATGGTCGAACTCCAGCGCCTCGAAGAAGAGGCCGCGCGCTGAGAAAGGAAGGTGAGTCAGATGAGAGAATATTACCCCCTTCTCCTCGGCGGAGGAATAATCGGCGCCATTTCGATAGTGCTCATAATCGCGTACGCATCCATTAAGGATAAAAAGCAGGCGATAGGCTTCGACCGCAACATGAAGGACAGCGAGATCATAAAGCGCCTTCTGGCATACGCAAAGCCCTACGTCTGGAATTTCGTGCTTGTCGGGATAATCGTGCTCGCGGGCATTGCCTACGACATAATCTCCCCGTACATAGTCGGCAAGGTGACGGGCCTTATCAAGACGGATTTCGAGCTGCCTCAGCTCTACCGCCTTGTCGCGATCTACGCGGGCATACTGATAGTCTCCATGGTCTGCACCTATGCGCAGGCGATAATACTTCAGAAGACGGGCCAAAGGATAATCTCCCACATGAGGGAGGATCTGTTCACGCATATCGAATCCCTCTCGCATGAGCAGATGAACTCCATCCCCGTCGGCAAGCTCGTAACGAGGGTGACGAACGACACCAACGCCATTTCTATGATGTTCACGGCGCTGCTCGTGAACCTCGTCAAGAACGTGTTCATAATCGTCGGCGTGCTCTGCGCCATGCTCGCTCTCAATAAGGAGCTGACGCTCATGGTGCTCTGCTTCGTGCCGTTCATAGTCCTCTTCACCGTGATATTCCGTAAATTCGCAAGGAGGGCCTATCGAAGGGTCAAGGACCGCACGACGGACATTAACACCTACCTTTCCGAGAACCTCTCCGGCATCAAGATAACGCAGATATTCAACAGGGAGGCCGAAAAACAGCGCGACTTTTCCGAAAAGAGCCGCGGCCTCGGCAAGGCGAAGAGGGAGCAGATACTGGTGTTCGGCATATTCAGGCCCCTCGTCTATATGCTGTACATAAGCTCCGTGCTCGCGCTGTTCTATCTCGGCGGCAAGGGATATCTTGACGGAACGAGCTTCCTTGGCCAAACCATAGAGGCGGCGACGATAGTCAGCTTCTACATGTACATCAACAAGTTCTTCAACCCCATACAGAACCTTGCCGAGCAGTTCAACTGGCTGCAGTCGGCTTTCGCCTCGGCGGAGAAGGTGTTCTCGATAATGGATATCGAGCCAAAGCTTCAGGACGCGCCCGACGCGATAGAGCTTGACGAGGTCAGGGGCGAGATCGAATTCAAGGACGTCTGGTTCAGCTACATCCCCGGCGAGTGGGTATTGAAGGGCGTTTCCTTCCGCGTGAATCCGGGAGATACCGTCGCGTTCGTCGGCCCCACGGGCTCCGGCAAGACGACGATACTCTCGCTCATCTGCCGCAATTACGAGTTCCAGAAGGGCGAGATACTGATCGACGGCATAGATATCAGAAAGATAAAAGCCGCCTCGCTTCGCAGGCACTTCGGGCAGATGCTCCAGGACGTGTTCCTCTTCTCGGGCACGATAAGGAGCAACATACTGCTCGATAAGGACGGCGTCTCCGACGAGGAGGTAATGGAGGCCTGCCGCTACGTCAACGCGGATCACTTCATAAACCGCCTCGAAAACGGCCTTGACGAGGTCGTGAGGGAGCGCGGCAACAATTTCTCCGCGGGGCAGAGGCAGCTGCTGAGCTTCGCAAGGACGATCATCCACAAGCCCGAGGTGATGATACTCGACGAGGCCACAGCCAATATCGATACCGAGACCGAGGTGCTCATACAGGATTCCCTCGAAAAGATGATGAATATCGGCACCATGCTGATAGTCGCGCACAGGCTCTCCACCATACAGCACGCCGACAACATAATCGTCCTCTCCAAGGGCGAGATCGTCGAGCAGGGCACGCATCAGGAGCTTTTGAAGGATCAAAACGGCAAGTACCACGCGCTCTATATGCTCCAGTTCGAGAAGGAAAAACAGCGCATGGGCGAATAAAAAGCGTAATAAAACAGGGGGCCGCGCCCCCTGTTTTTTCATATTATCCAAATCGTGAGCGGATTCCCCCGCTCTCAGCGTTTTCTTCCTCCGGCGTCCCTTTTGCCGCCGCTATCCTTCCTGTTCTGCGGCGGTCTCTTCGTATTCGTGGAGGGGCGGCCCTTTTTCGCGCTTTCGCGTTTTGCGGGCTTTTTCGCGTCGTCCCGCTTTTCGGGCTTCCTGTCCTCGGCGCGAAAACGCTTTTCGGGGATCAGGCAGTCGCGGCCGTTTCCTATAAGATCCTCTCTGCCGGCTTTTATCAGCGCCTTCCTTGCCGTCTCGCGGTAGTAGGGCATGAAGTACTGCATCAGCGCGCGCTGCATCGCCTTCTCGGCGGGATCCCGCGGGACGTAGACCGGGCTCATATCCCTCGGATCCAGCCCCGTATGGAACATACAGGTGGAGAGCGTTCCGGGGGTGGGGTAGAAGTCCTGCACCTGCTCCGGCCTCTGCCCTGTGCGCTTCAAATACAGCGCGAGCTCTATCGCGGAATCGAGGGTGCTTCCCGGGTGACTGCTCATGAAGTAGGGCACTATGTACTGCTCCATGCCGAGCTGCTTGTTCAGCCGCATGTATTTCGCGCAGAACCTGTCGTAAAGGCCGCCGGCGGGCTTTCCCATGAGCCTCAGCACGCCATCCGAGATATGCTCCGGCGCGACCTTCAGCTGCCCGCTGACGTGGTGGGCGATGAGCTCCTTCATAAAGGAATCGTCGCTGTCGAACATCAGATAATCGTAGCGTATGCCGCTCCTCACGAACACCTTTTTCACGCCCTCTACGGAGCGCAGTTTTTTAAGCAGCGCCGTGAAATCGCGGTGATCGACCTCCACGTTCGGGCAGTGCTCGTAGCCAAGGCACTGGCGCTTTTTGCAGACGCCCTTGGTCAGCTGTTTTTTGCAGGCGGGCTTTCTGAAATTCGCCGTCGGGCCGCCGACGTCGTGTATGTAGCCCTTGAAATTCGGCAGCTTAGTCAAAAGCTCCGCCTCGCGAAGGAGCGATTCGTGGCTCCGCGCCTGTATCACCCTGCCCTGGTGGAAGGTCAGCGCGCAGAAGGAGCAGGCTCCGAAACAGCCCCTCGTCGAAACGAGGGAGAATTCCACCTCGTCCAGGGCGGGGATATGCTCCTTGTAGGAGGGGTGGGGGAGACGCGTGTACGGAAGCTCGTAAACGTCGTCGAGCTCCTGCGTCGTGAGGGGCAGAGCCGGGGGATTTGCCACGAGCCATCTTGCGCCGTGCTTCTGGACGAGCCGCTTTCCCGATATGGCGTCCTGCTCCTCGTACTGCCGCATGAAGGCCCTGCAGTAGGCCTTTTTATCCTTCGAGACCTCCTCGAACGAGGGGATCTCCTCGTAATCGTAGACCGTTTCGAGAGAGCCCGCCATATAGCAGGTGCCCGCGACGTACGTGATATCGCGTATCGAGAGGCCCGAAGCGAGCGCGTCGGCTATCTCGGCGGTCTGCTTTTCGCCCATCCCGTAGGAGAGCAGATCCGCGCCCGAATCGACGAGCACGCTCCGCCTCACCTTGTCGTCCCAGTAATCGTAATGCGCGAATCTCCTTAGGCTCGCCTCGATGCCGCCTATCACGATGGGAACGCTCCCGTAGGCCTCCCTTATGCGGCCGCAGTAGACCGTCACCGCTCTGTCGGGGCGCATGCCGGCCCTGCCGCCGGGGGAGTAGCTGTCCGCCGAGCGGCGCTTTTTGGAGCTGGTATAGTGGTTCACCATGGAGTCCATGTTCCCCGAATTGACGAGGAACGCGTATTTCGGCCTGCCGAAGACGCGGAAGGCGTCGGCGCTCCTCCAGTCGGGCTGAGCGATAATGCCGACGGAATACCCCCTCGATTCAAGCACGCGGCCAATTATCGCCGTGCCGAAGGAGGGGTGGTCTATGTAGGCGTCCCCCGTGACGATAACGAAATCCGGCTCGTCGACGCAGAAGCGGTCGGCAAGCTCGGCCTTCGTCATGGGGAGAGGTCTTCTGTAATCGGTCAATTCCATGGATCACCGTTTTTCCTTGAAATACTCGTTCAAAAGGGAGGCGCATTCCTCCCGCATAAAGCCGCCGTAAACGGGAAGCTCCTTCCCGAAAAGGCCGCAGCCGATATCCGTTACCGAGCCAAGCGCGCCCGCGTTCTTATCGTATGCGCCGAAGCATACTGCGCCGAGCCTGAAATGCAGGCAGGCGCCCGCGCACATGGGGCAGGGCTCCATAGTGACGTAGAGCACGCAGTCCGTGAGGTATCTCGTGCCGAGCTTGAAGGCGGCGCGCTTCAGGGCGAGCATCTCCGCGTGGCGGGAGGCGTCGCCGTACTTTTCCACCTCGTTATGGCCGCGTGAGATCACCTCGCCGTCCCTTACGACGACCGCGCCCACGGGCGCTTCGCCCTCAAATGAAGCGGAGCGCGCCTCCTTAAGGGCCTCCTCCATGAATCGTTTTTCCGCAAGCATACGCAAAGCTCCGTTTTTTGTTCCATTATACCATCGGCGGGGCGGTTTGGAAACAGCTTTTTGCGCTGCCCCGCAAAAGTCGGGGACGAAATCAAACAAAATACATTTTCAATACCTGTTGCGGTTTTTACAAAAAGGGTTTATAATGTAAACAGGGAAATCCCAAAATACAAATAATGGAGGAATGATCCAATGGCTCTTGTAACAAGCACCGAGATGTTCAGAAAGGCATACGACGGCGGTTATGCTATCGGCGCATTCAACGTCAACAATATGGAGATAGTCCAGGGCATCACCGAGGCGGCTGCCGAGCTGAACGCTCCGCTCATCCTGCAGGTCTCCAAGGGCGCCCGCGCCTATGCGAACCACACCTATCTTATCAAGCTCGTTGAGGCTGCCGTTATCGAAACGGGGCTCCCCATCGTTCTCCACCTCGACCACGGCGATTCCTTCGAGCTCTGCAAGAACTGCATCGACGGCGGCTTCACCTCCGTTATGATCGACGCTTCATCCAAGCCCTTCCATGAGAATATCGAGATCACCCGTCAGGTCGTCGAGTACGCTCACGATCACGGCGTAGTCGTAGAGGCCGAGCTCGGCACCCTTGCCGGCGTTGAGGACGAGGTCAAGGTCAAGGCCGAGGATTCCTCCTATACAAGGCCCGAAGAGGTCGAGGAGTTCGTCCAGAAGACGGGCTGCGACTCGCTCGCCATCGCCATCGGCACCAGCCACGGCGCCTATAAATTCACCGCCGCGCAGTGCACCAGGAACGAAAAGGGCATCCTCGTTCCGCCTCCCCTCCGCTTCGACGTCCTCGAAGAGGTCCAGAAGCGCCTGCCCGGCTTCCCGATCGTTCTTCACGGCTCCTCCAGCGTACCGCAGGAGTTCGTCAAGATGATCAACGAGAACGGCGGCCATATGCCCGACGCGGTCGGCATCCCCGAGGAACAGCTCAGGAAGGCCGCTTCGATGAGCGTCTGCAAGATCAATATCGACTCCGACCTGCGCCTTGCCATGACGGCGAACATCCGCAAGTATTTCGCCGAGCATCCCGATCATTTCGATCCGCGCCAGTATCTCAAGCCCGCCAGGGCCGCCATCAAGGAACTCGTCAAGCATAAGATCGTCGACGTTCTCGGCTGCGACGGCAAGGCGTGATCCCATGCAGGATAACGATTACACCGTCCTCCTCACCGACGAGGAGGGCAGCGAGATAGAGTGCGAGCTGCTCGACAGGATCGAGTACGGGGGAGAGACCTTCGCAGTCCTCCTTCCCGTGGACGACGACAGCTCCGAGCCCGAGGCGATAATCCTGAAGGAGGCCAAGGGCGGCGAGCTCGTCGGCCTTGAAGACGGAGAGCTCCTGGATAAGGTATTCGCTCTTTTCCTCGAGCAAAACGGCATGAACGAGCAGGACTAAAAATAAAATAACGCCAATTTGCCCCATTGACTTTATTTTCCGGCGGAAATGAAGTATAATGGGGTAAACTTTACCGCAATGCGCAAAGCGCACTGAAAGGATGGAAAAAATGAACAACCCGTCAAGGATACTCGTCGACGGATCGAAGTTCGGCCTCGACTGGCTCCAGATCTACTGGTACGGAGCCCTGATCGTCGTCGGCATAATACTTGCCTACATACTCTGCTCGCACGAGGCGAAGCGCAGGAATTTCCATAAGGACTGCACGATAGACCTCTGCCTCATAGTCGTGCCCCTCGGCGCGATATTCGCAAGGCTCTATTATATCGTCTTCACGCTCGACGCTTTCATCAAGCCGGACATGAGCATCGGCGAAGTGCTCCTCGGCATGATCAACGTCAGGGACGGCGGCCTTGCCATTTACGGCGCAATAATCGGCGGCGTAATAGGCATGGTGATCTACGCGAGGGTGAAGAAGATGCATCTGCTTTCGCTCTTCGATCTCGTGTTCCCCTCCGTCGCGCTCGCTCAGGCGATAGGCCGCTGGGGCAATTTCTTCAACCAGGAGGCGTACGGCGGCGTCATCGCGGAGGGCTTCCCGCCCTATTTCCCGCTCGCCGTCAAGATCGACGAATGCACCCAGTCCTGCTGTGCCGATATGCCCTCCAGGTTGGGCAACATCCATTACGCCACCTTCTTCTACGAGTCCTGCTGGTGTCTCGTGATATTCCTGGTGCTCTGGTTCATACTCAGAAAACGCGCCAAGCACCGCGGCGACGTCACGCTCGCATACCTCATCATGTACGGAGCCGAGCGCGCCGTCATCGAGCAGTTCAGGACTGACAGCCTCATGCTCGGGCCCGTCCGTGTTTCGCAAGCGCTCTCCGTACTGCTCGTCGTGGTCTGCGTGGCCCTCATTATCATCAGGGCGATAACCGAAAAGAAAAAAGGCAAGACCGTTATGCCCGTCGAGGAGGTCTATTACGGCGAGATCAAGCGCGCCGAGGAGGAGGAAGACAGAGCCTCCCGCTTCAAGGCCGTCAAGCTCTCCGACGCGATAGCCGAGGAGGAGGCCGCCGATAAGATCGAGGAAGCGGCAGAGGAAGCCGCCGAAAAGGCCGAGGAAGCGGTCGAGGAAGCCGCCGATAAGGTCGAGGAAGCGGTCGAGGAAGCCGCCGAAAAGGCCGAGGAAACCACCGATAAGGTCGAGGAAGCGGCAGAGAAGGCCGCCGAAAAGGCGGAGGAAGCGGTCGAAAAGGCCGAGGAGACGGTCGAAAAGGAACTGTGACGGAATGGGAAGGATAAAGGCAGGATCCGTAATAGCGGCGTTGATCGCCCTTGCGCTCGTATTCGGGCTCGCGGGCTGTATAAACGTCGCCCCGAAGCCGGATCCCTCCGTAACTCCCGCGCCGACAGCGGAGCCGACGCCCACTCCCGAACCCGAGGAGACGCCCATGGAGACCGCCGAGGCGACCGAAGCTCCGGAGCCCGGGCGCACGCTCGCTCCGGGCGAAGCGCTGGACGCGATGGGCAACGTCATATCCGGCCCCGATCATTACAAGCGCTACCTCGTGTTTGAGAACATAGTCGTCTATGAGGAGGAGGGCGATACCTTTGTCGACGCGATAATCGTCAACCGCTATTCCGAGCCCATCACCTGCGCGGTGGACATAGTCTACACCGAGGAGGACGGTACGGAGATCGCGAGGGCCCGCCTGCAGACGAGGGACGGCAGCTATCTGCTTTCACTCGCCCCGGGTGATAACGTCGTTCTTGCGAGGATACTCACCGACATGACGCTGACAGGCCTTCCCTATACGATCGAATTCGACAAGGAGACCGAGGTAAAGCCCCTTTCGGAGAGCGAATAAATCAAAAATTAAAAGCCGCCCCGGCGCAATGCGGGCGGCTTTTTTATGCTTCTGTTCAGTAGAGCTCCACCTCGAACCTGTCGAAATCCACGGGCTCGAGGAAATCGGCGGGGAAGAACACCGCGTGGCCGAACTGTTCGAGATCGCGCACGTGCTTTTTCAGTATCACGGGGCGCGAGAGGTTCATCTTGTGGCAGAGCCTCGAAAAGGGCTCGCTCCAATCCGTCACCTCATAGGCGGATTTCGCCTGCACGGTCACGGTCTGATTATCGAGCGTGTTGTTGTCGAGCCTTGTTTTTCCCCAGAGCTTCATCCGTTTTTCCTTTCGTTCAGCTGCCGAAAAGCGTCGTCCTCGCAAGTCCGGGCTTGTTCGTTATGACGCTCGTCACGCCCATCTTGGCAAGGCGCTCCATCCAAACGGGATCGTCCACCGTCCAGACGTTCGTCTCAAGGCCGAGCTTCGCGCACTCCGCCGCCATGTCGGGCGTGTTGGAGAGGGTGATGAAATGCGGATGCAGGCAGGCCGCGCCGAGGTTCCTCGCATAGTTCCACGGCTCGACAATCATGCTCATGTAGAGCAGGCCGACCTTCGCCTCGGGCTTCTTTTTGAGCAGCTCGCAGACGGTGTAATGATTGAACGAGGAGTAGATGACCCTGCCCGTCATGCCGCAGGCGGCCTCCGCCTCGAGCACCTTTTCGACGATGCCGGGATAGACGATTATATCCGTCTTTATCTCAACGTTCACTATCTTGTCGCTGTCCTTCAGGAGGGCGTAAACGTCCTCCAGCGCGGGGATCTTCGCCCCCGCGAAGCGGGGCATGCCGTTCGAGGCGTCGAAGCTCTGCAGCTCCTCCAGGGTGTGATCCTTAACGAAGCCCTTCGCGTTGGTGGTCCTGTCCACGCGCTCGTCGTGGATGACGGCGAGACGCCCGTCCTTTGTCAGATGCACGTCGAGCTCAAACCCGTCCGCGCCCTGCTCGAGCGCGAGCTCGAAAGCGGGTATGGTGTTTTCCGGAGCGAAAGCCGAAGCGCCCCTGTGCGCGAGAATCCTCATATCCATACAGAAAAACTCCTTTGCTTAGCTTGTAAAACGCGGTCACTCCGCGTGATCTTCCTTGTAATCGCAGCGGGCGCAGGGATCGATAACGCCCCTCTCCCGCATGAGCTCCATGACCTCCTCGGCGATCGCTTCGGGGGCCTTCATGGCTGCGCCGTCCATGCAGTTTACTATGCACACGTCGTCGTATCTTTCGGCGGCCGCAACGTACATATTGCGGGCGCGCTCCTGGATGCCGAGGCTCCTTTCGTAAACGTCGCGTCCCTCGCCGACGTAATCGCGGAAGCCCTTCCTGTCAACGTTCTGGCCGGCTCTTTCGGCCGCCACGTCGAAGAAGAGATTGAGCGCGGGGCGGGGCAGACCGAAATGCCCGTACTCGAGCTCGAACACCCAGTCGATTATATCGGGCCTGCCGATATCCCTGTCCCTTATGCTCTGGTAGACGGCGTTGGAGAGCACGTAGCGGTTGATGATAAGGAAATCGTACTCGCCGTCCTTCCAGGTCTTGAAGGCCTCCCAGCGGTCGAGCGCGAACCAGAGCGCCATGCTCTTCTGGTCGACGTCCGTCGCGGCGACGCCCTCCTCGCCGGAGAGATACCGCCCGACCTGCCTGCCGAAGAACGCCTCGTAATCGGGGAAGCTCCTCGTATCCACGGTGTAGCCCATGGCGCGCAGGTTCTCGCAGAGCCTTGTGAACTGAACGGTCTTGCCGCTGCCGTCGATGCCTTCGATGGTGATGATCTTGGTCTTCATAGGTCGCCCCTTTTTATGCTTTCCGGGCTCGTCACAGCAGCTTTTTGAGCTGACCGAGATCCGCCTCGTCCATGTACGCCTTGATGTGTGTCCCCTCGGGAAGATGCTCTTCAAAAAGGACCGTGCCGTTTTTGTAGATGAAGCTCGCCGCCTCGTAACGGCTGTACGGGATCACGAGATCGACCTCGTGACGGCCGGAGTTCAGCTCCTTTTCAACGGTATCGAGCAGATGCTCCAGCCCCGTGCCGTTCTTCGCGCTTATGAACACGCGCCGCCTTCCGTCGTTCCCCTCGGGCTGCTTCGGGAATTCCGCCAGCCTGTCGCATTTGTTGAAAACGTCGATCCTTCTCGTATCGCCCGCGCCGAGGGAGGCGAGCACCTCCTCCACTACGCGCATCTGCGTATCGTGATGATCGGAGGAGACGTCGATGACGTGCAGTATCAGATCCGCCTGAGCGACCTCCTCGAGCGTGGAACGGAACGCGTTTATGAGATCGTGCGGGAGCTTGTTTATGAAGCCGACCGTGTCGCTGAGAGTTATCGACGTGCCGGAGGGCAGGTCCATCCCCCTTACGACGGGATCGAGCGTGGCGAAGAGCTTGTCCTCCGCCAATACGCCCGCGCCGGAAAGGGCGTTCAGGAGCGTGCTCTTGCCCGCGTTCGTGTAGCCGACGAGCGCGACCAGCGGAACGGAGCCCTGCCTTCTGCCGACGGAGCGAAGCTCGCGCTGTTTATCGACCGCCTTCAATTCCTCCTCAAGCTCGTATATGCGCCTTCTTATGCGCCTGCGGTCTATCTCGAGCTTCTTTTCGCCGGGGCCCCTCGTGCCTATGCCGCCGCCCAGGCGGGAGAGCGCCTGCCCCTGCCCCAGAAGGCGGGGGAGACGGTATTTGAGCTGCGCCAGCTCGACCTGAAGCTTGCCCTCGCGGCTCTGCGCGCGGGAGGCGAATATGTCGAGTATGAGCGTCGTACGGTCTATCACCGCCGCGCCGAGCGCGGTCTCGAGGTTCCTCTGCTGTATGGCGGAGAGCTCGTCGTCGAATATGAACAGATCCGCCTCGAGCTCGCTCCCAAGGAGCGAAAGCTCCTCGGCCTTGCCCGAGCCGACGTAAGTCGCGTTGTCTATCGCGCGCTTTTTGAGCGGCACCTTCCTGACCACCGCCGCGCCCGCGGTCTTGGCGAGCTCGGCAAGCTCCTCGAGCGTGTCGTAGCCCGCGTCCGATTCGATCCCCACGAGTATCGCCCTCTCGGGCTCGGCCTCGTGAACGGTCTTGGTAACGGAGCGGAAACGGTCGTCCGAAATGAATATCTCGTTTATAAGGGCGGCGTTCGGCAGCTTGTTGGGGCGGAGCGGCCCGTAGATCAGCGCGTCGCGCTTGCCCTCGTCGTTGATATCGCCTATAAAGGCGGCGTAGAGCTGAGTCGGCCTGCCTTCGAGCACGCCGACGCTCGCCATGGAATCGAGCTGCATTGAACGGAGCGTCCCCAGATCCACCCCGGAGAGGCGCCCGTCGCCGTTCGGATGCGTGTGCAGGCAGCGCACTCCGCAGAGGCGGTCTTCGTTCCTGACGAGGCGCATGCTCGGCATATCGACCTTGTGATCGCTTCCGACGGAAACGTCGGCGATGCGGCCGTCCCTCGCTATGTAGACGGATATCTCGCGGCCGATCTCGCCCGTGAGCTCGGACATGAGCTGAATAAGCTCAAAGGAGGCGAACTCCTTAAGCCCCATCCTCAGGTCGTAAAGCGACCTTATCCTTTCCAGCGTAGCGGCCTTAATGCCGTTAAGCGAGCCGTTTACCTTCTGCGCCATATTGCTCCTTCTTGCGGCCCTGCCGCACTACCCTTTATTATAACCCATTCGGCTCCGCATTTCAAACATTTTATAAACGGCGATCTCCCTGCGCGCGTCGCCCGAGAGCAGAACGAGCGCGATGAGGTTCGGCAGAGCCATAAGATAATTGAAAACCACGCCGAGCCTCCATGCGGGGCCTGCCGGGATCACGCTCCCCACGGGTATCAGCAGAAGGAACAGAACGCGGCAGACCGACACACCGCGCCCTCCCCAAAGATAATAAGCCGACCTGTCCATATAGAGCGACCACCCGACGAGCGAGGTGAACGCGAAGAGCAGTATTGCCAAAGAGAGGAAGAGCGAGGAAGCCCCCTCCCCGAACACGGAGGAAAACGCCGAGGCCGCGAGCGCCATGCCCTCCCCCGAAAGTGGCGCGCCCGAGGTCAATACCGCGAGCGCGGTCAGCGTGCACATAACGATCGTGTCGAAAAAGACCTCGAATATCCCCAGCATGCCCTGCTTTACGGGATCGGTCTCGCTCGAGGCCGCGTGCGCCATTGGCGCGGAGCCGACGCCCGCCTCGTTGGAATAGACGCCCCGCGCCGCGCCGACCTTCAGTGCCCGGCCAAGGCCATAGCCCGCCGCGCCGCCCGCCGCCTGCGGAAGGCCGAACGCGGATCGGAATATGCTTGAGAGCGCGGGCAGCAGCCTTTCGCGGTTTACGATTATTATGAAGGCAGCGGCGAACACGTACAGCCCCGCCATCACCGGCACCGCCCTTTCCGAGAAGCGGCCTATCCTTTTCGCCCCGCCCGAGATCACCGCGAACGTGAGAAGCGCCGCAAAAACGCCCGAGACCGTACCCGCGGCAATCCTCGAAATGGGCAGGGACGCCGCCCGGACGAGGCCGAAGAACGCCTCCGCTATGGTGTTCGGCTGTACGAGCGCCGTCCCTATCGCGGAGGCCATAACGCACGCGAACGCGAATACCGAGGCGAGCGGGCGAAAGCGCCTCCCAAGGCCCCGCTCGATGCAGTAAAAAGCGCCGCCGACCGGGGGATCGACGGAGGTATCGCGGTATTTTACGGCAAGCAGTATCTCCGTCAGCTTCGTCGCCATGCCGAGCAGCGCCGCCGCCCACATCCAGAAAACGGCTCCGGGCCCGCCCAATACGAGCGCGCCAGCCACGCCCGCTATGTTCGCCGTGCCAATCGAGCCGCCGAGCGCCGTCGCGAGAGCCTGAAAGGAAGAGACGCCGCCCTTCCTTTTCGCTCCTTTGAATACGCCGGATACCGCTTTATGAAAATGCGTGAACTGAAAAAAGCCGAGCCGGAGCGTAAGAAAAAGCCCCGCGCCCATCGTGAGGAAGGCCATGCCCAAACCGAAAAAGTCCATGGCATAAAATATGCCGCGCCGCTTGAAGTATGAACCGCCGTTTGATATAATTTATCCATATTAAATCTGGAGGTGCTTATGAAAAAGGAAGAACTGCTCCGCATATTCAAGGACAACGATTTCGTTCACACGAGCGGTACCGCCGAGGAGCTCAAGGTAGCCGAATACCTCAGGGCCGAGTGCGAAAAAATGGGCGTCGGCGCCGTTATCGAGCCGTTCCCCGTCTCCATGGGCGAAATGGAGGAGGCCAAAGTATTTGCCGACGGCAAAGAGATCCCCTGCACGGGCTTTTTCTGCTGCGGCAGCGGCGAGGCTGAGGGCGAGCTTTACTATATGCCCTCCGTCGACAAGGTCTCGCTCGCGGGGGCGAGGGATAAGATAGTCCTTCTCGATACGGGCGGCGTCGGGACCTTCGCCTATAAGGATCTGATGGAGGCGGGCGTAAAGGCCATCCTGTTCCGTTACGGCAATCTCTTCTATCCCAACGAGGATATCGACGTCAGGGATCTTCGGGGCTACGTCGTAGGCGAGGAGAGGAAGGTCCTCTGCGCCATGATCAACGCGAAGACGGCGGTCGAGCTCGTGAATAACGGCGTGAAGCGCGTGAAGATCGTCATAAAGCAGCGCGAGTACGAGGGCGAGTCCCGAAACGTCGTCGCCGAGATAAAGGGTAAGAGGGAGGAATACATAGTCCTCTCCGCGCATCTTGATTCCACCGCGCTCTCCCACGGGTCTTACGACAACCTCAGCGGCTGCGTCGGCCTGCTCGGGATAATGGATAAGCTGAAGGACGCGGAGCTGAATTACGGCCTCAGATTCGTATTCTGCGGAAGCGAGGAGAGGGGCCTTCTCGGCTCCAAGGCCTACGTCAAGGCGCATGAGGAGGAGCTTCCGAAGATCGCCCTCAATATCAACCTCGACATGATAGGCACTATCCTCGGCAAATTCATCTCCTGCGTTTCGGCGGAGGAGGCGCTCGCCCACTACGTATCCTACATGGGAGCGGAGATCGGCTTCCCGATCTCGGTGAAAACGGGCGTCTATTCCAGCGATTCCACGCCCTTTGCCGATAACGGCGTGCCCGCGCTCTCCTTTGCGAGGATGGGCGGAGGCGACGTCGCTCCCATCCATTGCCGCTACGATACCGTCGACCTGCTCTCAATGGACCGCATGGAGGGGGATATCGCCTTCATATCCGAGTTCACCCGCAGGATGGCCTGCTCCGCCGTGTGCCCCGTTTCGAGGGATATCCCCGAAAAGGTCAAGAAGGAGCTCGACGAGTACATGGGCAGGAAGAGGAAGGAATAAAGGAATGAAGGAATAAAGGAATGAAGGAATGAAGGAATGAAGGAATGAAGACGCTGCGCCGAAAAAAACCGTCCGGCGGGCGTCTTCTTCTATTGTGATGCGAACGGTCTCCCGCGCATTCCGTATGGAGGGGAAATATATTATCAAAACCATGTTGACATTTGTTATCATGCTCATTATACTTATGGTAACAGCTGTTATCATCAATCAAAGGGAGGCAAAAAACGTGGAAAAGATATCTCTGTCGGACGGCGAATGGAAGCTCATGAACCTTCTCTGGGACGAGTCGCCCCTCGTCATAGCAAAGATCGTAAACGCATTGAAGCATGACACCGGCTGGTCCAGAGCCACGGTCAACATAATGCTGACCCGTCTTTCCGAAAAGGGCGCGGTAAGGATCGAGAACCTTGGCAGACAGAAGTTCTTCTATCCCATACTCGGGCGCGAACAGGCCGTTTGTGAGGAGGCCAGGAGCACGCTCGAGAAGATCAAAACGAAGGGCATCGGGCTGCTTCTCGGCACGATGACGAGTGAGGCGGAGCTCACAGACGAGGAGGTCGAGGAGCTGTACCGGATACTTAAGGAAAGGAGCAAAAAATGAATGCGCTGAATTGGATCATATCGTCAAGCGCGCTGATCGCCGCCGTATTCCTTATCAGAGCCGTCTTCAAAAAGAAGCTCGGCGCGGGCGTGAGGTACGCTATTTGGGCGATCGTGCTCGTAAGGCTGCTCGTGCCGGTCTCGCTTTTCAACAGCCCGGTCAGCATCGAGAATGCGGTGTCGGATACCGAGATCTCGCAGGATATTTCGGCGGTCAGCGGCATAAGTGAGATAAGGCATGAGGCCGACGGCTCCGTGACCGGAACGCTCTCCTCGGGCATCAAAAAGCCGGAGGAGGGACAAAAGCCCGCTCCTGTCACGCCCCAGCAGCAGGCACCCGAAACGCCCGCCGAGACCTCGCATGAGACCGTGATGAGGCCCGTGCAGACGGTCGTACTGCAGCAGGCCACTCCCGAGCGCTTCGAGAGGATGCAGAGGACGATAAAGGCAAGGGACGTGCTCACGGTCGTTTATTTCACGGGGCTCGGGCTCGTTGCGGCCTACTTCGTTGCCGCGAACGTACGCCTGTATCTGAAGCTCAGGCGCAGCCGCACCGAGATAAAGACGGACGCTCCCGTCAGGGTCTATTCCGCCGAGGGGCTGGAATCCTCCTGCTTCTTCCTCAACTCGATCTACGTTGCAGAGGAGAATGCCGGGGATCCTGCAAAGCTCCGCTGCGTGCTCGCGCATGAGCTTGCCCATCGCCGCCATCTGGACGTGCCCATAGCTTTTCTTAGGTGCATAGCTCTCGCGCTGCATTGGTATAACCCGCTCGTGTGGGCGGCGGCCTTCGCATCAAGGCGCGACAGCGAGCTGTTCGCGGATTCCGAGGCCGTGAAAACGATGGGAGAGGATTCGCGCGAGACCTACGGCAGGACGCTGATCGAGCTTTCGAGGAAGCCGAAGATCAGCGCAAGTATAGCGCTTACCTCCACCGCGATGACGAACGGCAGAGCGGAGCTCGCCTCCCGAATAAAGAACATCGCTCAGGGCAAAAAGACGAGCCTTATCATCTGCGCGGCGGTTATCGCGATGCTTCTCGCCGCGGGCGCATTGGCCTTTGCGGGCTGCAAAAAAACGGAGCCGACGCCGGATCAGCCGGTCGTAACGCCGGGACCCACCGCGGAGAACACCGAGCCCGCGGAGGAAACCGAACCCCCTTACCGGACCGAGGTCCCCGAAAACGCGGTATTCGAAGAGATATTGAGGGTCGGCATAGGAAGGGCCGATGACGAACTCGGTATCGACCTGAGCGCGGAGGGCAATTACCCCGAGGCGTTTTGGGTGTACGAGGACGGCATTGCGATACTCGATTCCGTTAAACAAAGGGTGTGCATATTCGAAAACGGCTCGCTTTCCCGCACGATGGACGTCTTGCCTTTCGGTTACGGCTATTCCATGGCAAGGCTCGGGAACAGGCTGTTCATACTCGATACCGTTTCGGGGGACATATTCGAATACGATTATGCTTCGGGCGAGTTTTTGAACAGATATGACTATCCCGGGAAGATGACCTTTTCGGGCAACCTTTATGAGCTCGAAGGAAGCATATACGTCGGCAGCGATTCCGGCGGCCTTAAGAACGTGCTCGATCCGCAGGCGCCGATGCTGTACCCGGTGCGCTTTCAGATCACACTTGACTATAAGGAATGGTCTACGCCGTATACTTCCGACTGGAACCGCCTTTCGAGGCAAAACGGAGAACTCTACCATTTTATCGGAAACGACTCGTCGGGGAACGCCTATTTCAAGATGTACGAGAAACTCTCTGAAGCGCATGGGTACAACCGCCTTGATTGCTCGCTTATTAGATGCGCAAAGACGGGCGAGATCACGGGTTATGCCGACGTTCCCGAAGGGGAGGACATTTATTTCTCCAACAGGGATACCGTCGTGCTTGAAGACGGCAGGGTTTTCGAGATGATCTGCACGGAGACGGAGGCCGTCATATACGAGGTGACCTTCGGGCAGTATCACGAAAAAGAGACGCCTGCTCCGACGGAGACGCCTGCTCCGACGGAGACGCCTGCTCCGACGGAGGAGCCCGCGCCGACGGCGAGCCGTGTTTCAGGACGGTAACAGGCGCCAACGTGATAAATTAAAGCCGCGGGCTTCGGCCCCGAAACGGGCGAAAAAAGATCCGAGGGCGTATGCCCGCGGATCTTTTTATTTGCTTTGGCCTTACTTCGCCTCGTGCACCTCCAGCTGGGGGAGAGGAGTTTTGATCCCGTTCTCGGCAAGGGCGCGCTTGCCGTCGTCAAGAAGGGCGTAATAGAGATCCCAATAGTTCTTCGTCTCGCACCAGACCCTGAGGTGGTACTTGGCGAAGCCCTCGCCGAAGGAATCGAATCTCGCCTCGACGGGCTTATCGGCAAGGCGCTTTTCCTGGGACTCGGCCATCCTCGAAAGAACGGAGGTCACGCGCTCGGCGTCCTCGTTGGGATCGGCCTTGAAGAAGAGGTCGACGCGCCTCGTATCGTAATGCGTGGCGTTGACTATGGCGGAATTGGAAAGCCCCGCGTTCGGCAGGACCACGCGGCGGTTGTCGATCGTGGTCAGCGTCGTGCAGAAAATGCCTATCTCGTCCACCGTGCCCTCGTGACCGTTCGCCGAAATGTAATCGCCCACGCGGAAGGGCCTGAATATGACGAGCATTATGCCGCCCGCCAGGTTGGAAAGGCTGCCCTGCAGAGCGAGGCCAATCGCCACGCCGCAGCTTGCGATGACGGCGACTATCGAGGCCATGGGCACTCCCATTATGGCGATGACCGTCACGATGACGAGTATCGTAAAGAGTATCCTCAGCCCGGAGAGCGCAAAGCCTCTTACGCTCTTATCGGCCTTGCCGAAGGCCTTCGATCTGCCTATCGCCTTTACGAGCACCTTTGCGAGCCAGAGCCCGATTATCAGTACGAGTATCGCTCCGACGAGACGGAACCCTGCCGAGACGCAGAAAGAGACTATCGCGTCCAAAACCTTTTTGACTCCCTCGGAAACCTCCGCGGCCAATATCGTATTCATAAAACACACCTCCTGAAGCTTTTGAATGTATTATACCACGGATTTTCGCATCTTCAACTTGATTGGGAGCGATCCGCGTTGTATAATTTTCGCATGAACAGGATCGTGATAAGCCGCACCGGGGACGGCGTTAAAAACCTCGCGACGGACGAATACATACTCGAAAAGTACAGAACGGGCGAATACGAAGGCGTCACGCTCTATTTCTACGTGAACGACGCTTCGGTCATAATCGGCCGCAATCAGAACGCATGGCGCGAGTGCGCCGTCGATAGTATGGAGGAGGACGGCGTGCAGCTCGTAAGGCGGCACACCGGCGGGGGAGCCGTCTACCATGACGGAGGCAACCTCAATTTTTCCTTTATCACCAACGAAAAGCTCTACGACAAGGAGCGCCAGACGGGCGTCATACTGAAGGCCTGCGAAAGGGCGGGCGTCAGGGCGGAGGTCTCCGGCCGCAACGATCTTCTCTGCGGCGGGCGCAAATTCTCCGGCTGCGCTTACGCGCTTGAGGGCAAGGCGCGGGGCATGCACGGGACGCTGCTCGTCTCCGCGGATCTTTCGATGCTGCCGAGGTATCTTCGTCCCTCGAAAAAGAAGCTCGAGGCGAAGGGCATAACGAGCGTCCGTTCGCGCGTTATGAACCTTTCCGAGGCCGCGCCCGTCACCGTCGAGGGCATGAGAAGGCTCGTCTGCGAGGTCTTCCGCGAGGAATACGGCGAATGCGAGACCGTCTTTGCCGACGAGCTCTCCTGCGATGAGATCGAAGCGCTCGCCGAAAAACGCCGCTCATGGGATTGGCTCATGGGCGCGACGCCCGTGTTCGATCACAGGCTGGAGGAGCGGTTCTCATCCTTCGAGCTGCAGCTTCATCTGAGGGTAAGGGGCGGCAGGATAGCCGAAATTACGGCCTATACCGACGCGCTGGACGCGGCCCTTCCCGAAAGGCTGAAGGAGCGGCTCACGGGCGTGAGGTTCGATAAAAAAGAGATGGCCGCCGCCCTCGAAAACGGGGGAGAGGAGCTTGAAGAGATAGCCCGATTTATTGCAAAAGGCATGGATGAGGATATGGAAAAACCTTTGCTCGACAAGGAAAAAACCGAGCTTGCGGAGGAGCTTCGCGCAAGGCTCCACGATTCGCCCGAGCGTCCGCTCGAGGAGCAAAAAACGCACGCTCTCATAAAGGAAGCGCTTATAAAGCACACCTCGCTCCGCGTGCGCGATATGGGCTCCTGGCTCTACGCCTCGCACGACGAAGGCGCGGATAAGACCGTCGTCGTAAGGGCCGATCACGACGCCGTTCCCACCGGGGAAGGCGCGGCGCACCTCTGCGGACACGACGGGCACACCGCCGCGCTGTTCGCGCTCGCCCTCATGACGGAGGGGAGAACTCTCGGGAAGAACGCAGTATTCCTCTTCCAGCACGCGGAGGAGACGGGGCAGGGCGCGGAGGAATGCTGCAGGCTGTTCGCCCTCGAAGGGCTTGACGCGGGGAACTGCGTAACGGTCGGCTGTCACAATATCCCCGGCGAAAAAGAAGGGACTGTGCTCGTAAGATCGGGGACCTTCGCCTGCGCCTCCTGCGGGCTGGGCATAAGGCTCGTCGGCAAGACCACGCACGCCGCCTATCCCGAAAACGGAGTCAATCCCTCGGCTGCCGCGGCAAGGCTCGCGCTCGGCATACCCGAGCTTGCGGAAAGGCTCTCCCACGAGCATGACTGCATGACGCTCGCAACTGTCGTCGGCATGAGGGCGGGGGAGAAGGCCTTCGGCGTCGCCGCTTCCGAGGCCGAGCTCTGGGTAACGCTCCGCTCCGAGAGCGCGGAGGCGTTCGATAAGCTCGTTGACGGCTCGAAGGAGCTTGCAGAAAGGCTGGCCTCTTCGGACGGGCTCGTCTGCGAGATCGGGCTTTTCGATCCGTTCCCCGCGACCGTCAACCCCGAAGGGCTGACCGAAAAGCTCGAGGCCGCCTGCATAGAGAACGGGATCCCGTATAAGCGCCTCGATTCGCCCTTCCGCTGGTCGGAGGATTTCGGCCATTACGGAAAGTACGTCCCGTCGCTCTTCTTCGGCATAGGCTCGGGCGAGGAGACGGCGCCCCTCCACACGGCTTGCTATCGCTACCCCGAGGGGCTTGCCGAAAGGACGGCCGAGGTCTTCCTGAGGCTCATCGAAAAGCTTTGACAGGGCATGCTTCAAAGGCGTCTTCCGCCCCGTGCGGAGGGCGTTTTTTGTTTTGCCGCAGCGGCGTTTTCAAAAGCGGGAAAGAACGGTGAAAATACTAAATCAAATTGTAACAAACCTGTGAAATCGGGTATATTTCTCTTGACAATATAAAATATAGTGATACAATTATGCTGTTAGGTTTTCATGGGCGAAAACCAAAAATATAGGAGGAAACATTCAATGACTAAACGACTTTTGAGCATTGCTCTCGCGCTTCTCATGGTGCTTGCGATAGTGCCTCTGGGCGCGCTTGCAAAGACCGCTGACGGTTTCGCAGCGAAGCGCGGAAACGTCAGATCGACGTATGCTTGGGTTCCCACCGACGAGATCGTCGTCGGCACCGAATATCTGATCGGTTTCAAGGTTGCTGGAAAAGTATATCTGATAATGAATTACAATCCCAGCACTTCGGTCTCCAACCATTATTATTACAATAAATCATCGACCTATTACGGCTACACTGCGGAAGCTGTTCTCGACGGTGAAAACATCACAGGCGTTACCGGTTGGACCGATGATATCGGATACTGCAAGTGGACTTTCTCCTCCACTACCGGCGGAACGATCAGCAGCGTTTCTGACAATAACTATCATTTGAGCATCTATTCATCTACAAGCTATGATGATTGTTGCCCGTATAACAGCTCCAGTTATGCGTATACCAATTGGGTGTGGGATTCCGCCAATCATCAGCTTACGTACAGTGGTACCTCATGGGGCGGTTCGACTTTCGTTAAGTATGCTTCTTACGTTGCCTCTTTGGACAGCTATTCGAATTTCTGCGCTGCGCCCACCTCGGCCTCCGAGAACAGCTACGTTCAGCTCTACTCCTATCAGGAGATCGCCGATCCCGAGCCCACCGCCGAGCCCACTGTTGCTCCCACCGAGGCTCCCACGAACGTAAGGCCCCTTTCCTCCGTCACCTACTCCGTCGAAACCAAGGATATCACGAATCCCGCCGTCGGCGACGAGTTCCAGATGGATTTCTCCATCTCCGCTAATTCCTGCCTTAAGAGCGGCAGGTACACCATCGAGTTCAACCATGATTATCTCGAGTGCATCGCCGTCACCGGATCCTTCGAGGGCAGCGTGATGAACGCCATCAACGCCTCTTGGGATGATGAAGAGAACCCCACCTCAGACAGGCTCCATGTTGAGGGCAACGCCTCCTACCAGGGCGGCGAAGGCCAGGCTCCTCTCGGTCAGGAGGGCCATTATTACACCATCATCGCGATGGGCACCACCACCTTCAATTACGATGGACTGCAGGCCGGAGGCAAGGTCGCCCGCATGACCTACAAATTCACCGCGGTCCCCGAGGAGAACATGACCCTTCCCCTCACGATCGAGGTCTATGATTCCTTCACCGATACCGACGCCGTTCCCGTTCTCTCCCATGCGACGATCGTTAAAGAGGACGGCGCCGTCAACGTTATAATCGACACCACTCAGCCCACCGCCGAGCCCACCGTCGAGCCCACCGCCGAGCCCACCGTCGCGCCCACCGCCGTGCCCGCTCACGACGTCACCTACACCGGTGAGACCGTGACCGAGGATCAGCCCGCTGTCGACGGCACCTTCTACTGGACGCTCTCCGTTTCCGAGAATTCCGGTCTGTTCTCCGGCCATTGGCTCGTCGACTACGATGAGGACTACCTCGAGTGCACCGCCTACAGCGACACCTGGTCCGGCGGTCTTTTCTCCGCTATCAACGCCGCCTGGGATAATGGCAGCGCCATTTCCGATAAGCCCAAGTTCCCGACAAACATTGCTTACGTCGGCGGCACCGGCGGTTCTCCCGTCGGCGAGGCGAACAACCTCTACGCCAATATCGGCTGCTATCTTACGTCCTTCGATCACTACGGCGTGAACGACGCGGGCGCTATGGTACGCCTCACCTTCAAGTGGAAGGCCATCCCCGATGATTCCGCTCTTATGACCGATGAAAACGGCAGCTACCTGCCCGTTCCCGTAACGATCATCGAATCCAAATACATGATCATGACCGAAGCCGGTGCGGCCTCTGTCGAGCATACCAACCCCCAGAAGGTCGACGGTAAGATCTATATCACCAAGGCCGTCCAGTACACGCTCGACATCACCTATCAGTATGCCGACGGCACTCAGGCCGCCGATCCCGTACACGAGACTCATGAGGCCGGCTATGCCTACTCCGTAACGAGCCCCACGATCACCGGCTACACCGCCGATCCCGCGGTAGTCGCAGGCACCCTTGACGGCAACACCACGGTGATCGTAACCTACACCAAGAACGTCTACACCATCACCTGGAAGATGGACGACGGTACTGTGATCGAGACCACCATGGTCGAGTACGGCGATATGCCCGCTCATGCCGCTCCCACCAAGCCCGCGACCGCTCAGTACACCTACGTATTCGCCGGTTGGAGCCCCGCTCTTGCTGTCGTCACCGAGGACGCCACCTACACCGCGACCTTCACCCAGACTGTCAACTCCTACACCATCACCTGGATCATCGACGGCGTGCCCGAGACCGAGCAGTATGAGTACGGCGAAATGCCCACTCATGCCGCTCCCGTCAAGGAAGGCTACACCTTCGTCGGTTGGGATCCCCAGCTCGCTGCCGTTACCGGCAACGCGACCTACACCGCCGTATTCGAGAAGACCGGTTACAAGATCATCGTTCACGACTATACGAACGGTTATACTGCACAGACCGGCAAAGCCACGACGAGCATAGTCGCCGAGCAGCTCTATTCCGGTGAAGTCACCTTCACGGTAAGCATTCCCAACGATACGCCCTGCGTAGTCGCGATCGAGAACGCCGACGGCACCTACACGAGGCTGCCCTGCGCGACGGCGGAAGGCGTTCACAGCTTCACCGTGACCGTCTCCGATGCGGACGTCAACGTCGTCATCGCGCTCAAGGGCGATGTCGACCTCAATGGTAGGGTAAACGGTAACGACGGCCGCTTTATCCTGCGCTATGACATCGAAATGGAAACTCTCTCCATAAATGAGAAATTGCAGAAACTTGTCGGTGATGTGACCGGTGATGGCAAGCTTAACGGTAATGACGGCAGATTCATTCTGCGCTATGATATCGAGCTTGAAACTATCGTATGGTAATGAAGTAAGCCTGTCGGCAGGGCGCGTTACAACGCCCTGCCGATACGGATAGTTATTTATCAGGGAGGAGACAATATGACTATGAAACGAGTATTTTCGCTTCTTATTGCTGCCATACTGATGTGCAGCCTTTTTGCAGGCGGTGCACTCACGGCAAAGGCCGAATCTTCCAATGCGCTTGAACTGACCGCGGAGGCGCTGGGGGAGGATCAGGTTCTTCTTAAGATCAAGGTGACCGAGCCGCTCACGATCGGATATATCAGGGCAAAACTGGAATTCAGCGATGCGTTCACTTATGCAGGCAAGAATTCTCCGTTCAGCAACAGCAATTATAACCAGAACAACAATCTGTTCAACGCTTCTGACGACTAT
>JAILRE010000015.1 GCA_024698505.1 Clostridiales bacterium | reverse complement strand
TATCGCGCCCCTTTAATAATGGTAATTGATGAAAGAAAGATATTTGAACCCGGCTTATGAGCGAAGCGAATAAGCTGCGTTTCGCTCACAGAGGCAATATTGAAAACAAGTTTTGCGAAACGCTGGGTTCGTAAATCCCGCCATCAGCATGCCCACAAAACAGATGGCAAGGGGCTTACTTCTCCCTCGTTCACGCCATGAACGCTTCGATATCGTCCGGGTCCTTGATGATATCCTTCGACAGCACCTCGCACCCGTCCTCGGTGATCAGCAGGTCGTCCTCGATGCGGATGCCGATCTCCTCCTCGTCAACGTAAAGCCCCGGCTCGTTGCTGATGATCCAGCCGGGCTTCAGCACGTCGCCCGCAAGGGTGATGTCGTGCACGTCTATGCCGATGGAGTGGCTGACGCCGTGCATATAGTATTTGCCGACCTCGGAAACTTCGGCGATCTTGCCCATGGCGACGAGGCCTTCGCCGAGGACCCTGCGCGCGATATCGTTGAGATCCCTCGTCGTGACGCCGGGCTTCGCGGCCGCGGCCACCGCCCTGTTCGCTTTCAAAACCAGCTCGTAGAACTCGCGCTGCCTCGGGCTGAACCTGCCGTTCGCAGGATATGTCCTCGTGATGTCGCTGCAGTAATTCTCATACTTTACGCCGAGATCCAGCAGTATCAGCGAGCCGTCCTTGACCTCGCAATGGTTCGTGACGTAGTGCATCATGCAGCCGTTGACGCCGGAGCCCGCGATAGTCGGGAACGACTGGCGCTTGGCGCCGAGCCTTCTGCAGGTGTACTCGAAATCCGCCTGCACCTGATACTCCATCATGCCTGGCTTCAGGTTCTTCATCACGAATTCCAGGCCCCGCCTTGTGATATCCACCGCTTTGCGGACGCATTCCACCTCGTCCGCATCCTTCTGCTCCCGAAGCGGCACGCAGGCCGTGTGCAGATCCTTAAGCTCCACGAAGGGATAGGCCTTGCGGAACCGCTCCGCCATCACGAGATTATAATCGGGCAGGTCGTTCATGCCGCAGCGGTACATATCGAAGTACGCCCGCTCCACGCGGTAACGGCCCATATACATGCTTATCGCGCCTTCCATGCCGGAGACGTACCGCACGTCCTCGACGCCGGATATGGCCTTGACCTCATCCTTGGTGGGCATCTTGCCCGTCCATCTCTCCGAGGTAGGGTCGGGCTCCTCAATAAAAAGGATCTCGCTCGTCTTATCCGCAGACTTATAAGCGAGGAACGCCGTGTTTTCACGCATTACGCCCGTCAGATAGAAATACTGGCTGTTGACCTCGAAGGCGTGATAATCGTCCTCGTTGGCGTGGATGGGTACGCCTGCATAGGCGATGACCAGCGTGTTCTCGGGTATGGACTGATACAGTTTTTCCCTGTGCTCTTTGAATGACATGATGTATTCGACCTTTCTTTTTTATTGTTGCGCAGTTTGTTTTTTCGCCGATCGGAGCGTCCCGCGCTTTTCATGGCGATCGGTTGGGATGATCCGGCAATGCCGTTCCCTGAAGATCGATCCCCCCCTACCCCACGTTGCCGAGCAGGGGCTGGTCGTAGACGAACAGGGTGCGGTTGATCTCATGTACGTCGTAGCATCCGCGCTCGATGTACCAGCGGACAATAAGATCGAACTTCGAGCTGTTCGAGAGGGCGAAACCGGCCTTCATCAAAAGCTCGCGGGTCTCATCGAGGGGGAGGCGCAGTGCGACGGCGAAGGCCAGCACGGTGGGCTTGCCGGGGCGGTAATGCGGGTTGCTGCGGATCTTGGAAAAGAGCCTGCGGTCCACGTTGGCGCGCTTGTAGCACTCGGAATCCTTCATGCCCCGCTCGTCGATCTTGCGGAGGAGCATCTGCGAGAAGCTCTCGTCGATCGTGCCGAGCAGCCCCTCGAGGTCGCTCTTCTCCTGCTTCGCCTCCATTGCCGCGGGACGGACGGAAGCGGAAAACTCGCGGGCGTCCTCGGCCTCGTCGTCAAGATACGCTTTCTCCTCTAAAACGGCCTCATTCGGCGGGATGCAGACCTGGCTGAACAGGATATCCGGCCCGTGCGCGGGCGGAGCGGCGTTTGCATCGGCGGCGGGCTTGCCCGCGGGGCGCATGGGCAGGCCGTTTTTCTTTTTGCCGCGGAGGAACGCCGGGACGAAATACCCCTTGGCGAGCTCCGCGTCCTCCGCTTGGGCGGCCTGTTTGCGCGCTTCGGCGACG
>JAILRE010000031.1 GCA_024698505.1 Clostridiales bacterium | reverse complement strand
TCCCAGTACGCCCGCCGTTGCATGGGTATCAAAGCGAAGAGCGGTCTCGTATTCCTCGTCGCGGATAAACTCTCCGGGATCGATCCCGAGCCTTGTGAGCACGGTATGCGATACCGCAACGGTCAGAGCGTTGAACAGGAGCATTTTCAGCTCATCGCCGGTTACGCCCTCAAGCGAGCTTCCGCCCGACCTTGCTTCGAGCCTTGCGAGGTAATCGCCGCTGTTATCGTCAACGGCGTTTGCCGCCGCGCCGAATACGGAGGCTTCGAGCGTATCATTGTAGCTGAAATCGAAGCTGTTTGACAGTGCCTCGCAGATCGCGGGAGCGTATTCGGGCTTTGCCTCCCAAAGCTTGAACGGGACGTTCCTTCGAGAATAGGTGTCGGCAACGTCGAACACGTGACGCAGTTGAGTTTTGGCGCCTGCTGTACTGAGAAGCGCAATACCCTTGGAGCCCTTCGATATCCTTCGGTCAAGTCGCTCGTTCCATACCTCGAACTCTGCACAGGCCGTCGCGTTTGGACGCTGGGCGTGAATGAGCAGCCGATCTGTGTAACCGTACTTGTAATGCCAAGCCGAGCTTGACAGAAACGCTTTCCAGTCGGCAACGCTTGATGTTGACTGCTTTGTTGAAAATATGAGCAGCTCCGTTATGAGCCGCAGCTTATTGGGCATCGGTTTGGCCTCCTTCCATCTATCTTTCTTCTTCGTGTTCGGGCGGCTTTGCTTCTTTTGTATGCCGCTCTATGAATTCGGCGAGCGTCACCGGGCTGTCTATGCCGTAATTGATCTCATCGCCTTCCATATAGATACGGCCTTCGTCACCGAGGTCGAGAGGGCGAAGCGTCAATATGCTGCCCCAATGATTGACCATGATCCTTCGGGCGACTTCACACGCGATGCCCTGACATTCGTCGTCATGCCTTATTTCGTATTTATACACTCCCACCGGAATGGTGGAAGGATCGATGCGAAGGGGCGTGAACAGCGCGGGCTCGTTGAATATTGTTATCTCCTCGAAGGGATGCGTTCTTGCGTCAACGTATGAACTCATATGCTATCTGTCACCCCAATCGTGAGGCGGTGTGGGACGAGCGGGCGCAGGAGGTGGATCGCCGAGCGGAATGGAAACAACTTCGCCGCCGATGAACATGAACTGTTCGGGAGTTTTGAAATGCTCCTTGAACTTATCAATCTGTTCCTTGCTGAGCCCTTCAAAGCTTTCTTCTCCGAGGCCGACGACGAGGAAAGTCCCGGCTACCACGTCGTAGATCTCGCCGTCCTCATCCCGAAGGGAGCGGTTCAGCGGCAGCCCTTCCAGCTTGCCCTCGTCATTGCAGATTATGCCCACAGGATCGTCGAAGGGATACACGCATTCGATATCGCCGCCGACCTCGTGCTGAAGGCTTTCAAGACCGGGATCGATCTCCTTTTCATACGGCTCCTTGTAGGGTTCAACTACGAGCACGTTCATCTTTCTTCGCCTCCGTATTCACGTTCTGTTCTGTCCATTGGCGGAATAGGCGGCGTTACCGGCTCGACCTTTATGCCCGACTGCTCGCACATCTCCGCGAACTCGCAGATATGGTAGAGATTGCTGCCTATCTCGGCGTGATAATCGTCGACGTATCGGCAGGTTCGGACAACGCTTTTGCCGTCGCGGTATGTGAGTCTTACCTGGCCTCCGTCGGGCATTCGGAACAGTTCGTGATAATGGGGATCGATGAAACGGATGCCTTTTTCGGCTTCCCGAAGGTGCCTGTCAAGCCAATCGCCGATGTAGATGTAGATATAGACGTTGTAGTCGCCGGGGTTGGAATTGAGCCGCATGAGGTAGGCGTAACCGCCTTCGTCAAAGCGGAACGCGGATGAGCCCTGCGCCTGAGGTATGCCTGCGGTCAGATGGCGGAAGCAGAACCTTGCGAGGTTGGCTCTCGAAGATAAAAGCTTGCCATTTTCGGTTCCGTTTCGCAGCTCTTCGATAATCTCATTGAACAGGGCTTTGAATTCATCGGTCTTGAGATCGCCGCAATGATCCTCCC
>JAILRE010000061.1 GCA_024698505.1 Clostridiales bacterium | reverse complement strand
ATCATTAAACCACTTCCGAAACATGAGCTGTTTGAGGGAGAAAAAGTGGATTGCTGGCTGATGGAATTAGCACTGTAAATTCCTGTTTGTCGAATAGGTCTTCTATTATTGTCCGTAGTTATAACGAGCATCGGATTTTGCCCCACAAAATCCAAAAGACAAAACAGGCGTGACCGTTGTGGTCACGCCTGTCTCATATCCTTTTGAGACGGTGATTGAAACCTCAAAGCAACTTCTTTACGGAGTACGCCCCGAGCGCGTCCCTTTTTTATTGTTCTTGATCATCGATCCTCGTACTTCATGAATATCAGCAGGCTGCCTTCCCTGACCATGCCGACCTTTATCCCGTCGGTCGCGCCGCCGAAGAAGCGTTCGGTCGTCATTTCGGGATCGTCCGTCAGAATGGCGTACTCAACGGAAGCGTGCTCGCTCCCCTCGGGAAGCTCCTCGGTGAAGGTGAGAAGGTGCTTGTAGAGGCTGACGGCGTCCCCGTCGTCCACCGAGAAGGAGCCGGCGGAGAAGGCTATCTTGTACTCCCTGCCTTCCGCCTTGACCGTAACGCTGCCGTTCATGTTCGCGGCGATCTTGGAAAGGAAGAACCTCCAGTTGAAATCGCCCCTCTCTACGATACCGTCCGTTATCGTCACGGAATTATCGTAGCCGGAGCCGTCCGCGATCCGCGCGGTGGGCTTGGGGGTGACGTTGGGCTTGTTCTTATCGCCGCTTTTATTCCCGCGGCAGCCCGCGAAAGCGAGCGCCATGAGCGCGGCAAGTATTATGCAAACGATCTTTTTCACATGCGTCTCCTGAAAAAATCTGCTGTATTTCCGCCTGATACATTATCACGGACGCCGTTTTTTGTCAAGTGCGTTTCCCCTCGGATATTCCGCGCGGATAATAAAAAAGTCAAAAAGTTTTTGATATAAATATGGATTTTCGTATATTTATATGATATAATAGCTCGACGTGCCCGAAAAGGGCAAATTTTCAGTATGAGGAGATCAAGTAATGAAACGGACTTTCAAGAAGCTTATCGCGGTCCTCATCGCCGCGATAATGGTCGCAGGTATCGTTCCGATGCTCGCTCTCGCCAAGGCCTTTGAAAAGGACGACGGCGCGGATCAGGCCGTTGCCAGCCCCTACGGTTATATCCCCTTTGAGCGAAAAGGCGGCACCGCCATTTCCGATGCTTATAAGCGCGGCGATATGGAAACCTACAACCGCCTCACCGGCCGCACCCGCGACGCCCTGCCCCCCAAGTATGACAGCCGCGATTACAATTACATAACCGCAGTCAGGAACCAGGGCAACTACGGCACCTGCTGGACCTTCGGCACCATGGCCCCCATTGAGGCCTACATGATCAAGCACGGAATCATCAACGGCGCTACCGGCGCTGCCGCCGCCACCAGCATGGATCTTTCGGAATACCACCTTGCATGGTTCGCATACACAAACGCTTATGATGCGGAAGGTATGCTGACGGGCGATAAAACCACCTGTATCCCCTCCGTTGCCGGCGGATCAAGCTATCTTGATATGGGCGGTAACTTCGCTGTTGCGACCTTCACCGTCATGCGTTGGGAGGGCGCCGCTTCCGAGACGACTTCCGCTCTCCAATACAGCAACGCCTCCACCTCCGGACTCGATTCCCAGTATGCATATGATTATAACGTAGCTCACGTTACCGACGCCACCTGGATCAGCGTATCCGATGCGGATGCCGTAAAGCAGGCCATTATGGAATACGGCGCAGGTACGATCAGCTATTTTCACGATTCTTCTTATCTTAACTCTTCTACCGGCGGATATTACTACAACGCCGGTACGAACTCCAACCATGCCGTTACCGTTGTCGGTTGGGACGACAATTACGCAGTCTCCAACTTCAGGAGCGGCAAACGCCCCTCCAACCCCGGCGCGTGGATCATAAAGAACTCCTGGGGCACCACCACCGGCGACGGCGGCTACATCTACATCTCCTATGAGGACACCTCTGCTCTCAACAGCACCTGCTGCTTCTACACCGTAGCGGCAGTTGACAACTACCAGCACTGCTATCAGTATGACGGCACCGCAAACGTCATCAACTATCAGAGCATGGGAGATAACTGCCAGATCGCCAACATCTACACCGCGAACGGCAGTCAGATGCTCCGCGCCGTCGCTCTCGCCCCCTGGGACGAAGCGACCTCTTACACCCTCTATATCTACAAGAACCTGACTACTGACACCGACCCGACTTCCGGTACTCTTGTTGCCACACAAAGCGGATACTTCCCCTATTCCGGATACTTCACCATTCCTCTCGATCAGAGCGTATCCCTTGCCAACGGCGAGAAGTTCTCCGTCGTATTCACGCTCAGCGTTCCCGAGCCCGATCCCGATGAGAACAACACCTATGTCCATATCCCCTATGACGCGACGGATACTTCCGCTTCGGTAGTAACTTGGCTGAAGTTCACCCATACCAACCACGGCAACACTTCCTATTACAGGGAAGCCAACGGCTCTTGGACGGACGTTCCCGACAACGGCGACTTCCGTATCAAGGCCTATACCGACGATCTGAACTACACCGTGTCCGCCGTCTCCAACAACACGAATTACGGCACAGTCTCCGTTGACGGCACCACGATCACCGCCACTCCCGCCGCCGGTTACTACGTATCCGGTTACGAGGTAGTAAGCGGCACCGCGACCGCCACGATCAACGGCAACATAATCAACGTTGCTCCCGAATCCGACTGTACGATCCGCGTTATCTTCTCGCCGAAGCCCAGCTATACGGTGAACTTCACCGCCTGCGGCGCTTCCCAGGGCAGCCAGACGGCCCTCATATATGATGCGATCACCCTTCCCACCACCGTCTCCGTCAATCCCGACGGCTGGACGTTTATCGGCTGGGCAGAGCAGCAGACCAACGGCGAGACCGAGATCGAGCCCACCTATTACGCTCCCGGCGCCTCCTACACCGTGAACGGCAACGCCACGCTGTACGCACTCTACACCCGCGTTGACGACGAGGGCGGCTCCGAGACCGTCTATCAGCTCGTGACCGCCACACCCTCCGATTGGGCGGGCAATTACGTAATCACCAACAATCCCACCAGCATCACCAACCTCAACAGCTCGTACGTGCTCAAGGGCGTGAGCGGCTCCTCCAGCGGAACGACCATCGAATCCGCCTCCAACTGCACCGTGTTCACCTCCTCCGGCATCACCCTTGAGGACAGCATGCTGAAGAACGTCGCGAACGATTATGTATTCACCATTGCCGCCTCCGGCAACTACTACTCCATCAAGAGCGTATCGACCGGCGCCTACTACGGCATGAACTCCAGCTCGATTCTTACGGCCTATACGTCCCTGAACACCTCCTACTGCAGATGGACTCCCGCCATCAACTCCAGCGGCGTGGTCCAGTTCAAGAACAACGCGAACGGCTCCTATCCGTACTTCGGCTGGAGCACCAACTACAGCTACTTCTGGTCCGCAAGCTCCTCTAATGCCAACGTGCTCCGTCTGTGGAAGGAGACCGAGATCAATAACTCCGTCACCTACTACAACACCGATCCCATCGATTCGACGGCGACCTACTACACCGTAATCTTCAAGGATTGGGACGGTACGGTGCTCTCCACTCAGCAGGTCGAAGAGGGCACGGCTGCCACCGCTCCCGCGAATCCCACGAGGGAAGGCTACACCTTCACCGGCTGGGATAAGTCCTTTGCGAATATCACCGAGGATACGGTCGTCACCGCTCAGTACAGCATCAACAGCTACACGCTGACGATCTACTACAAGTACGCCGACGGCACCACCGCGGCTGCCGCCTACACCCAGACCTACAACTACGGCGCAGCCTACTCGGTAACGAGCCCGGAGATCGCCCGCTATGCTCCCGATCAGGCTGTCGTTTCCGGCACCATGGGCGCGGCCAACGCAGAAGTCACCGTTACCTACACCAAGATCGTCGTCCTCGGCGACCTCGATGACGACGGCGAAGTGACTCTCTCCGACGTATCTCTCTTCTACAGCTACATCACCAATAAGGGTACTCTCTCCGACGAGGCTCTCGCCAATGCCGACGTCAACCAGGACGGCGTTATCAACACCGCCGACGCATCCTGCATGTACAGGATCATCCTCGGTATGTAACAGGGAGACAAAACGGGCCGCAAAGTCCGCGTAAAAGAACCGAAAAAGCCCCGGACGACCGGGGCTTTTCTTTTCGTCTTCGTCTATTGCATCTCCAGCATCTCGCGGTAGAGCTGCTTCATGATGCGCTTTTCGAGCCTTGAAATATAGCTTTGGGAAATGCCGAGCATATCGGCCACCTGCTTCTGCGTGTATTCGCGGCCGCAGCCTATGCCGAACCTGAGCTCGACTATCCGCCTTTCCCTGGGGGAGAGCTTCTCCATCGCGGCCCTTAAAAGCTCGCGGTCGGTCTCCTCCTCGAGATCCCTTGAAACGAGATCGTCGTCCGTGCCCAGCACGTCGGAGAGGAGCAGCTCGTTCCCGTCCCAATCGACGTTCAGCGGCTCGTCGAGCGAGACCTCCGCCTTGAGCCTGTTGGCCTTCCTGAGATACATCAGTATCTCGTTCTCGATGCAGCGGCTGGCGTAAGTGGCAAGCTTGATGCTCCGCTCGGTATTGTAGGTGTTGACGGCCTTTATCAGCCCTATCGCGCCTATCGAGATGAGATCCTCTATGTTGATCCCGGTGTTTTCGAATTTGCGGGCTATGTATACGACGAGCCTGAGATTGTGCTCGATGAGCTTCTGCTTGGCCTCCTCGTCGCCCGAGGCGAGGCGCGTTATGGCATCGGCCTCCTCCTCCTTTTCAAGCGGAGGCGGGAGCGATTCCCCGCTGCCGAGATAATTGATGCTCCCGCCCTCCCGCGGGAGCTTTTCGCAAAGCCTGAGTATCAGCTTCAATACCTTTATCAGCATATCCCCTCCCTGATGAAAGCTTATCGGATGCAGAGCTCCGGCGGGATGACCGCCTCGGCTCCGAGCTTTTCTCCCGTAAGCGCAACGGCGCAGGCGACCTCTATGCCGTTGACGGCCGCCCTTTCGGGAATGAACGCCATCAGCCGCCCCCTGCCCGCGGCGGTAACGGCTGTAAGCGGGATGTTCGCGTATCTTTCGAGCGCGCGGCATCTGACCACCGCGACGGGCAGGCCGCTTACGGGCTCGGTAAGCGTGTTCCCCGTGTCGACGAGGCAGACGAATCTTCGCGGGATACCGCCCTGCATTATCACCAGCTCGCAGGAGTTCCCGTTCCTTTGCCCGCGCCTTTGGAGCCTTCTCGCCGCCCTTGGCAGGAACGAAGCCGCCGCGGCCCCGAAGAGCGCCGCGCGTAGGCCCACGCCGCCCGTTATAACGCCGTCGGAATACCCTCCCGAGGCGAGCGCGGCCGCAAAAGCGCAGCCGCCGACGGCCATGGTAGCAAAGACCGAGGCCAGCAGCGCCGAAAGAAAGCCCCTCGCGTTCCTTACGGGTATTGCAAGCGCGGCGACAGCAAGCAGCGGCAGCCGCAAAAAAGCGTTAAGCCACGGAGCGCGGTATGCGGCGTACGCGGCGGCAAGCGCCGAAAGACCTGCGGCGCAGAGCTCCCGGATAAGTGGGGGACGTACCGAGAGCAGCGCCGCCGCGAGCCGCACGATAAGGAGGTTCAAAAGGAGGTTGTCGAGCAGGAACAATTCGATGTACATGCGCCTCGCCTCCTTCATGGGGTCGCCCCACGGGCATATTTTAGCTCCTCGAAGGCTCGCCGCTTTGTCGCTCCCGGGGCGCGGGATCCGTCGAGGATCGGCGGTTTTTCCCGTTCCGATAATATATTGTGACATTCCTCCGGCGGGGCTTTATCGGGCATCGGTTTTATGATAGAATATACAAGTAATCATGCGCCCTGCGCGGCTCGAAAGGAGAACGCCCTCATGAAAAGACTGCTTGCCGTTATGATGGCACTTATTATGGCAGCACTCGTGTTCCCGACCGCTCTTGCCGAAGGAAACGGCATTGAGGTCACCTATACCGGCGCGACCGTAGACGCGACTTCCGTCGCTGCCGGCGCCAAATTCAGGTGGACCCTCAGCGTTTCGGAAGCCTCCCGTTTGTGGAGCGGCCAATGGCTGATCGACTACCCCGAGGAATTCGTTACGCCCACAATCTGTTCCTCCACCTGGCAGGGCAGCGTTTACAGCATAATCCAGCAGCAGATCGCAGACGGAAATCAAACCTCCGATACCGCCGACTTCCAGTGCAACGTCTCCTACGTCGGCCAGTCCGGCGCCAAGCCCGTCGGCGAGTACGGCAATCTGTACTGCAACGTCGGCATGTTTCTTACCTCCTTTGATTTCGGGGGCCTCCAGGTCGGCGGCGAGTTCGTCCGCATCACCTTCCGTCTTGAGGAGCTTCCCCCCAGCAATCTGCTTCAGCACGACAGCCAGGGCTACTATTTCGAGATGCCTGTCACGGTGCTTGAGAGCAAGTATTTCGTAGAGGGCTCCACCCCCGGTCAGGGGACTTACTGCCTCCCCCACGAGACCGTGAACACGGTCAACGGCAAGGTCTACGTAAGCGTCTCCGCCCCCGTGGCGATGCATACCGTTAATTTCTACGGCTTCGACGGCGAGCTGTTGAAGACTCAGCAGGTCGGCCACGGCTATTCCGCGCTTGCTCCCAACGTACCCGCCTCCTATAACGACGAAAACGGCCCGCACCGCTTCTTCGGCTGGGACGCCGATTATTCCTCCGTCACGGCCGATATGGACGTCCATGCGGAATACGTGCTCGTGGGAGATACCAATCTGAGCGGGACCATTGAAACCGCGGACGCGCTCCTGATAGTCAGGCATAAGATGGGCCTTCAGACGCTCACCGAAAAGCAGCTCTTCGCCGGCAACGTAAACGGCGACGACGCTGTCGACAGCGCGGACGCGCTCCTGATCGTCCGCTACAAGATGGGGCTCATCGATTCCCTCGGCTGATCAAACGATTTACCGAAACGCTTCGGAGCATTGAACTCCGAAGCGTTTTTTCGTTCCCGCGTAAGATCATCTTGAAAAACGGGGCATAACATGGTACTATATAATAAGAAATTTATCGGCGATCCGGAGGCTGATTATGGACGTTATAATAGAGATCCTCAAAAGCATAGCTCTCGGTCTCGTTCAGGGCCTGGGCGAGTTCCTGCCCATCTCCTCGAGCGGGCATCTCCTGCTTCTTGAAAGGATCTTCGGCATTACCGAGGGCGGCAGACTGATGACGATAATGCTCCACGTGGCGACGCTCGCCGCGGTCTGCATCGTCTACCGCGAGCAGATTTGGGACATAATACGGCATCCCCTTCAGAAGAAGACGCTCTGGCTCATCGTCGCAACGCTCGTGACCGTCGCGATAACGCTGGCGTTCAAGAAGGTCTTCGATTCCGCGGAGGACGGGCGCTTCCTCGGGATTTGCTTCCTCGTGACCGCGCTTCTGCTCACCATCGGCGAATTCGCTAAGCTCCTCATTCCGAGGACGCGCACCTGCAACACGATGAAATGGCATCATCCCCTTATCATCGGCGCCCTGCAGGGCATAGCCGTGTTCCCCGGCATTTCAAGGTCGGGCGCAACGATAACCGGCGCGCTGCTCTGCGGCGTGAAGAAGAAGGACGCGGCTGAGTTCTCGTTCCTGCTCTCCATACCCGCAATACTCGGCGGCCTCGTTCTGGAGCTCCCCGGCCTCATCAAAAACGGCGCGGGCGAATTCTCCTGGTACGGGATCGTGATAGGCATGATATTCGCGGGCGTATCCGGCTATTTCGCGGTCCGCTTCATGCTCAGGCTCATCACCAAGAAGCGCTTTACCGGCTTCATAATCTACACCGCCGCGCTCGGCGTGTTCCTGCTGCTCAACCAGTACGTACTCCACCTGTTCTGATACCCGAAAGGAACAAAAGATCATTCAAATGGAAAACCAAACCGAGATCGTCAAGGTCGAAAAGCGCCCCTTCAATCCGTATGAGAAGCGCTTCATACCCAGATACGACGTACCGACGCTTATAATAATCGCGGCGGTCTGTTTCCTGCACTGCTGCGTGCTCTCGTATTTTTACGTGCCGTTCCACTTCATGTCGGGCGGCGTAACGGGCCTTTCCCTTCTGTTCAACTACCTGTGGAACATCCCCAAGTGGGTGGTGCTCCTCGGGCTGAACATACCCATCTCCATATACGGCATAACCCAGCAGAGCCTTAAATTCACGCTGTTCAGCCTGTTTGCAACGGTCTGCTATTCTTTGATGTTCGAGCTGCCCATTATGGACAAGATCACCGCCGCAGCCGCCCTCGGCGACAACGCGCTCCTTTCCGCGATAGTCGGCAGTGCGATAGTCGGCGTGACCTGCGCCTTCGTGGTGAAAAGGGGCGCGTCCCTCGGCGGTATCGACGTTATAACCGTCGTGCTCTCGCACAAGCTCTCGATACCCGCGGGCACGTTCAATATCGTATTCAACCTCTTTATAATGAGCTTCCTAATCCCCTCCTACGGCATAGAGGTCGCGCTCCTTTCCATGGTCTCGATGTTCGTAACGAACACGGCCTACAATTTCGCGCTCAGGGGCGTCAACCATAATATGACCGTGTTCATAATCAGCGAGGAGTGGGACGAGATCGCCCCGCAGGTCATGCAGGAGATGCGAAGGGGCGTCACCTACATCCACGCGGAGGGCGCTTACACGGGCCAGCCCCGCAAGCTCGTCTACTGCATAGTCAAGACGACGGAGCTCGCCAAGCTGAAGAAGATAGTCAAGGATCACGATCCGAAGGCCCTGTTCTCGATAATCGAGACGCAGGAGGTCGTCGGCCGCGGATTCGGCGCCATCAACTGATAAAGAATCAATACGCAAAGGAGATATAATATGAACAAACTCGTCGATTCCATGCTCGAAGGCAAACGCGAACAGCTGATAGCTTCCCTTCAGGAAAGCATCCGCATACCGAGCGTCGAGGGCGCGGCGGAAGAGGGCGCTCCCTTCGGCCCGGCCGTAAAAGACGCGCTGGATCACGCGCTCAGGACCGCGGGCGAGCTCGGCCTTAAGACGGTCAATATGGAGGGCTACGTCGGCTGTGTGGAGCACGGCGAGGGCGAGGAAATGCTCGGCGTCATCTGCCACATGGACGTCGTTCCCGAGGGCACGGGCTGGCATCATCCCCCCTACGGCGCCGAGATAGAGGACGGCGTCATGTACGGCCGCGGCACGCTGGACGATAAGGGTCCCGCCATCGCCGCGATCTATGCGCTCGCCGCGATCAAAGAAGCGGGTATTCCCCTCCGCCGCCGCGTAAGAGTCATACTCGGCACCAACGAGGAGACCGGCTGGGGCTGTATGGATTATTACCGCAAGCACGGCGAAGCGCCCACGCTCGCCTTCACGCCCGACGGCGAATATCCCGTCGTCAATTCCGAAAAGGGCATACTCCACACCACTTACCGCAAGAACTTCCCGAGCCGCGTCCGCATGAAGGCCGGCACCCGCCCGAACGTCGTCGCCGGCAGGACGGAGATATTCGTGCCCGCATGCGAATGCAGGGTAAAAGCCGCCGTTGAAAAAGCCGGCCTTGACGATTTCACGTTCGAGATCGAGGCGAAGGACGACGGCACGGCTCTCACCGTGATAGGTCTCGACGCGCACGCCTCAATGCCGGAGCTGGGCAAGAACTCCCTGCAGGCGGCTTTCGCGGTGCTGGATGAGCTCTCCCTCGAGGGCGAGGACGGCGCGGTCGTCGCAAGGCTTCACGAGGCCTTCGGAATGGGCCTCCACGGCGAGTCCATGGGCCTTGACATAACCGACGCCTCCGGCAGGCTCACGCTGAACCCCGGCGTTATCGAATGGGACGAGAACGGTATCGAGAAGCTCATGATCGACGTCCGTCACCCGATCACCCTCTCCGCGGAGGACGTGAAGAACGCTCAGATAAACGCGCTCGGTATGGAGCTTGCGCACGAGCATGCGCAGCACGGCCTCTTCGTGCCCGCCGAGAGCGAGCTCGTTTCGAAGCTGCTCGACGTTTACGCGGAGCGCACCGGCCACAGGCTGCCCCCTCTTGCGATAGGCGGCGGCACCTACGCGAGGGCCTTCAAGAACGCGGTCGCCTTCGGCTGCGAGATCCCCGGCCACCCCGCTCCCGTGCATATGCCCAACGAGTTCATCTCAATAGAGGACCTGATGTTCAACGCGCACATGATCGCCGACGCGATGCTCGCGCTGGCTGAATAAGACCTCTCATAGTACAACAAAAGCCCCGGCGTTGCCGGGGCTTTTTGATAGTACCTGTTTTACGCTATCTCGGACTTGGGCTTGCCGAGTATCTCGGAATAGACCATGCCCTGCGCGAGCGGGGGCAGCTTCGAGATCCTCGCGAGGGCGCGTCTCGCGTTTTCGACGGCGGCGCGCTCCTTCTCGAGCTTGTCGTCCTCGTCGGCGAGCTTGTGGCCGAGCCCGCCCGCAACGGCGATGGGCCTGGGAGTATCCTTGGCGGGGAACTTCGAGACGCCCTCATGGTAGCCGTCGTGGATGCTGCCGCCGGTGCAGTCGTCCGCGGTGTGGACGACCACGGGCTTATCCCTGCGGGAGGTATCCCTGGCGAGCTCCCTCTTTTCAAGGGGCTTCCTTTCGCCCATGGAGGCGGACCTTTCGAGCGCCCTTCTTTCCGCGTTCTCCTTGAGCCTGCGCTTCAGCTCCTCCTGCTTGATGCGGTTGGCCTCCCTCTCCTCGTAGGTGGGAGCGGAGCTTCTCTGCGCGTTCTCAACGGCCGTCCTCATCGGGGAAGCCGAGGGGCCCATAGGGGAGGTCATCGGATTCGGCTTCGGCTGGGAGGCCTGCTGCGCGCTCTGCATGGCGGTGTTCACGGCCTGCTGGATCTTCCGCTGGAAGTCGGAAAGCTGCTGCCTCTGCGGCAGGCTCTGATTGCTCTTGCTCTGGGCCGCGGCCTTCTTCTGCGCCTTGGAATAGCTGCTGACCACGATGCCGACAATGATCAGTATGAGTATTACTGGTATAGGCATAATTTGCACCTCTTTTCCTCGGAAGGTGTGGGGCAATCGGAGCTGCGGACGGAGCTTATCCGCCCGCAGCTCTTATCGGGTTTACTGAGCTTCGGTGGTGGTCGTCTTGCCGATAGCTTCGCGCATATCGGTATCGGCCATCATGTTCTTCATGCGGTAGTAGTCCATTATACCGAGATTACCGTTCCTGAAAGCTTCGGCCATGGCCTTGGGCACTTCGGCCTCGGCCTCGACGACGCGGGCGCGCATGCCCTGTACCTCGGCCTTGTTCTCCTGCTCCTGAGCGATAGCCATTGCACGGCGCTCCTCGGCCTTCGCCTGGGCGACGCGCTTATCGGCCTCGGCCTGGTCGGCCTGGAGTTTGGCGCCTACGTTCACGCCAACGTCGACGTCGGCGATATCGATGGAGAGGATCTCGAACGCGGTGCCCGCGTCAAGGCCCTTGCCGAGAACGGTCTGGGAGATCAGATCGGGGTTCTCGAGAACGTCCTTATGGCTGAGGGAGGAACCGATGGTGGTAACGATGCCCTCGCCTACACGGGCGATGATCGTCTCTTCGCCGGCGCCGCCGACCAGTCGGTCGATGTTGGCGCGGACGGTGACCTTCGCTTTGGCCCTGAGCTCGATACCGTCCTTCGCGATAGCCGCGATGACGGGGGTCTCGATAACGCGGGGATTGACGCTCATCTGCACGGCGGTGAGAACATCACGGCCGGCAAGGTCGATCGCGCAGGCTTTTTCGAAATCAAGGGGGATGCCCGCACGCTGAGCGGCGATAAGGGCGTTGGCAACGCGGTCAACGTTGCCGCCGGCGAGGTAGTGAGCTTCCATCTTGTTGATGGAGAGCTTGAGGCCGGCCTTGGTAGCCTTGATCAGGGGGTTGATTATGCGCGCGGGGCGCACCTTCCTGATCTTCATACCTACGAGGGTGAACAGACCAACGCGTACGCCGGACGCGGCGGCGGAGATCCACAGACCGAGGGGTATGAACGAGAAGAAGATGATTATGAAGCAGATCACCGCGATTATGATGGCGGCGAGGGCGGCGGGCCCAATCTCCATAAGTACGAGAGAGCTCAGTGCGTTGAACATGGTTTTTTCTCCTTTCGGTTTTTCAGCCTATTGATTTGATGAGTAAAACTATAAGATAGACGAAGAGGATGAACAGCGGCGTTCCTATTATAAGGAACAGCCAGTCGCGCCGGACGGCCTTGCCGGAGACCGGCTCCTCCCCCTCGTTATCCTTCTTGGGGGGTTCGGCCACGCCGCACTTGGGGCAGGCGGCGGCCTGACTCGAGTAGAGGATCCGGCAGTTCTTGCAGTACCTCATGCCCGCTTTACCAATACCTTCATGCCGTCCACGCTGACGACCTCGACCTCGACGTCCTTATCGATGAACTCCGCCTCGGAGGCGACGTCCACGCGCTGACCGTCTATCATGGCGGTGCCGCTGGGACGAAGGGTGGTGATCGTCCTGCCGGTCTTTCCGACAAGGTGAGTGAACTGCTCCTCGGAGCGCTCGGTGGATCCGGACTCGATGGCGGTGTTGAGCACTATGGGCGAGCGGCTGAGCTTGCCCTTGAGCGCCGATTTGAACACCAGGCCTGCCATTATCGCGAGCAGCACCACTATTATAAGAAGCGAGAACATCGCTCCCGTGAGGCTGGAGGAGCCGATTATAAGGCCCGCTACCAACGCGATGCCGCCGGAAATGCCGGCCGCTCCGAAGCCGGGGATAAGCATTTCGATAACTATAAGTATCATGCCTATTACAACGAGGACTATCCCGCCGATATTGGCCGCCCATGCGGACGCCCATTCGGAGAAGAATCCGGCTGCGAGTAACAAGGGTAACATTTTGATTGCTCCTTTCCGGGGGCGGGCCGCAAGGCCTTTCGCCCTTTTACGGGTATATTTTATGACTTTTCCCGTTTTCGTTCAATATAATTCCGGTAAGCTTTTTGTAAAGTTTGTGTAAAATCCTCCCCCCTTCGCCCCGAACGCGCCTCCGAACGAAATTATTGCCTATTATTCTATATTTTCAGAAATCCCCATATCCCTATTGACAAAATCCGCAGTATGAATAAAATATAAAGGTAATACCAATCCCGCTCAAAAGGTCGGGGTTTGGCGCAAAACAAGATTAAATTATCTTTGGAGGTTAACATGAAAAAGATCCTGGCAATAGTACTTTGCGTACTGATGGCGCTGGCTCTCTGCGCCTGCAAGACCAACCATGAGGACAACAATCCCGATAACACCGCGGCTCCTCAGAACACCGAGAACGGCGGCGAGACCGGCAAGGACGTTTCCGGCCTTAAGATCGGCGTCATCCTCGTCGGCGATGAGAACGAGGGCTACACCTTCGCTCATATCGAGGGCTTCAAAGAGGCCATGAAGGAGCTCGGCATCAAGGACGAGCAGGTCACCTGGAAGTACGTCATTCCCGAGAACGCCACCTGCTACGACACCGCCTGCGAGCTTGCCGACGCCGGCTGCAACATCATCTTCTCCAACAGCTACGGTCATCAGTCCTTCATGGTACAGGCCGCTCAGGAGTTCCCCGAAGTCGTATTCGTTCCCGCCACCGGCGATACCGCGAACGTCTGCGGCCTTGAGAACGTCGTCAACATCTTCCCCCAGACCTATCAGTCCCGTTACGTCTCCGGCGTCGTCGCCGGCATGAAGCTCAAGGAGCTCATGGATAACGGCACCGTTACCGATCCCTACATCGGCTATGTCGGCGCTTACCCCTACGCTGAGGTCGTCTCCGGCTTCACCGCCTTCTTCCTCGGCATCAAGTCCATCGTTCCCGATGCTCACATGGACGTTATGTACACCTCCTCCTGGTTCGATCTGAACAAGGAGAACGAGACCGCTAAGGCGCTCATGGCCAAGGGCTGCGTCATCATCGGTCAGCACGCCGACTCCACCGGCGCTCCCTCCGCTGTCGAGGCCGCTCTGAAGGAGGGCAAGGTCGCCTACTCCGTAGGTTACAACATCGACATGCTGAAGGTCGCCCCCAACGCGGCGCTCACCTCCGCTCAGAACAACTGGTCCGTCCTTTACAAGATGGTCCTCAAGGACTTCATCGACGGCAAGAAGGTCCAGCATGACTACACCGCCGGTTACGAAGCCGACGCCGTCATGATCTCCGCTCTCGGCGCTTCCTGCGCTCCCGGCACCGCCGAGAAGGTCGCCGAGGTCATCGAGTCCATCAAGAACGGCACCTTCCACGTGTTCGATATCTCCACCTTCACCGTTGAAGGCAAGACTCTCGACTCCTACGTATTCGACTTCTCCACCATGAACGCCGACTTCACCGCCGTTCAGTACGAGGGCGAGAAGATCGAGGTCGTTTCCGACGGTTACTTCCATGAGTCCGAGTACCGCAGCGCACCCTACTTCGGCATCATAATCGACGGCATAACCTCCCTCACCAACACCGGCAACTGATCCTTAACAGGCACGGAGCTCCGCTTTTGCGGAGCTCCTTTTCGTTTTCAAAAAACTTGTCGTATTTGCCGATAAAATATAGACAAGGAGCTCGTTCTGCATTATAATATAAGAGGTAGAAAAGGAGCTCACGGGGAGCTTTTCGCGGCGGGGCCGCAATTAAGCGCCGGGAGCTTTTATCCTTTGAAGGAGGATCCGGCTTTGGAAGAAAAAACTAACGTCACGGCCGAGAAAAAGAAGGTGACGATACCCCGCGGGGATCCCGCGGTCGAGATGATAGGCATTACCAAGACCTTCGGCTCGATCGTTGCCAACAGCTCGGTCTCGCTAAGCATCTATCACGGCGAGATACTTTCGCTCCTCGGCGAGAACGGAAGCGGCAAGACCACCCTTATGAACATGCTCTCGGGCATCTATTTCCCCGACGCGGGCACTATCAAGGTCAACGGAAAGGCCGTTTCCATCAGGTCTCCCAAGGATGCGTACGATCTGCATATAGGCATGATCCATCAGCATTTCAAGCTCGTCGGCCTGCTCACCGCGGCGGAGAACATAATGCTGGGCCTTAAGGGCAAATTCGTGCTGGATCTCAAGAGCGTCCGCAAGGCCGTCAGGGATATCTGCGAGAAATACGGCTTCGACATAGACCCCGACAAGAAGGTCTACGATATGTCCGTTTCAGAGAAGCAGACCCTCGAGATAGTCAAGGTCCTGTACCGCGGCGCGGACATACTCATACTGGACGAGCCCACCGCCGTCCTTACCCCGCAGGAGACGCAGCGCCTCTTCGGGATAATCCGCAACATGAAGGCGGACGGCAAATCCATAGTCATCATCACGCATAAGCTGCACGAGGTCATGGCCGTTTCGGACAGGGTCGCCGTGCTGAGAAAGGGCGTCTATATAGGCGATCTCGCCACGAAGGACACCAATCCCCAGCAGCTGACCGATATGATGGTCGGCCGCGCGGTAAGCCTCAACATAGAAAGGCCCGAGCCCGAGAACATCCGCGAATGCCTTAAGGTCGAGAACCTGTCCGTAGTCGATTCGGAGGGCGTAACGAAGCTTCAGGACGTTTCGTTCACCGCTTACGGCGGCGAGATACTCGGTGTGGCGGGCGTCTCCGGCAGCGGCCAGAAGGAGCTGCTCGAAGCGGTGGCGGGGCTTCAGCCCGCCAAGCCCGGCAGCAGCATAGTCTTCACCGATATGGACGGAAAGACCTCCTCCCTCATCGGGAAGACGCCCATGGAGATAAAGAAGCTCGGCGTGCATCTGGCCTTCGTTCCGGAGGACAGGCTCGGCATGGGCCTCGTGGGAGACCTCGATATTGCGGATAATATGCTGATCCGCACCTATACCGAGGGCAACAGCGTATTCGTTGACATGAAGCGCCCCCGCAAGCTTGCGCAGGAGATAGTCAAGGAATTCGAGGTCGTGACCCCCGGCATCACGACGCCCGTTCGGAAGCTTTCCGGCGGCAACGTGCAGAAGGTGCTCGTCGGCCGCGAGATCTCCGGCAACCCCTCCCTCATGATGAGCGCTTACGCCGTCCGAGGGCTCGACATCAACACCTCCTATACCATCTACCGCCTCATGAACGAGCAGAAAAAGCGCGGCGCGGCGGTCATATACGTCGGAGAGGATCTGGACGTTCTGCTTGAGCTCTGCGACAGGATACTCGTCCTCTGCGCGGGCAGGATCAGCGGTATAGTGGACGGACGCAAAACCACCAAGGAAGAGGTCGGCCTCATGATGACCCATCTTCCCAGCGAGGAGGCGCAGGCATGATCCATATTTCCAAGAGAGTCGATTTCACCCTTTTCAAGGGCAAGGCCGCCTGGATGAACCGCTTCATCGGCTGGGGCATCAGGCTGCTCGCCGTAGCGCTCTCGCTGGTCGTCTGCGGCGTGCTCATCTACGCGCTGACAAAGCTGAATCCCGTCAAGGTCTACGCCGTCATGGCGAACGGCGTATTCGGCACCACCCGAAGGGTATGGGCGTGGCTGAGGGATCTGGCCCTGCTGCTCTGCATATCGGTCGGTCTTGCGCCGGCGTTCAAGATGCGCTTCTGGAATATCGGCGCGGAGGGCCAGGTGCTCGTCGGCGGCATAGCCACCGCGGCCTGCATGATCTATATGGGCGGCATGAACATCCCCACGCCGCTGCTGCTCCTGATAATGGCGGCGACGAGCATCGTCGCGGGAGCGATATGGGGCATAATACCCGCGCTCTTCAAGGCGAGGTGGAACACCAACGAGACGCTGTTCACCCTCATGATGAACTACATCGCCATACAGCTCACCTCCTATTTCATTCCCAAGTGGGAGCATCCGAAGGGCTCCAACACCGTCGGTCTCATAAACGCGGGCACTCAGGCGGGCTGGTTCCCCTCCTTCATGAGCAAGGAAGCCCTCGCCAAGCTCGATCCCAACGCGTGGTACACCGGTTTGCTCAAGAACACGGTCGGTCAGCCGTATCTGCTTAACGTGCTGATCGTTATAGCGATAGTGCTGTTCATGTTCTTCTACCTTAAAAAGAGCAAGCACGGCTACGAGATCGCCGTCGTCGGCCAGAGCGAGAACACCGCAAGGTACGCCGCCATGAACGTCAAGAAGGTCATAGTCAGGACGATGACGCTCTCCGGCGCGATCTGCGGCCTCGGCGGATTCCTCGCAGTCGCGGGAGCGGATCACACCATCTCTGCGGCGACCGCGGGCGGAAGGGGCTTCGTTGCGATAATCGTCGCGTGGCTCGCCAAGTTCAACACCTTCGTTATGATACTGATATCGGCGGTGCTGGTCTTCCTTGAAAAGGGCGCCATAGCGATAGCCTCCGAATTCAGCCTCTCCAACGACGTTTCCCATATTATCAAGGGCATAATCCTCTTCTTCATACTGGGAAGCGAATTCTTCATCAATTATCAAATCAAATTCACCGGTAAGAGCGGAAGGAGGGCGGATAAATGAGCACGACAGTGATACAGATAATCACCCTCATAACCACCGCGATCTCCTTCGGAACGGTGATCCTGTTCGGAAGCCTGGGCGAGATACTGACGGAGAAATCCGGCCACCTGAACCTGGGCGTGCCCGGCATTATGTATCTCGGCGGCATCGGCGGCCTCATAGGCTCCTTCCTTTATGAAAACGCCTCGGCCTCGCCCGTCCCGTTCGTCGGTATGCTCGTCGCTCTCGCGGGGACGCTGATATGCTCCGTGCTGGGCGGCCTCATTTACAGCTTCCTGACGGTCACGCTCCGCGCGAACCAGAACGTCACCGGCCTTACGCTGACCATACTCGGCAGCGGCGTTGCGAACTTCTTCGGCGGCAGCCTTTCGAAGCTCGCGGGCGGCGTTGGCCAGATCTCCGTTCCCGCCACCTCGAGCGCGTTCTGCGCCACTCAGAAGCTTTCCGACGCGCTCGTCGCCCTGGTATCGAAGGGCGCTTCGTCGAGCGGCTTCCTGCGGGTGCTCGGCGGCGTGCTGGACGGCTTCGACAAGGTATTCCTCAGCTACGGCTTCATGGTGTACGTCGCGGTGATAATAGCGATACTCCTCAGCCTCTTCATCAACAGGACGAGCAAGGGCCTGAACCTTCGCGCCGTCGGCGAGAATCCCGCCACCGCGGACGCGGCCGGCATCAACGTAATAAGGTACAAGTACCTCGCCACCTGCACCGGCGCGGCGATATCGGGCCTCGGCGGGCTCTACTACGTGATGGACTACATCAACGGCACCTGGGCGAACGACGGCAATATCGAGGCGCTCGGCTGGCTGGCCGTCGCTCTGGTAATATTCGCCACGTGGAAGCCTCTCCGCTCTATCTGGGGCGCGTACCTCTTCGGCGCGCTGTACTGGCTCTACAACTACATCCCCGGCCTTACGAGGAGCATGCAGGAGGTATTCAAGATGCTCCCCTACGCGGTGACGATAATCGTTCTCATAATGGTATCGCTCCGCCACAAGAAGGAGGATCTGCCCCCCTCCTCGCTCGGTCTATCTTATTTCAGAGAGGACAGATGACCGATCATCGATAAAATTCAAAGCTTGGGCGAATGCGGTTCGCCCAAGCTTTTTTTGACAGCCGTCTAACATCGGCAGAGCTCTAAGCCGATCGATCCGCACATCAGGACGCGTTCACGCCGGGTGCGGATTGTACCTTGCCTTTGTATGAAAGGCGTGATATAAAATAAAAGAGCTATAAATACGGCTTGGGAGCGGTTAACTATGGATGCAGGCAAAAGAATAGAGCAGGCAAGGGCTGCGGCGAACATGACTCAGCAGGAGCTCGCCGACAGACTGTTTGTTTCAAGGGAACTTGTCTCAAAATGGGAAACCGGAATGAGGCGTCCGGATCATAACACGTTTTTGCGGATAGCCGAGGTCCTTTCGGTACCTGCGGAATCGATCATAGATAACGGCTCCTACATGTTTCCCGAGCTAGAAGCCTGCGTTCCGCCCGGAAAAGAGCTCTCCTCCGATGCGCTTTCGGCTTTGCTCAGCGCATTTCTCAGAACGCTCAATATAAAGGACGCCGGTATCTTCATTCGCAAATACTATCTGCTTGATAACAATTCCGAGATCGCTCGCTTCTATGGAATGAAAGAAAACCAAGTCCGAAGCCGTATTTCCAAAACACTCAAAAAGCTGACACGTTATTTGAAGGAGGCGCACTGATATGACAGACACGAGGATGTTTGACGCGGTATCCGGAATAGACGAAGGGCTGATAGATCGCTGCCTTGCCGAGAAGCCGGCCCATAGTTCTGCGGGAACGGGCGCCTCCAAGATCAAGCTCCCTGCCGCCAAATACCGGTTCGCCGCCGCCGCTGCGGTTCTGACGGCCGTAATGGTACTGCTTGCTTTCTCGCTTCCTGGTATACTTCACCGCTCGAGGATCGACCCTATGCCTCATTCGGACGGCTTCCCCGGCGAAGGGATAAAGCTTCTTGCCATAGGGATCCCTTTTTCGAGCGTTTACGTTGAGACGCTTGCGGAAAACGACCCGGATCGCATCTCTCCCGAGAACGCTTCCTACAGCTTCTATAAGCCCAAGGGCGACGATCTTAAGTATGTCGGCCTGTGGGTTGGCGTCAACGCAAACAGCGCGTTCGATTTTGATGAAAACGGCGCGTTTTCGATTTATATCGTTAGGGAAAACAATGTTCTTGCCTTCGCAGGAAAGGGCTGGTACTGCATCGAAGAAGGCCTTCTCAAGGTCTATCTGGAGGATGAATCCGCGTACGGCGAGGCGAAAATTACCTTCGGCGGCGAATACATCGTTTTGTCCACGGAGGATGAGCCCGGAATGCACTTTGACCTCGCAGACAGAGAGGCTTACGACTTTACGGACGGAGAGTACAAAACAAACACCGAAGCCTTGGATTTCAGGAACCGCACTTGGAGCCTGCCCGAAGAAAACCTCGAGCTTGTGTTCGGGAATAATAATGTATGCACGGTCTATGATTTCTCTTCGGGCGAAAGAACCGATATTCCTTATGAATGGGACCCTGATTCCAACACGGTGAGCTTCAAGGATTGGCACGGCGGCTCCGACCTCATACTGACGGGCCATATAGAAAATGAGGCCTTGATCGTCGGATCAGGCGCTCTGCGTTATGAATTCATTATTGAGGACCCATTCGCCCCGGAAGGCACTTTGCAGACGGGAGTCCTCTTCACCGGACGCCGCGAGAGGACGGAGGAGGGCTGGTTCGTCATAATATTTGAGGCGGACGGCCGCTATATAATTACCGTTTCGGATCCCGATGGATCGCTCCTTCCCGAAAAGTTCTATTATGAAGGCGCCTACGAGTACGACGGCAAGCCTCCCGTGGGCGACGATGGGTTGGTTCACGCAGAGTCCGTCGGCTCGGCCTTCATCAGGCTTTGCCCCGGCGAAGGGGATATGCCGGTTTCCGGCAGCGAATCGGATCTGATGCTTCTTATTTCCCTCATCGATTCATATGGCATGCGCGAAAACGGCGGAAGGCTGTGGTTTGAAGGGAATGAGATAACGATCGATATAAATCCCGATCCGAATGCCGAAGAGGGGCACGAGTACTCCATCCCTCTAAGGCCTCTTCTGTGATCGCCGCTTACTTGGGCCTAATACAAGTTCAAATAAAAGGAAGGAGTCTTATTATGAAAAAGGGTTTAATTTTTCTTCTTATCATACCCTTGATGATGCTAATTGCGGGATGTTCACAAAAAACATACAGGCTGAACGAAATACTGGATATTAAAGATGAAAGACCCCAAAGCATCGTTATCGTTTTTGACGATCCGTCATCTGAACAAATAAAGATCGAAAACCCCGATGAAATAGATCTTATCATCAGCAAGCTTGCCGATCAGAGCTATAAAAAGATCACCGGGGCCCCGGCGCCGCTCGGAAATACCGCATTGGAGCTGCAGTATTCGGACGGAAGTAAAATAAAGATCGGAGCGGTTTATGTAATGGATCGGAAAGGAAACCTGTTTCAGGCAGAATCGCTTGAATTTGCTTCATTTCTTGAAAGCCTCAACTCCTGAGACGTATAACAGACGCAGCTTTGCGATGCTTTTCTTTGGACTGCGTCTTATGCTTCGCCCTATCCTTTCCGAACGATCGCTTTTCTTTTCAACGACAAAGAATGAGACTTCGCCTGTAATGCGTGCGGTGTCTCATCTTTTTTCTTTGCCGGCCGATCATTTCTCCATTAGTCCCAATATTTTATCAAAAAATAAAAAAACTGTTGCATGTATGTCCAAAATTGGGTAAAATAAAATGCTGGGATATAATCTTGAGGTATGCCCTTTTATTCGGTGTCCTCAAAACCGCGTCCCGAAAAAGCCAATAACCGCCTTTGGCGGGCCTACATAATAAGGGGGTCACTGTGAACCTTTCACTCGAAGTCAAGCGATTCATGAATAACGAGCACACCGGGGATTACGTTTCCGTAGTCCTTCCGAGCGCTCTGCCCGTGGACAGGACCGAAGTCCGCGAGCACAACAAGGATAAATCCGCCGCGCATTCCGCGAAGAGCGTAGCCGAGAACAAGGCGCGCCTTGCCGCAAAGGCAAAGGACAAGGCCGCCAACACGGAGAAGCTCCGCACCCTCAAGGAAGAGGAGCTCGACGAGGCCAAGAACATACTCGCCGAGATAGTCTCCCAGCAGAGGGCGATGCAGCCCGAGCTTGACGAAAAGCGCGGCTATTTCGATGAAGCGGCCGCCGATTTCGATGAGAAGAACAGCATCTACACCGTTAAGCGCGGTTCGTTCGAGGCGCTTGAAAAGGCCTACAACGCCGCCGTCGCCGCCGAGAGGGAAGCCACTCTCGTTCTTAACGACTGCCGCGCCAATTTCTCCGGAGCGGAATCCGCGCTCGCCAACGCCAAGGAGGACGGCGCCCGCCACGAGGGCAGGCTCACCTCCACGAGGAGCGAAGTCGCCGAAGCGAAGGTCATTGCCGACAATGCCCGCGAGGAAGCGCGCGAGGCCGCGAGGCTCGAGAGCGAGAAGAACGACCGCTTTACCGAGCTTTCCGAGAAGACCGCTCAGCTTTCCGCCGTATTGAAGAAGGAAGCGAGAAGGCTTTCCGATGCGCAGAAGGCGCTTGCCGCCGCCGCCAAGGAATACACCAAGGCCACCGCGGACAACGCCTCCCTTATCGAGTCCGTCGCCGCGGCGGAGAACGCCGTAAAGGAATCCGTAAAGACCGATAAGGAAGCCTTGAAGGCGAGGGTGGTATCCTTAAAATCCAAGCTCGCCGCAGCGGCAGCCAGGGTAGAGACCGCGGAGACCGCCAAGCGCGAGGCCGAGGAAGCCCTTGAGAACGCTCAGGAAGTGAACGGCAAGGCCGAGATCAATTACAACAAGGTTTACGAGATGACGAACTCCTGCAAGGCCGAGCTCGACGCGCTCCGCGCCAAGTCCTCCGCCGCTTCCGCAAAGGCCGCCGAGGCGCAGGCAAGGTACACCTCCCTCAGCACCAGCTTTGAGAAGACGCAGGACGATCTCGAGTTCACCGTGAAGGACGTCAAAAACCGCGAAGTCGGCCTCGTCGATATAAAGAAGGCCCTCCTCAACGCCGAGACCGAGGTCAAGAGAAGGCATGAGGATGTCCTCGCCGCCAAGGAAGAGATGGATCGGGCAAGGGAGATCATGGATGAAAAGCATACCGTGATGAAGAAGTCCGAGAATATTTACAACACCAAGAAGGCAGCCTTCGATTCCATAAACAATTCCTATCAGATGGCCGAGCGCGACCGCAGGACGCAGAAGAACATCTGTGACAGGCTGGAGACCGAGCTTCGCATACTGAACGATCAGCTTGAGGAGGATATCCTTGCGCGCGACAACGCACTTGAGGACGCCGAATCCAGCGAGGCGGAGGCCGAGCGCAGGTTCCAATCCGTAAGGGAGATCAACGCAAGGTACGAGACCGCGAAGATCCACTTCATACAGCAGGGCAAGGGCGAGGATCTGATACTCATTCACTCCGTAGGCCAGTCCCTCTATACCTTCCGCGAGCTCATTTCGAGGCTCAGCGGCAAATTCCGCGTTACCGCGCTGGATCTCGTGGGCTTCGGTTATTCGGAAAGGCCCTTCTATTTCAACTACACCCTCGACGAGATGGCCGATTTCATCGAGCACTTCATGGAAGCAATGAATATCGACTGGGCGCATATGTTCGGCTTCTCCATGGGCGCGGGCTACGTTATCAATTTCGCGAAGCGCTATCCCGAAAAGGTCGGCAAGATCGTCCTTCTTTCCCCGGGCGGCATCACTCCTGATATGCCCTCCTCTATAAGGAGCATCGACAACCGCATTTTCGGCGGCATCGCTTCCCGCATGATCAGCTATAAATCCGTTAAGAAGATGCTTTCCGAATGCTTCTTCGATCTCACCAACCATACGGACGATCTGGTGAACGAGTATTACAAGCCCATCGCTTCTCCCGAGAGCAAGCGCATTATCCGCACCTGCGTCTCCTGCTATGACGACGAGGAGGTCATCCATTCCCTGAAGGACGTCAAGACCGACGCTCTCATACTCTGGGGCAGCGAAGATAAATGGCATCCCACCGATATGGCTAACCTCTTCCAGGCCGTTATGCCGAGCGTGAAGTACACCCTCGTTAGGAACGCGGGCCATCTTGCGCATGAGGAAAAGGCTGACAGGATAGCGCAGTTGATCAAGCTGTTCATCCCCTGCGGCTATGATGAGGACGACAGGGATTAAGGCGGAGTTTTAGTAGTTTTCCATATTAAAAACTTATTTATGGAAATGTAAAACCCATAAAATAATGAAAATATGGAAAACCAAGCCTTTTTCCACAGTTTATTCCCATTCGATTCCACGCGAAAAAATCAAGGCTTTCAAAGCCTTAACGGGATTTTCCGCAGAATCCTCACCCCCTGCTGATACTGCTAAATTAATTATATCAACGACGATCCTATAAAGGAGGCAATCAAAATGAAATTCAGCGTTGAAACTAACGAACTGAACGAGGCGCTTGCCGTAGTTACGAAAGCGCTCTCTCCCAACGTGGAGACCCCCATATTGAAGGGCATTTTCGTAAGCACCTTCGGAAGCGAGCTTTTCCTCAAATGCTCCGATTCTTCCGTTCAGATAGAGACATTGATCCCCGCCATGGTCGAGGAGGACGGTTCCCTCGTTCTTCCCGGGCGTCTTACCGCGGATCTTGTCAGGAGGATGAAGGGCCAAAGGATCGAATTCGAGACCGGCGACAACAATTCAATGAAGGTCGAGACGGGCAGATCCCGTTCTTCGCTCCAGTATTTCAGCGCGGAGACCTATCCTCAGATGGATGAGGTGAGGAGCGACATTACTTTCAACATCAAGCAGAACGTATTCCGTTCCATGATAAAGCAGACCGCGTTCTGCTGCGCCGGCGAGGACGAGGGCAAGGCCATACTTCGCGGCGTGCTTATGGAGTTCACCGAGGAAGGCGAGCTCAATCTCGTTGCGCTGGACGGCTTCCGTCTTGCAAAGAGGACGGAAAAGGTCAGCGTTAACGGCGAAAAGCGCAACGCCGTGGTTCCCGCAAGGACCATGCAGGATATCGCCAACATACTCTCCGATACCGAGGATGAGATAACCGTCACCCTTTCGGCCACCCATATAACCGTAAACATGGGAACGACCAAGATAAAGGCAAGGCTGCTTAAGGGCGAATACATCAATTACAGGAATATCCTTTCGAAGAAATCCACTTCGAAGGTAGTCATAAACAGGGCCGAGCTGCTTGAGAGCCTTGAGATAGCCTCCCTCTTCTCCAAAGAGACGCAGAACAATCTCATAAAGCTCGATTTCGACAACGAGCAGCTTAAGATCTCCGCCAAGAGCGAAACGGGCAGCATCAACGAGAGCACGCCCATCAACCTCATAGGCAGCCCGATCGAGATAGCCTTCAACGCGAAGTACCTTCTCGATATCATAAAGGCGATAGACGATGATGAGATCGCTCTTTCCTTCAATACGAGCGTGACTCCCTGCGTTGCAGAGCCCGTGCACGGAGATAAATTCTATTATCTCGTGCTGCCGGTAAGGCTGATGAGAAACTGAAAAAGCTAATCAAAGAACACGGATCCTATCCGTGTTCTTTTAATATCGTTAAAATGGAATAAAGCCCAACATATTGATATCGAAGAGTGATCGTCACCTCAATATGAAGTGATTAACGCTTGAAAGAGGAAAATGAGACCTTAAAAAAAGCTATGAAAGACCTGTGTTTTTTGAAGTAATATATTTTGAAACGCTCAAAAAATGCGGTTGACACGGGAGCTGACTTGTGGTAAAGTACTAAAGCCCCTGTGAAGGGGCGTTATTTGGCTTGTATAAAAGTACGGCTGAATAAGCGGAAGACCGCAAAAACGGTCGATTGGACCGCAATCTTTCAAGGAGGATAATACCATGCGCGTAAAGATCACACTTGCCTGCACCGAATGCAAGCAGAGGAACTACAATACCTTTAAGAACAAGAAGAACGATCCCGATCGTCTTGAGTTCAACAAGTATTGCCGTTTCTGCCGTAAGCACACCCTGCACAGGGAAGCCAAGTAAAAGAGGAATCGACTATGGCTAACAAAGAGATCCAGGCTAAGCCCAACTTTTTCCAGAGGATAGGCAACTTCTTCAAGGGAATAGGTAAGTATTTCAAGGAGGTCTTCTCCGAAGTCAAGAAGCTTACATGGCCCAGCAAGAAGGAGCTCATCAACTACTGCCTCGCGGTAATCGCGTTCTGCGCTCTGATGGCGATCATCATCGGTCTTCTCGACCTCGCCTTCGGTTCCGCGTTCCAGTTCCTTGCCAATCTCGGCAAATAAGGTCTACCCGATATGACAGAAGAGGTAAAGAACAAAATAGAAAACGCCGAAGCGATAGACGTTACCGAGGACAGGACTCATTACGACGACGAAACGCCGACCGAGCCCCGCTGGTACGTCGTGCATACCTATTCGGGTTATGAAAACAAGGTCAAGGAGGATCTGGAAAAAACGATCCAGAACCGCAACCTGCAGAACCTTATTTTCGAGGTCAAGTACCCCACCGAAACGGTATCCGAGATGCCCGAAGGCTCCAAGAAGCCCAAGGTATATCAGCGCAAGGTCTACCCCGGCTACGTTATGGTCAAGATGATCATGACGGACAGCACCTGGTATGTCGTAAGGAACACCAGGGGCGTCACCAGCTTCGTAGGCACCGGCAACAAGCCCATTCCCCTCACCGATGAGGAGGTCACCGCGATGGGCGTTGAGCGCATGAGCCTCAAGCTTGACGTTGAAACGGGCGAATCCGTCCGCATCGTCAACGGCCCGTTCGCCAACTTTATCGGCACTGTCACGGACATCAACGTTGAAACGCAGAAGGTCAAGCTTCTCGTTTCGCTCTTCGGTAAGGACACTCCCATGGAGCTCGACTTTATCGACATCCAGAAACTCTGATCATTCACTGTATGGTCTCCCCTTCGGGGGTTTTCATAAGTGGGAGGAACGGGGGAATCTCTCCCCTATACTCCGCAAGCACCACATTATTTTAGGAGGAAATCAAAAATGGCAAAGAAGATAACCGGCTTTGTCAAGCTGCAGATCCCTGCAGGTAAAGCAACACCCGCACCGCCCGTCGGCCCCGCTCTGGGTCAGCACGGCCTCAACATCATGGGCTTCTGTAAGGAGTTCAATGAGCGCACCGCCAAGCAGGCAGGGCTCATAATCCCTGTCGTGATCACGGTTTATCAGGACCGTTCCTTCACCTTCATCACCAAGACCCCGCCCGCATCCGTCCTCATCAAGAAGGCCTGCGGCATCGAGTCCGGTTCCGGCGTCCCCAATAAGACCAAGGTCGCCAAGATCACCAAGGCTCAGGTCCGTGAGATCGCCGAGATGAAGATGCCCGACCTCAACGCCGCTTCCATCGAAGCCGCCATGAGCATGGTCGCAGGCACCGCTCGTTCCATGGGCGTCGTCGTGACAGACTGAGAGGTAGAATATGAAGCACGGTAAGAAATACAATGACAGCATGAAGACCATCGAGCGCGCGAAGCTCTACGATCCCGCTGAGGGTATCGAAGTCGTTCTCGGCACTGCGAAGGCCAAGTTCGATGAGACTATCGAGGCTCACATCCGCCTCGGCGTCGACTCCCGTCACGCCGATCAGCAGGTCCGCGGCGCAGTCGTTCTGCCCCACGGTACCGGCCGCGTTGTGCGCGTTCTCGTTTTCGCCAAGGGCGATAAGGCTCGTGAGGCTCAGGAAGCCGGCGCCGATTTCGTAGGCGACGAGGAAATGGTCAAGAAGATCCAGACCGAAAACTGGTTTGGATTTGACGTCTGCGTAGCTACTCCCGACATGATGGGCGTCGTCGGCCGCATAGGCCGCGTCCTCGGTCCTAAGGGCCTCATGCCTAACCCCAAGAGCGGCACCGTTACCATGGACGTGGCGAAGGCCATCGCCGATATCAAAGCCGGTAAGGTCGAGTATCGTGTCGATAAGACCAACATCTGCCACTGCCCCATCGGCAAGGCCAGCTTCGGTAAGGAGAAGCTCGTTGAGAACCTGAACGTCCTCATGGACGCCATCATCAAGGCGAAGCCCGCTGCGGCGAAGGGCACCTACATCAAGTCCCTCGTCCTCTCCAGCACCATGGGCCCCGGCGTCCGCTTCAACGGCACCAGGTTCGGCAACTGATAAAGCAAATGAAAAGAGCGGTGTCCCCGCTCTTTTTTCATTTCAATGAGATCATTGTCAATCGCCGCGATCAGTGCTATAATCAGCAAAGACACAACGGTTATAATAATCTCGGAGGAGAACATGAAAGAATTCTTCGTTTCCTTTTTCACCTCGCTTGCCGGCGAATTCCCGCAGCACCCCGAAGCGTGGGGGCTGCTCCACATACTGTTCTTCGCGATAGGCCTCTCCGCCTCGATCGCTGGCGCGGTGCTCCTGAGAAAATGCAGCGAAAAGACCTTCAACAGGGTGCTTCGCACGGTGGGCTTCGTGCTCGTCGGCATGGAGGTAATAAAGATATCCTTCTATTATTTCGCCATACATAACTGCAGCCTTACCGAAACGGCCTATCTTTTCCCGTTCCAGCTCTGCAGTCTGCCGATCTACCTGGCGCCCATCGCCTCCTATCTTAAAAAGGAGAGCGTCGTTCGTAAGGCCATGCTCACGTTCATGATGACCTACACCTTCATGAGCGGATTTTCGGCGTTTGTAAACCCCTCAGGCATACTGCTCTCCCACATCCTGCCTACCTTCCACTCGCTCACATGGCATATGCTGCTCGTCTTCATAGGACTGCTCATTGCCGTTACCGGGCGCGGCGGCTGCACCTTCCGCGATTTCTTCCGTGCGTTCGTGCTCTTCATAATCTGCTGCTATACGGCGCTCTTCCTCAACATACTGCTTCCGATGCTTATTCCCGGCGCGGACGTCAATATGTTCTACCTCGGGCCGAATCGCTCCTCACTCGTCGTGTTCTGCGACCTCTACGATAAATACGATTGGGTGGTCCAGATGAAGAGCTATGAGATGGCGCTCTCGATAGGCGCGTTTGTGGTTTTCATATTCGCAAGGATAGGCGCCCTGAGAAAGGCGAAGAAGGATAAGGCTGAACAATAAAAAGTATATTGCGCAAAAAACAGCTTACCCGCTTTAATTCCGGCGGGTATTCTGTTATAATCTGCGTGTAAACCCTATATCAGCAAAGGAGAAAAACATATGCCCGTTAATCTTAAAGGCCGTCACCTCTTGACGCTCAAGGACTACACCCCCGAGGAGATCATGTACCTCCTTAACCTCGCCGCCGACCTCAAGGCTAAGAAGCGCGCCGGCATCAAGGGCGATCTGATGGAAGGCAAGAACGTCGTTCTTCTTTTCGAAAAGACCTCCACCCGTACCCGCTGTGCTTTCGAAGTCGCCGCCTATGACGAGGGCGCGAACGTTACCTTCCTCTCCAACTCTCAGATGGGCAAGAAGGAATCCATGGAGGATACCGCGAAGGTCCTCGGCCGTTTCTATGACGGTATCGAGTTCCGCGGCTTCAAGCAGGAGACCGTTGAGCTCCTTGCCAAGTATGCAGGCGTTCCCGTTTGGAACGGTCTTACCGATATGTATCATCCCACCCAGGTGCTTGCCGACCTGCTCACCATCCGTGAGAACATCGCCAAGCCCGTCAACAAGGTCAAGCTCGTTTACGTCGGCGACGCCCGCAACAACATGGGCAATTCCCTCATGATCATCTCCGCCAAGCTCGGCATGAGCTTCGTCGGCATTGCTCCCAAGTGCCTCTGGCCCGAGGCGGGTCTGGTTGGCGAGATGCGTGAGCTCGCGGCCGAGACCGGCGCTTCCATCGAGTTCTCCGAGGATATCGCCGCCGTCGACGGCGCGGACGCCATCTATACCGACGTTTGGGTATCCATGGGCGAGGAGGATCAGTTCGCCGAGCGCATCAAGCTCCTCGAGCCGTATCGCGTGACCATGGACATGATGAAGATGACCCACAATCCCGACGTCATCTTCCTGCACTGCCTGCCCAGCTTCCACGATCTCGAGACCTCCGTCGGCCGCGACATCTATGAGAAGTTCGGCCTGACCGAGATGGAAGTCTCCGACGAGGTGTTCCGTTCGTCCATGAGCAAGGTCTTCGACGAGGCCGAGAACCGTATGCACACCATCAAGGCCGTCATGGTCGCCACCATCGGCAAGTAATCAAAAGCAAACCTTCAGCGGAGTCCGCTTGCGCGGGCTCCGTATTTTATGCCGTCAGGATTTGCAGGGATATGTCTCGCAGGAGGGCGAATACCGGTTGCCGCAGGCAATTTCAAGCATCCGGTGAATGCTTGAAAAGGTATGAGCCGGGCGGCAGCCTGTTCCGCAGGAACGGCAGTCCGCCCCGTCTTGCACTCAACAATTACTGCGGAATTGACTCGCAGGTGCGATCCTACTTTCTCCGGTGATCGCATTCCGCGCCTGTCGCGGCGCGGCACGCTGACCCGCTGTGGCTCGCACAGCTCGCGGGAGCAAAGTCTTCGACGAGGCCGAGAACCGTATGCACACCATCAAGGCCGTCATGGTCGCCACCATCGGCAAGTAATCAAAAGCAAACCAGCGGAGCCCGCTTGCGCGGGCTCCGTATTTTATTAAAAACTTGCCCCCGCGCGGCTTTTCGGTTATAATACCGGCATGGAAAACTCAAACGCATTACTCGAAAAGAATAAAAAGGTCCCGCGCATAAAGCGCGGATGGCTTATCGCTCTCATCTGCGCGGGAGCCGTACTGTTGGGCTTTTTTGCCGCCGCGCTCCTCTCCCTGCGCTGGAATAAGGACATCACGGTCTCGAATTACGAGCTCCGCTCCGAAAAGCTGACGGAGAGCGTCCGCGTCGTGCTCATTTCCGATCTGCACCGCAGGAAATTCGACGAGACAAATCAGCTCCTTGTGGACAGAACGGCGGAGCAGGAGCCCGATATCATCTGCGTCTGCGGCGATATGCTCGAGCATTACAATACCGCGGAGCAGAAGGACGAGCTCGTTTCGCTCTTCGAGCGGCTTGTTAATATCGCGCCCGTGTATTTCGCCCCCGGCAATCACGATTACGACGTATACTGTCAGTATGCCGGCAGGCAGAACAGGGAATACGTATTCCAGGGCCCTCCCTCCAAGCTGCGCGAAAGGCTGGAGGCGACCGGCGCGGTGTTTTTGGAGAGCGAGTACGTCGAGGCTGAGATAAACGGGCAGAGCATACGCATAGGCGGCTTCTATCCCTTCGCTTTTCAGACGCCGGACGAGACCGATTTTTCCTTTGAGAGCCGCAAGACCTTCCTTGAGGATTACTGTAGGACGGACGATTTCAAGCTCATGATCTCGCACCGCCCGGACAGCTACGTGCTCGACGAGAGCGCGATGGATTGGGAGATAGACCTCGTGGTCTGCGGGCATACGCACGGCGGCGTCGTCCGCATGCCGTTCGGCCTGGGCGCCGTTTGGACGAACGAGGGGCTTTTTCCCAAGCACGATATGGGATTTTTCAGCGAGGGGAATATGAATATGGTCATCACCTCCGGCCTCGACGGGCACGGCAAATTCCCCCGCGTATTCAACCCGCCCGAGATAGCGGTCGTCGATCTGCTGCCGGCGGAATAACCGATCGGTAAAAGAGTAAAGGCTCCCGCGATCAAACCGCGGGAGCCTTAATATTGCATTGTTCGATTATTCGGCCAGCGCGAGCATCGCGTCGGCTATCATATGCGCGTTGAACATCAGATCCTCAATGGATATGAACTCGTTGGGCATATGCACGGGAGCGGGATGACCGGGTATCTCGCTGCCGAAGGCGACCGCGTTGTCGAAGGCGCGGGCGTAGGTGCCGCCGCCTATCGCAAGCGGGGGCAGGCGGTTGCCGCTGCGCTCCGCGTAGACGTCCAACAGCTTGGAAACGAGCTCGGAATCCGCGGGAACGTAAAGCCCGTGCTGCGCGTGCTCGTGGATTATCTCCATTTGGAGAGCGGCCTTCTGCGCCTCCTTCACCTGCTCCGCCTCAACGGAGATGGGATGGCGCACGTCGATCTTGAAATCGACTATGCCGTTCTCGTTCCACTCGATAACGCCGGGATTCAGCGTCAGCCTGCCGGAAGCGTCGGTGATGTCAAGGCCCATGCTCTCGCCGTGCAGACCCATGCCGAGCGCCTCGTGCATGCGGGCGATCACCCTGCCGTCCTCGCCGTCAATACCCAGCTTGTCGAGCACTGTGAAGGCGGCCTGTATGGTGTTCCTGCCGTCCTCGGGCATGGAGGCGTGCGCGTCGAGACCGATAACGGTGATGCTCGTGCCGCCCTCGGCGTCCTCAACCTCGAAAGTGAAATCATCGAGCCCGGAAGCGGCGATGGCTTCGTTCACCCTGCAGGAGCATACGGGCACGAATATCTCCGTGCGGCCGGGAACGACGTTCGGACGGGTGCCGGCCTTCATGCGGATGCGGCTTTCGAAGCGCTTCTCAAAGGTGGTGTGCAGTATGCCCTTTTCCGAATTGACGACGGGGTAATTTCCGTCGGGAGTGAAGGCAAGCGTCGGAGCCTCGCCGTGCTCCTTATAGTAATTCATGCAGCCCCAGCCGGTCTCCTCGTTGGTGCCGAGTATTATGCGGATGCGGCGCTTCAGGGGTATGCCGGCCTCCTTGATGGCGGCGAGCGCGTATATGGAGGCGAAAGCCGGGCCCTTGTCGTCAAGGGTGCCGCGGCCGTACATGATGCCGTCCTCTATCTCCGCGCCGTAAGCGGGGTGATCCCAGCCGGTGCCCTCGGGCACGACGTCCAGATGGCATACGACGCCGAGCATCTCCTCGCCCTCGCCCAGCTCTATGCAGCCGACGTAGCCCTCCATGTTTTCCGCGGCAAGGCCGAGGCCCTCGGCGGTCTTCAATGCGTGCTCCAGCGCCTCCGCGACGGGCTTTCCGAAGGGAGCGCCCTCCTCCGCCGCGCCCTCGGTGCTGGGTATGCGGATGCTCTCCTGCAGCGAGGCGATCAGCTTTTCACGGTCGCGTTCGATGATTGCGTCAACGATCTTATTCATGGGTTTATCTCCTTTGCAAAATGCATTTTGATCAGTTCATGGTGCCGAAGCCGCGCCCGACGACCTCGGTGGTCTCTATGATGGAGAAGAGCGCCTTGGGGTCGTGCTCCTTGACTATGCTCTTGAGCTTGGCGAGCTCGGTGGTCTTGACTATGCAGTAAACGAGCTTGCGGGGCTGGCCGGTGTAAGCGCCCTCGGCGTTGATATAGGTCACGCCGCGCCGCATCTGCTGCAGCACTTGGGGAGCGATCTCGTCCCACTGCTCGCTGATTATGAACACGGCCATGCTGTGATTGACTCCGCGCAGAGCGAAATTGTAGGCCATATTGGTCACGAACATGGCGACCATGCTCTCGAGCGCCACCTCAATGCCGTAAGTGGGGATGAGGAAGCTCATTATTATCAGGTTGAATACGATATTGAACGAGCCGGCGGGTATGGAGAGCTTGCGCGAGAGCACGACGGTGATGACGTCTATGCCGCCTACGGTCGCGCCGCGCTTGACGACGAACGAGTTGGTCACGCCGATTATCGCCGAGCCCACTATCGCGGAGAGCAGGGCGTTGTCGCCGAGCTTGCTCGCGGAGCTGATACGGTCCATAAGGGGCAGCTCGAACATCAGCGAGTAGCAGAGCGTGGCGAAAAGGCTGAACAGGGCGAATTTCCAGCCCTGGTTCCTGATGCCGTAAATGGCGATGGGGATATTGAGCCCCAGCAGCACCGCAAAGCGCGGTATCTTCCAAAGATAGTTGAAGAGCAGGGAAAGACCCGTCACGCCGCCCGAAAGGAAGTGGAAGGGGACGTAAAAGTATGAGAGCACGCAGCACTGCACGAAGCAGACGGCGAAAATTATCGCCAGCGTCACAAGATCGTGGCGCGGGATGAACGAACGCTCGTATGGATCGAATGCGCGGGCCTTTGCGCTTTTGTCTTTTGTCTGCATATGCTTCCTCCTGATATCAGAACAGGTGGAGTACGTACTGATTAAGCAGCACGAAAACGCCGAGCACGAGCGTGTAGATAATGAAGCCCGCAAAGCTCTTTTTGGTTATGAGGCGGATCATGAAACGTATGGCGAAATAACCGGAAACGCCCGCGGCGAGCATGGCGATGAGAATGCCGTACCAGGTGAAATCGCCCGTGCCGTTTTTGATAAGATCGGGCACTTCAAGCACCGCGCCTCCCAAAATGGCGGGGATGGAGAGCAGGAAGGAGAACTCCGCCGCCTCCTTCTTTTTGACGCCGCAGAAGAGCGAGCCGGTGATGGTGGCGCCGGATCTCGAGACGCCGGGAAGCGCGGCGACGCCCTGCAGCGCGCCGATAATAACGGGGTGATACCACTTCATGGTGTTGCTGGTGCGGGTGCGCGGGATCCTCGCCTTGGCGTATTCCGCCGCGGTGAGTATGAGGGCGGTGCCTATGAAGCAGAAGCCCAAATATTTGCCGCTTTCGGCCGCGTCGAATACCTTTTTGAACGCGACGGCTATCACGACGGTGACGAGCGTGGCGACTATCAGCCAGAGCGTCTTCCACTGCAGGGGCTTTTTGATGATGGCCAGGATCTGCTCACGGTAGACTATGCAGACCGCGGCGAGAGTGGCGACGTGCAGCAGCACGGTCATGAGCTGACCGCCTTCGGTTATGCCGAATATCCTTTGAACGAGGAGCAGATGGCCGCTCGAGGAGATGGGAAGGAACTCGCCCAGACCCTGCACGAGACCCAGTACGATGCACTTTATAAGCTCGATAATGACTTTCAAAATTGACCTCCGAACGCTCAAATTTCCACAAATAGTATAGTAACATAATATGCGTCCGATTTCAAGAATAAGGATAAAAAAAGGGGGGCGAGCCCCCTTTTTCATTCGTCATTAAGTCTTGTTTCCCGGCGCCTCATAAAGCGGAAAAACAATGAAGTCGGCGGCCCGGCCGCCTGATGAAGAAGGCGCGGCACGAGCTTGCAAAAACAGCCTTATCACGCCGCGCCGTCGTCGGATCGGTGCGTATCAGCCCGCCGCTCCGGTCAGGAGCGAGCAAGCTATGCAGGAGAGGCAGGACATCGCGATTATGCCGAGTATGGCTCCGAAGCAGCCGACTATGCCCATTACGAGCCCGGCGGTCGAGAGCCCCAGCGAGTCCTCGCCGAGCTTGGCCTTTTTCATGCCTATCGCTCCGAAAACTATGCCGAGCACGGCAAGCACGAATCCGAAGTGCCTGAGAACGGGCACGACGGGCGAAATGAGCCCCGCGGCTCCGCAGACCACCGCGACTATCGAGGCGGTTCCGGTCTTTTTCTTTTCATTCATTGGCATTTACCTCCTTATCGTCCTCCTCGGGCGGGGCGCGCAGCGTTAAGAAGAGGCAACGGTGTTGCGTCTTTAGCGGAGCGCCGCGGAATCTCCGTTTCCGAGGCAGGGACCGCCGCAATAGCAGCGGTGGATAGGGTCAATCCATCCTGTAGCCGACGTTCCTTACGGTGATTATGTTCCGGCCGTTTTCGCCGAGCTTCTGACGGAGGGTCTTAACGTGCATATCGACCGTACGGGTCTCGCCCGCAAAGTCGTAGCCCCAAACGGTGTTTATGAGCTTCTCGCGGCTCTGAACGGTGCCCTTGCCGCTCATGAGCGCGTAAAGCAGCTCGTATTCCTTGAAGGTGAGCTCTATCTCCTGCCCGTCGCAGGTGACGCTGCGCTTGTCGCAGTCCATCACTATGCCGCCGCAGACGAGCTTTTCATGCGCGGGATCGCGCGGAGCGGAGCGGCGGAGGAGCGCCTTGACTCTGGAGACCAGCTCCATAACGCCGAAGGGCTTTGTGAGGTAATCGTCCGCGCCTTGATCGAGCCCGCGGACCTTGTCGATCTCGCTCGATTTGGCCGTTACCATCATTATGGGAGCCTCGCTCGTCGCGGGATTCTCACGCAGGCGGGCGAGCAGCGCAAGTCCGTCCTCGCCGGGAAGCATTATGTCGAGCAGTATGAGCTGGGGAGCGGGATCCCAGACAATAGTCTCAAAGAGCTCGGCGCCGGAGGCGCAGGCGGTCACTTCAAAGCCGCTCGAACGCAGCGCGTAGCTTTCCAGCTCACGGATATCAAGATCGTCCTCGACTATATAGATCATTCCACACAACTCCTTCTCGTTTATCACGCTGAAATTATAACGCCCCGCCCGTGAAAAGTAAAATAAGAGCGGGTAAAAAACGGGTAAAAACTGTGTAAAGCCGCGGGGCCGCACACAGGCTTACCCTAAATTATATACCGTACCGGGCATAAAATCAAGGGGGCGAGGGGCTTAAAAGCCCCTCATGCTGTACCGGCGTCAATGATTGGTTACACTCAAGGCAGTGCAGTGAGAGCCCCAAGTCGCTGTCAAGGGAAGGGTGGAGATTTTCAAGTTTTGCGAGAAAATACTACCCGACC
>JAILRE010000023.1 GCA_024698505.1 Clostridiales bacterium | reverse complement strand
CGCATGAGCGGCAAAGAAGCCATGGAGAAGGCGGGCATCCCCACGATAGAGCTTGCCGCCAAGGAGGGACTTGCCCTCATAAACGGCACCCAGATAATGACGGCGGTCGGTTCGCTCTGCGTTATCGACGCGCTCGATCTTATGAAGACTGCCGATATCGCCGCGGCGCTCACCGCGGAGGCACAGTTCGGCATCAAGGCGGCGTTCGACCATAAGGTGCACGACGTGCGCGGTCATCAGGGGCAGAAGGATACGGCGGAGAATCTGCTTAAGCTTCTCGAGGGCTCCGGTCTTGCAAAGCGCACCCAGCCCAACAAGGTACAGGACGCTTACGTTATAAGGTGCGTCCCGCAGATCCACGGCGCCAGCCGCGACGCCATCCGCTACGTTGCGGAGGCGGTCTCGCGCGAGATCAACGCAGTTACCGACAACCCCATCATTTTCCCGGATGAGGACGAGGTCATCTCCGGCGGTAACTTCCACGGTCAGCCCATGGCGCTCGCGTTCGATTTCCTCGGCATCGCCGTTTCGGAGCTTGCGAACGTTTCCGAGCGCAGGACGGAGCGCATGGTAAATCCCGCGCTCTCCTACGGACTGCCCGCGTTCCTCGCCAAGCACGGCGGAGTCAATTCCGGCTTCATGATCGCGCAGTATTCCGCGGCTTCCATGGTGTCCGAGAATAAGGTCTACGCTCATCCCGCTTCCGTCGATTCGATCCCCTCTTCCGCAAATCAGGAGGATCACGTATCAATGGGCACCACCGCCGCTCGCAAGTGCCGCATGATAGTCGACAACGCGCAGAAGGTCCTCGCGATAGAGCTCGTCACCGCGCATCAGGCGCTGTGGCTCCGCAGCGAGGCGGGCGAGGGCGAAATGGCTCCCGCAACTAAGGCGGTATGGGAGCTTATCGATTCCAGGGTCAAGCCGAACGAAGTCGACGTCGTTATGTACCCGAACCTTAAGGCTGCCGACGAGCTTATCAAGGCTCACGCAGTCGTACCCGCTGCCGAGAAGGTCTGCGGCACGCTCAAATGATGATAATTGGGGAGGCGAAGTACGCCTCCCCGTAAGTATTTACAGAAAGGAATAAAGCTATGGAAAACAGCAAGATCTCAGGCGCTATGACGATCAAACTCGACGCGGTGCTTCCCGAGTATCCCAAGTTTGAAGAGGGCAAACGCCGCGCTCCCGACAGGGGCTTCCGCCTCACCAAGGCGCAGACGCAGCTCGCGTTAAGGAACGCTCTGCGCTACGTTCCGGAGGAGCTTCATGAAAAGCTCGCTCCCGAATTCCTTGAGGAGTTGAAGACCCGCGGACGCATTTACGCTTACCGCTACCGTCCCGAGGGACGCATCTGGGGCAAGCCCATCGACGAATACAAGGGCAAATGCATCGAGGGCAAAGCCTTCCAGGTAATGATCGACAACAACCTCGATTTCGAGATCGCGCTCTATCCCTATGAACTCGTTACCTACGGCGAGACCGGTCAGCCCTGTCAGAACTGGCTCCAGTACCGCCTTATCAAGAAATACCTCGAGGAGCTTACCGATCATCAGACCCTCGTTCTGGAGAGCGGTCATCCCGTCGGTCTGTTCCCCTCGAAGCCCGAAGCGCCCCGCGTGATACTCACCAACTCCATGATGGTCGGCATGTTCGACAATCTTGAGGATTGGGAAGTGGCGGAGGAGATGGGCGTCGCCAACTACGGTCAGATGACTGCGGGCGGCTGGATGTACATCGGTCCGCAGGGCATCGTACACGGCACGTTCAATACCATACTCGGCGCGGGCAGGAAAGAGCTCGGCATTCCCGAGGACGGCGATCTTAAAGGCCGCGTATTCGTTTCCTCCGGTCTCGGCGGAATGAGCGGCGCACAGCCCAAGGCCGCCAATATCGCGAATGCCGTCGGCGTTTTCGCCGAAGTTGACCTCTCCCGCATCAAGACACGTTACGATCAGGGCTGGGTAAACCTCATCTCCGACGATCTTGACGAGGTGTTCCGTCTTGCGGAAGAGCACAGGAATGCGAAGACTACGATCTCCATCGCCTATCACGGCAACATCGTCGACCTTCTGGAGGCGGCGGTCAAGCGCGATTTCAAGATCGACCTGCTCTCCGACCAGACCTCCTGCCACAACGTCTACAACGGCGGCTACTGCCCCGTCGGCTATACCTTCGAGCAGAGGACGGAGCTCCTCCATACCGACCGCGAGAAGTTCAAGAAGGCGGTCAACGCGTCCCTGAGGCGCCATTTCGACGCGATCTGCGCGCTTAAGGCGAAGGGCACATACTTCTTCGATTACGGCAATTCCTTCATGAAGGCTGTTTACGACGCCGGCGTCAAGGAGATATCCAAGAACGGTCACGACGAGAAGGACGGCTTCATATTCCCGTCCTACGTCGAGGATATAATGGGCCCGATGCTCTTCGACTACGGCTACGGTCCGTTCCGCTGGGTCTGCCTCTCCGGCAAGGAGTCGGATCTTATCGCGACCGACCATGCCGCGATGGACTGCATCGACCCGAACCGCCGCTTCCAGGATCGCGACAATTACAACTGGATCCGCGACGCGGAAAAGAACAAGCTCGTCGTCGGCACTCAGGCGAGGATCCTCTATCAGGACGCCGAGGGCAGGACGAGGATCGCGCTCCGCTTCAACCAGATGGTAAGAGAGGGCAAGATCGGTCCCGTCATGATCGGGCGCGACCATCACGACGTTTCCGGTACCGATTCGCCCTTCCGTGAGACCGCGAACATCAAGGACGGTTCCAACGTTATGGCGGATATGGCGGTCCAGTGCTTCGCCGGCAACGCGGCGCGCGGCATGAGCCTCTGCGCCCTCCACAACGGCGGCGGCGTTGGCATCGGCAAGAGCATCAACGGCGGCTTCGGGCTTGTGCTCGACGGCTCCGAAAGGATCGATAACATCATCAAGTCCGCCATGATGTGGGACGTTATGGGCGGCGTTGCCCGCCGCGCCTGGGCGAGGAATCCCCATTCCATCGAGACCTCGATGGAGTATAACGCCAAGCACGAGGGCGAGGCGCATATCACGATCCCGTATCTCGTGAACGACGAGCTTATCGAGAAGCTGACCAAGGACATGTAAGGAATAATAACAATAAGGAGAACAGAAAAATGGCAAAGATCATTGAATGCGTACCCAATATTTCCGAGGGCAGGAATCATGAGGTCATAGAGGCCTGTATCGACGAGATCCGCAATACCGCGGGCGTCACTCTGCTCGACTATTCCTCCGACGCGAGCCATAACCGCAGCGTCATCACCTTCATGGGCAATCCCGAAGGCGTCATCAACGCCGCCGTCGCGCTTGCCAAAAAGGCGAAGGATCTCATCGACCTGAATCACCACACCGGCGAGCATCCCCGCATGGGCGCTGTCGACGTTTGTCCGCTCATCCCCCTGAAGGACTGCACCAAGGAGGAGACCGTCGAGTACTCCAAGATACTCGGTAAGCGCATCTGGGAAGAAGCGGGCGTTCCCGTGTTCCTCTATGAGGATTCCGCTTCCGCGCCTCACCGCGTAAACCTTGCCGACATCAGGAAGGGTCAGTTCGAGGCCATGCCCGAGAAGGTCAAGGATCCCATGTGGACCCCCGATTTCGGCGGCGCGTTCTGCCATCCCACCGCGGGCTGCACGGCGGTCGGCTGCCGTATGCCGCTCGTAGCGTTCAATATCAACCTCTCCACCGATAACGTAGATATCGCAAAGAGCATTGCAAAGATCATCCGCCGCAAGAACGGCGGCTTCGACTGCGTAAAGTCCAACGGCTTCCTGATCGAAGTCCCCGCCGATCCCGAGAAGGGCATTCCCGAAAGGAAGTACGCCCAGGTCTCCATCAACATGACCGACTTCAACCGCACTCCGCTTTACCGCGTCGTAGAGGTCACCAAGGCCGAGGCGCGCCGCTGGGGCGTTTGGGTGACCGGCACCGAGATCGTCGGTCTTACCCCGATGAAGGCGCTTATCGATTCCGCCGAGTATTATCTCCAGCTCGAGGGCTTTGATTTCGATAAGCAGGTCATTGAGAACTACATGCTCTGATCACTATGCTGCTGATTAAAAACATTGGTATGCTCGCTACCGCGAAGGGGAATGAGCCCCTCCGCGGGGCGGCGCAGCATAACGGCGTCACGATCATGCGCGACTGCGCGGTGCTCCTTAACGACGAGACCATCCAGGCTGTTTACGAGAACGGCTCCGCTCCCGAATGCGGGAACGTCATCGATGCGGGCGGCGCCCTCGTTACCGCCGGTCTTGTCGACGCGCATACGCATCTCATATTCGGCGGCTGGCGTCAGCACGAGGTTCCGCTGAAGCTTCGCGGCGCCGGGTATCTTGAGATACTCAAGGCGGGCGGCGGCATACTGAACACCCTTACCGCGACGAGGAACGCCTCCGAGGACGAGCTTTATGACAGGGCGAAAAAGGCGCTTGACGAAATGCTCGATCACGGCATCACCGCCGTCGAGGCGAAATCCGGCTACGGGCTCGACGTTGAGAATGAGCTCAAGCAGCTTCGCGTGATAAGGCGCCTCAAGGAAGAGGGCGGCTTCAACGTGATCCCCACTTTCATGGCGGCGCACGCCGTACCGCCCGAATTCAAGGGCGATCCCGACGGGTATATCGAGTTCATCTGCACGAAGATACTCCCGAAGGTCGCGGACGACGAGCTTTGCGAGTTCGTTGACGTGTTCTGCGAGACCGGCGTATTCGACGTCGAACAGTCGAGGAAGATGCTCACCTATGCGCAGGTTTACGGTTTCAAGACCAAGATCCATGCGGACGAGATCGACGCGATCGGCGGATCGGTCCTCGCGGGCGAGATAGGCGCGACCAGCGCGGAGCATCTCATCGCCGTCGACGACGCGGGCATCAGCTCCATGGCAAAGGGCGGCACTATCGCGTGCCTCCTGCCCGGCACTTCGCTGTATCTCAACAAGGAATTCGCTCCCGCAAGGAAGTTCATCGAGGCGGGCGTTCCCGTGGCGATCTGCACGGACTTCAACCCCGGCTCCTGTCCCTCGGACGATCTGCAGCTTTGCATGAACCTCGGTTACTTAAAGTACCGCATGACTCCGGAGGAGGTCCTCTCCGCCGTTACCATAAACGCCGCGTGCGCGGTGGGCAGGGGAGATATCCTCGGCACCGTGGAGCCCGGCAAGCAGGCGGATCTCGTTATCTGGGACGCGGAGGATCTTGACTACCTCGTTTACAGAATGGGCACCAACAAGGCTAAAAAAGTTATTATGAAAGGAAATATCGTCAAATGAAACTCACCGAAATGACCGTTCACGATTATCTTGAGCTCGTAGCTTCCGACGCGCCCGCTCCCGGCGGCGGCAGTGCTTCCGCTCTTGTCGGCGCACAGGGCGTCGGCCTTTTCACCATGGTCGCGGGGCTTACCCTCGGCAGGAAGAAGTACGTTGATTTCGCCGATAACTGTAATGAGATCATCGAAGCGGGCAAGCCTGTCGTTTCTGAGCTCACCGCGCAGATCGACCGCGATACAGACGCTTACAATATGATCTCCGACGCATTCAAGATGCCGAAGGAGACCGACGAGGAGAAGGCCGCGAGGAAGGCGGCGATCAGGGAAGCGACCATCGTTGCGACCAACGCTCCGCTCTACACCCTCGAGCTTTGCCATAAGGGAATGGAGCTCGGCAAGAAGCTCATCGGCAAATTCAACACCAACTGCGCTTCCGACTTCGGCGTAGGCGCGCTCAACGTAAGGGCTGCCGCTTACGGCGCATGGATGAACGTGCTTATCAACGTCACCGGTCTTGATGAGGAAATGGCCGCCGATTATAAGGCGAAGGGTCAGAAGCTGATCGGCGAGATCGACGAAGGCTTTGAAATGATCTACAACGAGACCATGCAGTATATGCAGTAAAACTATTGCTAAAAGAAAGGGCCGGGTATCAACCCGGCCCCTTTAAGTTTTTTATCGATCCTTAAGCCTTTCGCAGAACGCTTCGATATCGTCTTCTCCGCTTTTGAAACGGTGATCGTATTCTCCCGAGTCAAAGCAGCCGTGCTTCATCTCGAGCATCTTCTCAACAGGCGGGGGAAGCACGCCGTGCATCCTTGCTTTGAAGCGCTCCTTAATGGTATCGAGTTCGGCGGTAACGAGCACCCTCACGGCCCCGTCGGGAAGGAAAGACAAATGCTCCTTCTCCGTGATGACGTAGATCAGATCGTCGCCCGTCACGGCCTCCTTGAGCTTTTTCTTAAACAACGCCTGAGCGATGCTTTCGGATTTTGCAAGGCGAAGATAATCCTTGCCGGAGATTATCTCTCCTCCGCGCTTTAACCTTATCGCCTCCGCCAAAGTGCTTTTGCCGGCGCAGTTTTCACCTATCAGAGCTATCAGCACAATAGTTATCCCTTCCAAGTTTATAGAAGATGAAGCCGTCCTTCTCATATACCCGCTCGAAGCCGAGCTTTTCAATTATGTGTTGGCTTCTTGTATTCTTAAGTATCGTATCGGCAAGCACTTCTTCCATACCGAGCTCGTTAAAGGCGTATTCTATCGCCAAACGCTCGGCTTGCGTGCCGTATCCGAAGCCCTTTACAGAATCGTTTATCAGGTGTATCCCAAGCTCGCACCGCTTGTTGATGCGGTCTATCGCTTTGAGTACGACCTCGCCTATAACGCTTCCGTCAAGCATTACAGCAAACGTCAGCGCGTTCGGTTTTGAAATGCGTTTATCCCATCGCGCGTCGGTATCCTCGCGGCTGTAAGGCTTTTTGCTAACGCTTTCAAAGAACGCGGGATCCGCAAAGAGCGCGGGATCATACTGAAACACGCGAAAAAGCTCGTGAAAGAGCTCGCGTGTCATCGGGATCAGCTCAACGCTCATACTGCCTTTTCGCCGCCTCGACGACGTGGCTCATAAGTACGCTCGTAGTAACTCCGCCAACTCCGCCGGGAACAGGGGTTAGCTTTTCAACGATGGGCTCGACCGAATCGAAATCGACGTCGCCGACTATCTTCTGCTTTTCCTCGCTCCAGTTGATACCGACGTCTATGACGGTCTGACCCTCTTTAACAAAGTCCGCGTTCACCATGCCGGCGGCTCCCGCGGCGGCGACGAGAACGTCCGCACGCCTTGCTTCTGCGGCTACGTCGCGCGTTTTGGTGTGGCAGACCGTGACCGTCGCGTTCTTTTTTATGAGCATCATGGTGACAGGCTTGCCTATAACGAGGCTCCTGCCGATCACGGTAACGTTCTTTCCCTTGAGGTCAACGCCGTAGTGGTCGATCAGTTCGATCACCGCCTGCGCGGTGCAGGGCGGGAAGCCGAGCGGCTTCTGCGCGTAAACGCCCGCCATCGAAAGATCGGTGATCCCGTCCATATCCTTTTCGGGCAGGAGCGCGTTGCAGACCTTCGATTCGTTGATGTGACGGGGGAGGGGACGGAACAGGAGCACGCCGTGTATCGCGGGATCGGCGTTGATCCGCTCTATTTCGGCGATCAGCTCGTCCTCCGAAACGGAGACGGGGAAGAGCCGCTTTGTCACGGCGACGCCGACTGCCGCCGCGCGCTTCATCGCGCCGCGCTCATATGAAAGATCGTCGGGCCTTTCGCCCACGCGTATGATACAGAGCGTCGGAACAATGCCGTGTTCCTTTATCATGGTATCCGAATCGGCGTGCGTCCTTTCGTTGATCGCCGAGGCGACCTGATTGCCTTTTAATAATTCTGCCATTTCAAACTTCGGTCTTTTGACCGCCTTTCTCCGCAAAACGCGGGATCATTCATGACTTGATCCGGTCGAAAGCATTATTTTGAGGATCTCGCGGTCGGTCTCTCTCATGCCGTCTTTTCCGAGACGCCCGATATTGGCGATCGTGTTTTCGACGCCCTTGGCGATTCTGCCGTCGCCGCCCTGGACTTCCATGCCGCGGACGTACATCTGGTAACCCAAAAGCCCCGCATCGACGGCTGTTGCGATCTTCGCGGCGCAGCTGGGCTTCGCGCCGTCACAGACGATGCCGCTTACGATCGCGAGCGCGTTTACGAGCGTGTGCGCCACGACCTCGTATCCGCCGCCTAAAAGGTAGGCGATGCCTGCGCCCGCGCCGCAGCCCGCGTTGACCGCGCCGCAGAAGGCGGAAAGACGTCCTATCCAGGTTTTCTGATGAATTGTGACGAGGTTCGATACACAGAGCGCGCGAAGGAGCTTGTCCTCGCCGACGTCATACTCGCGTGCGTAAACGATCACGGGCAGCGAAGCCGCCATGCCCTGGTTGCCCGAGCCGGAAACGATTATTACGGGCATTTCACAGCCGCTCATACGCGCGTCGGAACCGGCGGCTGCCATCGCCTTCGCCCTTATCTTAACGTCGTAACCGTAAACGTCGAGGAGCACCCTGCCGACCCTTGCGCCCCAATTGCCGCGTATGCCTTCGTTGGCTATCGCGGTATTGTATTCGATCTGGCGGGAGAGCACCTCCCTGACGTCGTCAAGCTCGACCGTATCGGCAAAATCGACAATGTCCTTGATCGTAAGAAGACCGCGGTCGGTAAGACCCTGCGAGCTGATCTCTATCTCCGGAGCTTCAAAGAGGGTCTCCCCGTTTTTCTGGATAAGCACCACGTTTGTGTGATAATCCTTGATCCTGAGGCGTGAAAACTCGCTTCCCGCATGGAGCGTGATATCGATATCGAATATCACGTCCTCGATGGAGGGGCGGACTATCATGGGCACGCTTGCCATGAATTCCTTTATCTTGGGCTTGTCCTCGTTCGAAACGGAGGCAAGCACCTCAAGCACGCGATCCGCTTCGCCAACGGTTATGCCCGCGGCGGCGGCGGCCTCGATGCCCTTTAATCCGCCCGTGTTCGGAACGATGACAGACTTGACGTTTTTGATGATGTTTCCGCTGACGGTAATCTCAACGCGGTCGGGCATGGCGCCGAGCACCGCCCTTGCTTTGGCTGCGGCAAAGGCGATCGCAATGGGCTCGGTACAGCCCATGGCGGGCACTAACTCCTCTTTAAGTATGTCGATATACGCGCGATATCTGGAATCGGTCGAAAGCATTTTGCACCCCCCGAATTTGTTCTAAACTCTATTATACCGCAGATCCTTTATTTTTTCAATATTAAGCGGTTATTGTCATATAAATGACGAACATTAAAAATTTTTTACTTTTGGCGCAAAAATATTATCTATTATCCTTGACAAACGACAAAAAATAAGCTACAATATATTTGAATATGGGCTTTGAATAATAGTCCCAAATACATACGGAAGTGAGATTTATTCATGAGTACACAGCTTAAAGACATCGCAGAGGAAATGCACCAGAAATCAATGGCAGCAAGGGACTGGGTGTTCCAGGTCATCCGCACCGCTATTATCCGCGGCGTCCTGCCCGGCGGTATGCCTCTCCGTCAGGATGAGATCTCCGCACAGCTTTCCGTCAGCCATATCCCCGTAAGGGAAGCTTTCCGTCAGCTTGACGCCCAGGGTCTCGTCAGGATCTATCCGAACCGCGGCGCCGTCGTAACAAAGCTCACGAAGGAAGAATTGGAAAACGCAATGGATACCCGCATTATTCTCGAGCTGGGCGTTATCCGTGCGGCTGTTCCCCGTATGACGGACGAGTCGATCGAAAAGGCAGAGAATATCCTCGCTCAGATGCAGGAAGAGGATGATCCCAATAAGCTCGAGGATCTCAACCTCCAGCTCCATTTCGCTCTGTATGAGCCGGCGCAGAATCCCTACATCCTCCAGCTGATCGAGCAGCTCCATGCCAACGTCGACAGATATATCCGTCCCTATTACACCCCCTCCGAGGCGTATGCCCAGAGCATCGGCGAGCATCGTAATCTTATCGAAGCCTGCCGCAATAAGGACGTTGAGTTTGCCTGCGCGATACTCCGCACACATCTTGAGAAGACCAAGGTGCTCTCGCTTAATTCCCCCCTGCTTGCTGTATAAACTTGATCATACTGAAAAGCTCCTGCCTTGACGGGCAGGAGCCTTTTGTTATGCTTGTTTATCGGTTATGGTTTATTTTGACTGTTCGGCGGTCTTTTCGGCGAGCTTCGCGCGTTTTTCGGCCCTTTTTCTGTTGGCTCTCTTTACCGACTTAACGATGATGAGCACGATTATAAGGGGAAGACCTGCGATGAAGAAGAGCACGAGAGCGATCTTCGGCAGATCGCCGATGAACCAGATGATGAACGCCTTGAAGCCTTCCCAGACGTCCTCGGCACTTTCCTTGAACCTGCGGGAGATCTCCTGTCCGAAGCCCTCCTCTACGGGAGCGGTCTCGCGCTCGACCTCGGTGATCGAAAGATGCACGGTGCTGTATTCGATGCGGTTGTCGTAAAGGCGCTGTTTACCCTCATAGGATTCGATCTCGTATCTTACGTTCGTTAAACGGTCCTGGAGAGTGATAATGTCGTCAAGGTTCTCCGCCTTCGACAAAAGGTCGAGGAGCGTATCGTATTCGGTGCGAAGCGAAGCGAGCCTTGCCTCGATATCGGTATAGGCTTCGGTAACGTCGTCGACGTTCTCGCTCCTTGCCGTGACGTTGCCTGCGCCGTCCACAGCGGCAAGGAATTCGTCAAGCTTATCCGCCGGGATGCGTACAACGGTATCCGCGGAGCGAAGATCGGACTTGGAATAGTAGCTGAAGTTGCGGGCATGGATCTCATTGGACTGGATATAACCGCCAAGCTCGTTGGTCTTGTTGGTTATTTCGGCAATGAACCTGTCAAACTCAAGCGTTTCGACGGTGAGGGAGGCGTTCCTTATCACCTTTCGCCCTGCAAAGATATCGCCGGTTTTGTCGGCGCCATCCTGAGAGGAGGGTTTTTCATAATTCGCGTCGTTGTAGTTGAGTCCTCCTTCCGGAGCGTAGGAATCACCTTTAGCCTCGAAAGCATGATCTGCGGATTTGGCGCAGCCCGAAAGGAGCAGCATTGCCGTGATCAAAAGCGCGCCGATGATCAAAAGCCGTTTTTTCATGGTATGGACCTCCGTTAAATTATAAGGGGTTACATATATATAACGCAAAAGCGGGAGGAAAGGTTCCCTCCCGCTTGATATTTATTTCAGAAGCTCCGAAATGAGCGCATCGAGCTCATTCATCATAAGCCTGAGCTTTTCCTCGCCGTCTTCGGCCGTGGCGCCGACGGAACCGATATAGAGCTTGAGCTTCGGCTCCGTGCCGCTGGGACGGACTACCGCCCATGCGCCGCCGGGGAGCAGGTAACGAAGCGCGTTGGCTGCGGGAAGACCGGTCGGACAGGTCTCGCCCGTGGGGATGCAAAGCTTCTCCTGCTTCTTATGATCCTCGTAATACTCTACGGGAGCGCCGCCGATCGAGCGGATCGGGTCTTCACGCAGCTTCGCCATGGCGTTCGCGATCTTTTCCATACCCTCCTTGCCGGAAAGGGTGTAGCTCTTGACCTTCTCCATGTAGAAGCCGTACTTCCTGTAGATCTCTTCCATCACGTCGTACAGCGTCTTGCCCTGACGCATGTACCATGCCGCCGCGTCGCATACGAGCATAGACGCGCAAACGGCGTCCTTATCGCGGCTGAAGCCGCCGGAGAGATAGCCGTAGCTTTCCTCGAACCCGAACAGGAAAGTGTATTCGCCGGTCTTGACGGAATGCTCGATCCATTCGGAAATAAAGCGGAAGCCGGTCAAAACGTCCTTGATAGTCACGCCGAAATCATTTGAGATCGCGTCGGCAAGCGTTGTGGAAACGAAGGACTTGACGACGAGACCGTTTTCGGGAAGGCGTCCCTGCTCCTTTAAGGAGGAGAGTATGTAGTAAGTCAGGAGAGCGCCGGTCTGGTTGCCGGTGAGTAGCTTGAAATCGCCGTCGGGCTTCCTTACCGCAACGCCGAGCCTGTCGGAATCGGGATCGGTGGCGAACATAAGGTTTGCGCCGACCTTGTCAGCGAGCGCGCGCGCAAGAGTGAAGGCGTTCTTATCCTCGGGATTGGGCGCCTTGACGGTGGGGAAATTGCCGTCCGGCTCTTCCTGCTCTTTAACGACGGAGATATCGGTAACGCCGATCCTCTTCAATATCTCGGTCACGGGTACGCGCCCGCTGCCGTGAAGCGGGGAGTAGACCGCGTTGAGAAGGCGTCCGTTTTCCTTGAGATTATCGGGATGGATGAGCAGGCTCATCGTGCATTTGTAATATTCCTCGTCGACCTCTTTGCCTATCATGGTGAGCATACCGGAGGAAAGCGCAAGCTCCGTCGGCATTATCTCGACGCCGAAATAGTCGAAGCGGCGGATGCACTCAAGTATCTTTCCGGCTCTGTCGGGCGCGCACTGACCGCCGTCCTCCCAATAGACCTTATAGCCGTTATACTCGGGCGGATTGTGCGAAGCGGTCACGACTATGCCCGCGATGCAGTTGAGATGCCTTACCGTGAACGAAAGCTGCGGTACGGAATGGAGGGTGGAATAGAGATAACACTTTATCCCGTTAGAGCAGAGGGTGAGAGCCGCCTCCATGGCGAATACGTCGGAATAATTGCGCGAATCGTAAGCGATGGCAACGCCGCGCTTTGCGCCTTCCTCGCCGCAGGTCTCGAGTATCATCTCGGCGACGCCCTTCGATGCGCGGCGGACGACGTAACGGTTCATCCTGTTCGTGCCCGCGCCGATCACCCCGCGAAGCCCCGCGGTACCGAATTCGAGCTCGGTATAAAAGGCTTCCTCGCGCTTAATATCGGTATCGAGCTTTTTCATATCCTCCATAAGGAAGGGATCGTTTTCCGCCTGCTTCAGCCAGCGGGAGTATTCTGTTTTCCAGTCCATATCCATACCTCCGTGCGCATATTAACTTAATTATATTATAACCTGAATAACAAAATATGCAAGAAAAAAAGAAGCCGCAAAGCGGCTTCAATAATCCAAAGCTTACAGCTCCATGCTTCCGGTCGTGCGGGGGAAGGGGAGAACGTCCCTTATGTTCTGCATGCCGGTGATGTACATGAGTATCCTTTCAAAGCCCATGCCGAAGCCCGCGTGCTTGACGCCGCCGTACTTGCGAAGGTCAAGATACCACTCGTAATAGCGCATATCCATGCCGAGGTCCTCGATCTTCTTCCTGAGCACGTCGTAACGCTCCTCGCGCTGGCTGCCGCCGATGATCTCGCCCACGCCTGGAACGAGAAGATCCGCCGCCGCGACGGTCTTACCGTCGTCGTTGAGGCGCATATAGAAGCTCTTTATCTCGGCGGGATAATCCGTAACGAAGACGGGGCAGTTATAGACCTCTTCGCAGAGATAGCGCTCATGCTCGGTCTGAAGATCGCAGCCCCAATAGACGGGGTACTGGAATTCCCTGCCGCAGTTCTCGAGTATCTCGACCGCCTTGGTATAGGGCAGACGCACGAAATCGGAGTTTGCTACCCTGTTGAGCCTTTCCAGAAGCCCCTTGTCCATGAAGTTGTTGAAGAACGCCATCTCGTCCGGGCAGCGCTCGAGCACGGTCTTGATGATGAACTTGATCATCTCTTCGGCGATATCCATATAGCCGTTCAGGTCGCAGAACGCCATCTCGGGCTCCATCTGCCAGAACTCAGCGGCATGACGGGCGGTGTTGGACTTTTCCGCGCGGAAGGTGGGACCGAAGGTGTAGATATCGCGGAACGCCATCGCAAACGCCTCGCCGTGGAGCTGACCCGAAACGGTGAGGTTTGCGGGAATGCCGAAGAAATCCTGCGTGTAATCGACCTTGCCGTCCTTGTCGAGGGGGAGATTGTTCATATCAAGGCTGGTGACGCGGAACATTTCGCCGGCGCCTTCGCAGTCGCTCCCCGTGAAAATGGGGGTATGGACGTAAAGAAAGCCCCTTTCGTCAAAGAACTTGTGGATCGCCATGGCTATGACGTGACGCACGCGGAACACGGCCTGGAAGGTGTTCGCCCTGGGCCTTAAATGCTGGATCGTGCGGAGGTACTCAAGCGTATGGCGCTTCTTCTGGAGGGGATAATCATTGGGACAGTCGCCGTCTATGACGATCTCGTTCGCCCTGATCTCAAAAGCCTGCTTTGCATCGGGAGTGAGCACGAGCTCGCCCTTAACGGTGATCGCCGCGCCTGTGGAGAGCCTCTTCACGGTCTCTGTAGGAACTGCGCCGTTCTCATAAACGATCTGCACGCTCCTGAAAGCGGAGCCGTCGGAAAGCTCGACGAATCCGACGGATTTGGATTCGCGTGCGGTCTTAACCCAACCGGAGACTTCAACGTCCCCGGCGTATTTTTCGGGAGCCTTGTTGAGTTCGTAAAGTCTTACCATATCAATTCCCCTTATATCAAGATGATTAAAGCTTATTTTAACATAACAGTTTTATTTTTTCAACACAAACATGATAATATAAAACAGTTTTTTGCAATAAAAAAACGCCTGCTTAGAGCACGGCGCTGACAAGTACAGAATCAGATGATCGGTCTCGCGTTCTTAACGGCGTCCCAGGCGTTTGCCTCGGTCACGGCGTCAGAAGCAAGCTTGAAATCGCCCACGCGGGAGGGCGTATGCGCGTCGGAACCAATGACGAGTGAACAGCCGAGCTTTTTAACCGTTCGGATCTCCTCCTCGCTCATGGTGACGCGGGCGGAGTTGACCTCCATCATTATGCCGAGCTGACGGCAGCATTCCGCCATATAGGGGATATCGACCTTAAGATAAAGGTTCGGATGCGAAATGATGTTTGCGCGGCAGCTTTCCGCCGCGGCAAGGATGCATTCCGCGTTCATGTGAGGATCGTTTTTGACGCCGAAAAGGCTCTCGCCCCAAATGCGCCTTGCGTAAGCGTTGAAGGGCGGTACGCTCTTATGATAGCCGATGATTATTACGTCGTAATCGTCGCGATCGGCGGGGCAGTCGCTTTTGCCGAAGCCCATTACGTTGAGCTCCAGCCCGCGAAGCACCTCGATCTTATCTTCGAATTCCTTCTTCAGCTCCGTTAGCTCGCCGTTGAGTTTTGCGAGCTTCTTTCCACGAACACCAAAGGAAAAGTGCCCCGGACCGTGCTCCGAAACTGCGATGCGATCGAGCCCTTTTTCGATCGCCGCAAGCACGTTTTCACGCGGGGAACCCTTCCCGTGACTGTATGAAGTATGAGTATGGTAGTCGGCGAAGATCCGATAATCCGTCATTTCCTGTCCGCCTCAAATTCCATGGAATGCGAGAAATCCATATTGCTCGAGAGCCTCTTTTTCCTGCCGACGAGTATCATGAACGACTCGAGCAGGGCGCACATCGCCGTGCCTGTTTCGTATCCGCAGATGCGGTACAGATCGTCGTGACGGGAGGTGCAGAAGAAATAATCCGCCCACTGCTCGCCCTGCGAATTGAGCAGGTTGGTTACGAGCACGGTCGACGCGCCGTTTGCCTTTGCCTTCCTGAGGCAGTTGAGGGTATGCTGCGTCCTGCCGGTGCGGGTGAGCGCGAAAACGAGATCCCCTTCGCGCATGGCTTCGGAATAAGTCTCCATTATGTCCCTGTCGTTCATGACGATGGAGTCGATACCCAAACGGCAGAGCCCGTAGGAAACGTTCCTCGCGAGCTGAGAGCAGCTTCCGACGCTGAACCATACGACGCGCCTGAAATCGAACATCTTATTCGCAAGATCGACGAGCTTATCCATATCGATGACCTTAAGGGTGGATTCGATCGACGTCATCTGCCCGATCATGAGCTTTTTGAAGGCTTCCTCATCGCTGTCGCCCCTCGTGATGGGGGATACGCTTTCCTTGTTTATGGAGGACATGCCGCTTGCGAGGGACACGCGGAAATCCATGAAGCCGTTATAGCCGAGCTTGCGCGCAAGCCTTGTGACGGACGGCACGCTGACGCCCGCGTGATGCGCGATCTCATTAATGACCATGTGCGCGGCTTCCTCCGGATTTGCCAAAATGAAATCGGCGACCTTTTTTTCAGCCTGCGGAAGAGTCGAGTATACTGAGCTTAATTTCATCCTTGCCGGCATATCACATACCTCCTGAAAATTATATGAATTAGGCTAAACGGATTTTATCACATCTGTGCGAAAAAGGCAAGATATTTATTAAAATTTTTTTGTGCAGGTTAACAGCGTTGACATTTATTTTTACAATGCGTAAATAATTAACAAACGTTATTTGAATACCCGCTTGCTCATAGATTAGATGTGAAATTAATAACAGATAGGAGATCGTATGGAAAGAGCTGCCGCCGTGATTTTTACCTCGCAGGAAGAGTGCTGCGTTTTTGTATCGGGGACTGCGTTTCGGGTCGCTCCGGGAGAGCCGCTGATCATACCCGTTTCAAGAAGCGGCGAAATGGTATTTACTCTATGGAGCATAAATGACGGTGCGGACGCTGCGATACCCGTGCCGGTCTTACACCGTATTGCTTTCGGGAAGGACGGCGCTGCGTCAGCCTCGCTTGCGGTCGTCGATTGGCAGGACGTGATCGAAGTCGAGCTCGTTCCCGCCTACGCATTATCTCAGACGGCGCAGACGCCCGTTTCCCTCGATAAGACGGAGTATTTCTATGGAGAACAACGGGCTGCGGCAGAGCTTTACCGCGACGGCGGGCTGCGGCTTGCGCTTACTCCGAGGGGAGGGGAGACGTTCTCGCTTTCTCTCGGCGCCGGGAGCGACGGAAGGCTTTCCGTCGTCGACGCCGGCAGCTCAAGGCTGCTTACGGTCACCGCGGTACACGGAAAAAAGCAAAGATTGATACTACTGAATTCCAAAGCGGAAACGGTATTCGACGCGGAAGCGGACGAAGCGCATATCGAGGATGGCTGTATCGCGCTGATAACTAATCTCGGAACCGTGAAAGGACACTCGAGAAAGGAACGCTATACCTATTCGAATGCGGGGACCCGTCTTATTTCAAGCGAGATCGGCTTTTTCACAAGCACAGGTATCTCGCCCGGGACGGACGCGGAAAAAGCGCTGTCCGTCGTTCAGGAAATCAGGCTCGGCATATATGACGGCTGGGAATTCCTCGCAGACGAGCTGGCTTCGTCCGTCGGTGCGGACTCGCTCCGGGAGTATTTCGGCGAATATGACGGCGAGAGGATCTATCCCGCCGAGGAGCAGACGGGCAAGGCGACCGTCGGTCTCACGTCCGGGAACGGGCGTATCGTGACGCCCCGGAGGCTCGTATTCGAGTTTTCGGAAGGGCTTATCACGGATATTCGCGAACTGTAAGACGCGTCAGCTTTCTCTAAACAACAAGTTTAGTAATGCTTATCCTTATCGATCGATTGCATCAAATAATATATATGTTGAGATTTGTTGACAAAACGGAGAAAAAGTGTTTTAATTCTGGTATGATAGTTTAGTGTTTATAAACTTTCAGTTTAGCATCGTTATCCGGGAGGCGGTCGATCATGGATATTGGCGACAGGATCAAAAACAGACGCTTGAAGCTCGGTCTCACGCAGGAGGAATTGGCTGCGCGGACGGAGCTTTCAAAAGGCTTTATCAGCCAGCTTGAAAGGAATCTGACGTCGCCCTCCATCGCAACGCTGATGGACATTCTTGAGGCGCTCGGCACGGATATTTCCGATTTCTTCGCAAGAGATGAGGATGAAAAGGTCGTCTTCACTCCGGAGGATATGTTCGTCAAGGAGGATGAGGAGATCAATTCCTCCGTTTGCTGGCTCGTTCCCAATGCCCAGAAAAACGCGCTGGAGCCCATAATCGTGACCATCGGCGCCGGCGGTTCGACGTATCCGGACGATCCGCACGAGGGGGAGGAGTTCGGCTACGTGCTCTCCGGCACGGTAACGCTCGTTCTGGGGATGCGAAGGTTCAAGCTCCATAAGGGCGACAGCTTCTGCTTCAAGCCCACGGGCGAGCATTATCTCATCAACGGCGCACAACGCGAAGCGCGCGTCATCTGGGTGACGACGCCGCCGTCTTTCTAATATTCTTTTCGGGGGGACAATATGGAATCCAATAAGCTTATCGAGTTAAAAGGCATCACCAAGGAGTATGACGGCAGCCTTGCTCTTGACAACGTCGACCTTTATATTAGGGACGGTGAATTCCTTACCCTGCTCGGGCCTTCCGGCTGCGGCAAGACGACGCTCCTTCGCATTATCGCGGGCTTCGTAACGCCCACCTCCGGCACCGTGCTTATCGACGGCAAGGATATGAAGGGCGTGCCCCCTCACAAAAGGCAGGTCAATACCGTATTCCAGAAATACGCTCTGTTCCCGCATCTTAACGTTTTCGATAATATCGCCTTCGGCATGAAGCTCAAGCACGCCCCCAAAAAGGATATCGAGCGGGACGTCAACGCAATGCTCAAGCTCGTCAATCTCGAGGGTTACGGCAAGCGCTGGATCGATCAGCTTTCGGGCGGTCAGCAGCAGCGCGTCGCCATTGCGCGCGCGCTCGTCAACAAGCCTCAGGTGCTCCTGCTGGACGAGCCTCTCGACGCGCTCGACTTAAAGCTCAGGAAGGAGATGCAGGTGGAGCTCAAGCGCATGCAGCGCCAGCTCGGTATAACCTTCGTATTCGTCACGCACGATCAGGAGGAGGCGCTCACCATGTCCGATACGATCGTCGTCATGAAGGACGGCGTTATCCAGCAGATCGGGCGCCCCACCGATATCTACAACGAGCCGAAGAATCCCTTCGTCGCCGACTTCATAGGCGAGAGCAATATCATCCCCGGCGTAATGCTTGAGGATTACAAGGTCAGGATGAAGGGCATGACCTTCCCCTGCGTGGACGCGGGCTTCGGCAAGAACGTCGAAGTAGACGTCGTTATAAGGCCCGAGGATATCGATATAGTCGATCCCAAGGAGGCGAGGATCGCCGGCAAGGTCGTATCCGTCGTGTTCATGGGCGTTCATTATGAGATCGACGTAGACTGCGGCGGTTACGAGTGGGTAGTCCATTCCACCGATTACGCGGCCGTCGGTCAGCAGGTAGGCATCTCCATACCGCCCGACGCCATCCATATCATGAAGAAGACCCGCGCGAAGAACCTCTTCGACGCCGAGGTCTGGCCGAGCGAGGGCATGATCTACATCGACAACGTCGGCTTCGCCGCGAACGGTCTCGAAGAATACGAAAACAAGGAGATCGCTCTCGTTGAGATCGCTCCCGAAAAGGTCAGGATAGTCGCCCCGCAGGATGCGAAGCTCACCGGCACCGTCAAGGAATGCATGTTCCTCGGAACGCATTACCAGTTCACGGTCTCCTGTGAGGAGAACGATTGGATCGCCCACTCCGACGAATACATGGAGGAGGGCGAGGAGGTCGGCATCCTCGTCGACGCGGAAGATCTCGTACTCTCCGATAAGGAGGACTGACGATGAAAAGAAAGGTCTTCGCATACCCGTACATAGTGTGGATGATACTGTTCATCGTCGTTCCTATGTTCTTCATCTTCTACTATGCGGTAAACGTCGGAGGGCAGTTCACTCTGACCAAGTTCTGGTCTACGCTTACCGACGTTAAGAACAACTGGCTCGTTCTTTGGAACAGTATCGTCATCGCTCTCAAGACGACGGCGATCTGCCTGATAATCGCGTATCCCATCGCGTACATACTCTCGAACATGAAGAAGTCCGTCGCGGGGTTCATCTCGCTGCTGTTCTTCGTGCCCATGTGGATGAACTTCATCCTGAGGACTTACTCCTGGTACGCCATACTGGAGTATTTCATACCCGGCCTCATAGGCAAGCCCGAGGTATCGTTCACGGGAACGGAATTTTCCGTTCTTCTCGTGCTCGTCTACGACTTCCTGCCGTTTATGATACTCCCGCTGTACAATACTCTCTCGAAGATCGATAAATCGCTCATCGAGGCCTCGAGGGATCTCGGCGCGAATCCCGTCAAAACCTTCTTCCGCGTCGTTCTCCCGCTCTCGGTACCGGGCATAGTTTCCGGCATCACGATGGTGTTCGTTCCCGCGATAACGACCTTCACCGTACCGTTCATAATCGGCAACGGCGTGTTCACGCTCTACGGCAGCAAGATCGACGAAGCGTTCCATCAGGCGACAGGCGTTGTGGGCGATTACGCGGTCGGCAGCACTCTGTCGATAATACTCGTTATCTGCGTCCTCATTTCGACGCTCATAATGAACTATTTCGATAAGGACAAGGAATCCGGAGGTCAGGTGCTGTGAAAAGGGTATTCAAATCATTCAAGTACGTTTTCCTCGGGCTGGCGCTTTTGTTCCTGTACATTCCGATAATCTATCTGATCGTGTTCTCGTTCAACGATTTCGGCACGGGCAGGCACGTTTCCTACACCAATATCGGCACGTGGAACGGCTTTACGCTCCGCAATTTCCTCACCCTGTTCAAGGGAGAGGCGGGCGACGCGCTGCTCTTAACGCTGGAGATCGCGGCCGTTTCGAGCATTGTAGCCACTATAATCGGCACAGCCGCTGCTATCGGCATAAACGCCATGAAAAAGCGCACGAGGACGGCGATACTCAACGTCTCCCAGCTGCCCATGGTCAACCCCGATCTTGTTACCGGCATCACGTTCATGATGCTCTTCGCGTTCGTCAACACGATGCTGATAAACATGGGGCTCAAGCATTTCCAGATAGGCGGCTTCGTCAAACTGCTCATAGCGCATATCTCGTTCAGCATTCCCTACGTCATATTCTCCGTTCTGCCGCGTCTTAGGCAGAGCTCGGATATGCTCTATGAGGCGGCGATAGACCTCGGCTGCTCGCCCATACAGGCGCTGTTCAAGGCCGTCATACCGGATATAATGCCCGGCATCACTTCCGGATTCATAATGGCCCTGACGATGAGCCTCGACGATTTCGTCGTCAGCTACTTCGTGGGGGACAAGAGCGTTCTCTCGGTCTACATCTATTCGTCGTTCCGTACCAGCGGAGTAAATCCCGCCATCGCAACGGTACTGTTCGTTCCGCTCGTAGCTCTTCTGCTGTTCGTGAATCTCAGAAGCCTCGCGAAGGAAAGAGAGTATGAGATACAGTCAAAGAAAGTCAATCTTAAAGATAAGGGAGGAATAACCAAATGAAGAAACTTGTTTCGTTAGTTCTCGCGCTTGCCATGGCGCTGCTCTGCACCGCGGCCTTTACGGGCTGCAAGGGCTCGGAGGAGGAGGCCGATTACAGCTTTGCCGACGGCGATCAGTATGAGTACATCGGCGGCGAGCTCAACATCCTCAACTGGGGCGAGTATATCGACGAAGAGCTGATCACTATTTTCGAGGAGGAGACCGGCGTCAAGATCAATTACGCCAAGATGACCTCCAACGAGGAGATGCTAATGAAGCTCCGTTCTCCGGACTGCATCTACGATCTCTGCTTCCCGTCCGATTACATTATCGAGCAGCTCATCGCGCAGGACATGCTCGTCGAGCTCGATATGTCCAAGATCCCCAACGCGAAGAACATCTCCGAAAAGATGCTCGGCATCACCGATTCGTTCGATCCGGGCAACAAGTATTCGCTTCCCTATATGTGGGGCACGGTCGGCATACTCTACAACACCAAGATGGTCGACGAGGAGGTCGACAGCTGGGATATCCTCTGGAATGAGAAATACGCCGGCAAGATCTGGCAGTACGATTCCGTTCGCGACGCCATTGCAGTATCGCTTCTGAGGCTCGGCTACGATATCAACACCCGCAATGCCGACGAAGTCAACAAGGCCAAGGAAGAGCTCATAAAGCAGATCCCGCTCCTCAAGGGCTGCGGCACCGACAATATCAAGACCTCCATGCAGAAGAACAAGGCCGCCCTCGCCGTGGTCTATTCCGGCGACGCGCTCGAAGCCATGGACAAAAACCCCAACCTTGCGTACGTAGTTCCCAAGGAGGGCAGCAACGTCTGGTTCGATAACGTTGTCATCCCCAAGAGCGCCAAGAACCTGGAGGCCGCGCACGCCTTCATCAACTTCATCAACGACGCGAACCTTGCCGCCCGCAACACCGAGTACATCTATTATTCCACCCCCAATCAGGGCGCGCTGGACAGGCTCGACGAGGCGTACATCGGCGACGAGGCCTATAATCCCTCCGAGGAGACCTTGAGCCGCTGCAGCGTATTCCACGATCTCGGCGATTTCGTAGACGTGTTCAACTCCGCATGGTCCGAGTACAAGTCCAAGATGGGCAACTGATAACAAACAGCATACCCGAAAGCCGCCGCGCAGGACGCGGCGGCTTTTTGTTTTAGCGGGGAAATGAGCGTATTTTATTGCATAATGCGTTTCGGTCTGCTATAATTATAATGGTTTAATATGTGGAAAGGATCTTTCAGGTTTTATGAAAATAGTAGTGCTTTGCGGCGGCGTGAGCCCCGAACGCGACGTTTCGCTTTCGACGGGCGCAAAGGTGGCTTCCGCTCTTCGTGAGTCGGGCAATATGGTCGCTCTCGTCGATTCCGCGGCGGATATAACAGGCGATCCCGAGGCCATGTTCAAGACGGGCTCCGTAGGCGAGAAGGCCGAAATAGGCGATACCGCTCCCGATATCGCGGATCTTCTCAGAAGGCGGAACTACTTCGGCTCCGGCGTTATCGATATCTGCAGATCGGCGGATATCGTATTCAACGCCATGCACGGCGGCGCGGGGGAGGACGGCACGCTTCAGGCGGCGTTCGATCTCCTCGGCATCAAATACACGGGCTCCGGCTCCAAGGGCTGTTCCGTTTCCATGGATAAGGCCGTCACCAAAAGGATCATGGCCCCCGTCAAGGGCGTTTCAATGCCCAAGGGCATAACTCTCAACCGCTTCGATTTTGAAGGAAACGAGCAGTCCTATGCGGATAACGTTATAAAAGAGGTCGGGCTTCCCATGGTGATTAAGCCCGCGGGCGGCGGCTCCTCCGTTGGCGTTTCTATCGTCAGGAGCAGGGAAGAAGTCCTTCCCGCGATCGAGCTTGCCCTCGCATACGAGCGCAAGGCAGTAGCGGAGGAGTACATTAAGGGCAGGGAGTTTTCCGTCGGCGTGCTCGGCGGAAGAGCGCTTCCCCCGATCGAGATAATCCCGAAGACCGGCTTCTATGACTATAAGAACAAGTACCAGTCCGGCTGCACGGATGAGATCTGCCCCGCGGATATCACCGAAAAAGCCGCCGAGGAGATGAAGGAAGCCGCCGTTATCGTCCACGAGGAGCTTGGCCTTTCCGCCTATTCCAGGACGGATTTCATAATGGCGGAAGACGGCAGGATATTCGCTCTTGAGGCAAACACACTTCCCGGCATGACTCCGATGAGCCTGCTTCCGCAGGAAGCCGCCGTCGTCGGAATAGATTTCCCCGCGCTATGCAGTATAATCATCAAGGAGAGCCTCAGTAAATATGATACCAATTTCGATCGCTGAAATAAACGAAGTCCTCGGCGGCAGGGTAAAGGGCAGACTTCCCGAAGGAGAGATAACGGATATAGTTATCGACAGCCGAAAGGCTTCCGAGGGATCGCTCTTTATCGCGCTCAAGGGCGAAAAGGTCGACGGTCACAGCTTCATAAATGGGCTTGAGGGCAGGATACTCGCCGCCGTTACCGAGCGCGAGGTCGATTCCGACGTCCCGCAGATAGTGGTCGATTCCACCTATAAGGCAGTCGGCAGGCTCGGCGCGTACGTCAGGGAAAAAAGCGGCGTCACCGTCGTCGGCGTGACGGGTTCCGTCGGCAAGACCTCCGTCAAGGAGCTTACCGCCGCCGTACTTTCGCAAAGGTTCAGCGTTCTGAAGACCGAGAAGAACCATAACAATGAGCTCGGCCTCCCGCTGACGCTCTTCCGCCTTGCTCCCGAAAACGAGGTCGCCGTGCTCGAAATGGGCATAAGCTACTTCGGCGAGATGACAAGGGTATCCGCCATCGCGCGCCCGGACGCCGCGATATTCACCAATATCGAGAACGTCCATACGGAGAACCTCATCGACCGCGAAGGCGTATTGAGGGCCAAGACGGAGCTCGTCGCCAATATGCGCGGCGATACGCTCATTCTAAACGGCGAGGACGACAAGCTCCGCGGATACGCGCTTCCCGAGGGCAAGAAGGCGATCTATTACGGCATTGACGGAGAGAACGACGTAACCGCTTCCGATATCGTTTATCACGGAATGGAGAGCACCGATTTCGTGCTTCACGCGGGCAAAGAGACCGTTTCCGTATCGCTTCCGGCATCCGGCAGGCATATGGTCGTTAACAGCCTTGCGGCGGCCGCCGCGGGCATGAGGCTCGGCCTTACCGCCGAGGAGATAAAGCGCGGACTTGAAAGCTACGTCCCCGTTGACGGCCGAATGAGCCGCATCGAATTCCAAGGCGCAGCCGTTTTGAACGACTGCTACAACGCGAGCCCCACCTCCATGAAGGCGAGCCTGCAGGTATTGAAGAAGGCCGAAGGCAGGAAGATAGCGCTCCTCGGAGATATGTTCGAGCTTGGTTTAAGGTCGGACGAGCTCCATGAGGAGGTCGGCAGAGCGGCTGCCGAGGCGGGGCTTTATATGCTCGTTACCGTCGGCGAAAACGCCGTGCACATAGCCGAAGCCGCCATGCGCGCGGGGCTTGAGAACGTCGTTCACGCGGGCAGGAAAGAGGCCGCGAGTATCATTAAAAACGAGCTTAAACCCGGCGATACGCTGCTCGTCAAGGCCTCAAGGGGCATGGCGCTTGAAAAGATAATAGCAAAGATCACCGAAGAATAAAGGAAAAGAAAATGCTGCAAAAGAGATTTGATCCCGATAAGACTTACGCGATAGCCCTCGGAGGGGGCGGCGCGAAGGGCGGATATGAGATAGGCGTATGGCGCTCCCTTGAGGAGGAGGGCCTTAAATACAACGCCGTCAGCGGCACGTCCGTCGGCGCGCTGAACGGCGCGCTCATGACCATGCGCGACCTTGACAAGGCCGAGGAGCTTTGGCGCAGTATTAGCTACTCCAAGGTCATGGACGTCGAGGACGAGTTCATGGGCCAGGTATTCGACAGCGATTTTTCCGCGAAGGAGCTCGGCACTCTGATAAAGAAGGCGATTGCCGTAATAAAGGACGGCGGGTTCGACGTAACGCCGCTTCGCAATCTGCTTGCTGAATACATCGACACCGATAAGATAAAGAAGTCCGACGTAGATTTCTTCGCCGTCACGTATTCGCTCGACGACAAGAAGGAGCTGGACGTTATCGTAAAGGCGCTCCCCGCGGACGAGATCTGCGATATGCTCCTTGCCAGCGCATATTTCCCCGCGTTCAAGAACGAGCCTCTTGCCGGCGGCAAACGCTATACCGACGGCGGCGTTTCGGACAGTCTGCCCGTCACGCCTCTGCTTGACAGGGGTTACCGCAATGTAATTGCCGTCAGGCTCACAGGCGGCCTCGGCAGGGAGAAGAAGATAAAGGTCCCCAGGGGCTTCAGCGTCAGCTACATAGAGCCCAAGCGCAAGCTCGGCAACACGCTCAATTTCTCCGCGGAGCAGGCGGCTTACAATATCGATCTGGGTTATTACGACGCCAAACGCTTCGTTTACGGGCTTGCGGGCGAATACTACTATATCGAGCGCACCATGACCGAGAGGCAGGCGTACGACGCGCTGATGGAAATGATCTGTTCCCAGGGGCTCGATAAGGAGATGTCCCTCCGCGCCATACACGAGGGGCTGATCCCCCGTATGGCGAAGGAGAGCGGAGCCGTCGGCGATTATTACGATATAATGATCCGCGTTATCGAGCAGGCCGCGCAGAATGCCAAGCTGCCGGAGTTCCGCATCGTTACCGACGCCGCGCTGTTAAAAGAGGTCAGGGACGCCTACGCGGAGGACGAAAGCCTCGCTTTCCCGATCAGATCCCTTGTGAGAGGCTGATATGGAGCTCGAAACGCTGACTTTGACGGCCGAAGTACCGATGGAGGATTTCATTCGGGATCACGTGGATACGGAACGGTTCCTAGCCTGCTGTAAGGAGTGCCCGGGCTTTGGCCGCACCTGGGCGTGCCCGCCGTATGATTTCGATACCGCCGATATCTGGCGCTCGTACGGTACTGTCCTCCTATACGCCAAGAAGGTGATCCTCCCCGACAGCGAAACGGAGAGGACTTATTCAGGCGAAGAGCTTTCAAAAGCCTATCGCGAGCTGCTCCATCCCGTGAAGGAGGAGCTTATGAGCGAGCTCCTCGGCATGGAAAAAGAGAACGAGGGAAGCCTCGCCCTTTTCGCGGGCGGATGCGACCTTTGCTCCGAGTGCGCGAGAGCTTACGGTCTGCCTTGCAGAAATACGGAACGGATGCGGTACTCGGTCGAATCGCTCGGGGGCAACGTGCTCAAATGCCTCACGGATATCTTCAAAGAGGAGATACTATGGGCCCAAGACGGTCGTCTTCCGAAGCATTATCTGCTCCTCGGAGCGCTGCTGAAAAAAGAATAAATTTCATCGGTCGCCGCTCTTCTTCAGTGCGGCGTAATCGTTTATCCCCTCGGCGACGGCCTGCGCCAAAAGCCTTTGATGCTCCTCGGTGAGGAGCTTTTCTTCATCCGATGGATTGGAGAGGAACCCGCATTCCACAAGTACGGAAGGCGCCTTCGGAACTCTCAGCACGAAAAGATCCTCGGGATTGGCGAACCTCTGCGGCCTGCCGAGCTTCTCGCACAGGCAGTACATCACCGATTCGGCAAGCATCTTTCCCTCCTCGGAACCGCGCATGTAGAATACCATGGGCCCGCTCACCGTTCTGTCGCGGAACTTGTTCATGTGTATGCTGACGACGAGATCCACGCATTCAAGCTGCATTATCTCCCTTCTCGTCTGCATGTCCTCGTCCTTTGTGCCGCCGAGAGCGTTATCCGAATCCCGCGTCATAATAACGTAATAACCGTCCTTTGTCAGCTCGTCGGCAAGGAATCTCGCGACCGCAAGATTCAGTCCCGCTTCGGGCACTCCCGCGGAGCCGGATGCTCCGCCGTCCGGACCGCCGTGCCCCGCGTCTACGACTATCACGAACGCGTCCTCGGGAATATCCGTGGGCGCTGCAACCGTCGGCGCGACGGCCGGCACGGTCTTAGGGGCTTTCAGCCCCGCCCAAGCCAGGCTGAACGCCGCCATCAGCACGAGTACGGAGAGCGAGATATCGGCGAGCTTTGTTTTTTCTGCCTTTCCGATGCGCAAAAAAGCCACCTCCCTTTCTAAATGATATGGGAGGCGGCTTCTTTTATGCGGCTCAGCCGCGTTTGATTATAACGATTATCAATGCGATAAGCCCCGCGATAACGACCGCGCCGACTATGAACCAAACGAAGATCGGTATGGAGAGTATGCTGAAAGGCTCCTTCTCCGGCTCCTGATCCGAAGGCGCGCGCGTCGGCGCCGCAGTGGGCACGGGAGTCTCGCACGCTTCCTTAGAAGTTACGGTAAGCTCCTTTGACAGAAGAAGACGCTCCTCACCCTCGGAGGTCGCGTAGAACTCTATCGTGTAATCGCCCGCGTCAAGCGTCAGCGGTGTGAAGAGGAGCAGGGGAGCAAGCTCGGCCTTCTCCGTCATGCAGTCGGCGCTGCGTTCCTCGGCGACGCCTTCCTTGTTCTTCACTACCATCCTCAAGGAAGTGACTCCGGCGGGATTCTCGATGGAACCGAGCACGACGAGGCCCTTATCGTAGGAGACCTCGATATCGAAGGAATAAACGCTTTCGGGCTTTTCCCAAAGCGCGTACAGCGTGAGCGAATCGGAGGAAGCGACCGTATCGCCGGGGGCGTAGCTTATACCGCTGCCGTCCCTTGCCGTATTCCAGCCCTTGAATTCCCAACCGGTCTTTACGGGGGTATCCGCGGGAACGCGGAAGGAATCGAAGAAGCATTCGCCCAAGGGTGCACTCTCGCCGGTGTTGGCGTTGTAGCTGACGCATGCGCCGCCCGTCCCGACGGCGAGTATGCTCGTTGTGGAGGTTATGAAACGCTTTATATCGCAGCCGTAAGCCTTCGCCTCGGCTACGGCGGTAACGGTGCAGATGTAGAGGCCCTCGGGTATGTTCACGGAGCCGACGGCTTCGGCCATCTCCGCCTCGGAAAGGCGGATGAGCCCGTGCGAATTGGGCATGCGGATGAGCACCAGCACGGTATCGCCCGTAATAAGCTTGACGTTCAGTTCGCAGGAAACGACGTTGTGCCTCGTGCTAACGAAAGCGTCGAGCGATTTGGGATCGCCGGAGTTCATCTCCCTTGACAGGGAGCTGCCGTTCTCGACGAACAGATCGTTCACGTATTCAACGAGCTCCGCGTCGCCTCCGTTCATCCAAAGGAACGAACCCTCGCGGTAAACGAGGAATACGGGCTCGCCGTTAGCGTTCTCATAGGAGCCGCACATGCGGAGAAGCTCGCCCTTTTTGACGGAAACGCTGCCTCCCGCGGAGGTGGTAAGAACGGAATCGTTCTTGGCCCTTATTATCGCGTTCGTGGGAAGGCAGGGGGAGAAGCCTCCCTCGGCCGCGTAGCCCGAGAATCCCGCGGAGATAAGCCTTTCGGCGTAGCTCAGAGCGTCCCTGTCGGTCGGGGCTTCGAGAACGATCGCGCAGAGGCTCAGCTGACCTGCGCTGATACCGACGGCAAGGCTGTGCTCCTTGTCGCTGTCCGCGCCGGAGCGGATGCCGATAAAGCCCGAATTGCCGACGGCGGGGTTGGTATTGAATATCGCAAGCCCGCCCGCTCCCTGCGTGCAGTTGTAGGTCGCCGCGGAAGCCGCCTCGCGGAATATGCTCTCCTTCATGGCGGCGAGTATCAGCAGCTTGAGATCGTACGCGCTCGTGTAATGGCTTCCGGAGCCGAGGCCGAACACGTTCTGGAAGGAGGTGTTTTCCATTCCGAGCTCACGCGCCTTCGCGTTCATCGCCGCGACGAACTGAGATTCGCCGCCCGAAACGATATTTGCCGTGACGAAAGCCGCGTCGGCCGCGCCCTCGAGCATGAGCCCGTACAAAAGATCGCGCCTCGTGGGCGTGGAGCCCTTCTTAAGACCCATCTGCGCGCCGCGCCCCGTCCAGCTCGAATTGACGGAGGTGAGCTGGGAAAGGGGAACGTCCCATTCCTCGGCCGCTGTGTTCTCGATCAAAAGGAGCGAGGTCATGATCGTTGTCAAAGAACCGGGCCTCGCCTGCACGTCGCTGTTCTTTTCATAGAGCACGGCTCCCGTATCGAGATCGAAAAGAAGCACCCGCGCCTTGTTTATATCCTCAACGCCCCTGATCGCGGGGAGCTCCGGCGCGTCATCCGGCTGAGCGGCGCGGGCAAAGGAAATGGGCAGGCACAGGAATATGAGCGCCGTTATGACGCAGATGGTTTTGTTTATTATCTTTTTAACGTTATGCACTCTTAAAATGCCTCCGATTATTATCCTTCCTCTATTTTACATTATCATGCGGGATTTTTCAATATCCGCGTTACGCTGTGAATCTTGCAAGAGGCGAAAGAGTATGGTATAATCAATAATTGCAAAAAGACATCCACAGCGGGCATGGACTGATCCGGCCCGGAAAAGGAGATTTTATGTCAAAGTATTTCGGAACCGACGGCTTCAGGGGCGAAGCCAACGTCGATCTTACAGTTGATCATGCCTTCAGGATCGGCCGTTTCCTCGGCCACTATTTCGAGAGGGACCGCGAATGCCGCGTTGTTATCGGCAAGGATACCAGGCTCTCCAGCTATATGTTCGAGAACGCGCTCACAGCGGGACTTGCCGCCTCCGGAGCGGACGTCTATCTTATGCACGTCACCACCACGCCCAGCGTCTCCTACGTCGCGAGGACGGAGAACTTCGACTGCGGTATCATGATCTCCGCAAGCCATAATCCCTATCACGACAACGGCATCAAGCTTCTCAACTCCAACGGAGAAAAGATGGAGGACGCCGTGATCGAGGAGATCGAAAAGTACCTCGACGGCTATCTTCCCGAGCCCCCCTACGCAACGGGCGAAAGGATCGGTCACGTTATCGATCACGCCGCCGGGCGCAACCGCTATATCGGCTACATAATCTCGCTCGCCACCCATTCCTATAAGGGGATGCGCGTTGGCCTCGACTGTGCGAACGGCAGCACCTGGGCGATAGCGAAGAGCGTTTTCGACGCTCTCGGCGCGGAGACCTACGTAATCGCCAACACCCCCGACGGTACCAATATCAACAACGCCTGCGGCTCCACGCATATCGAGAACCTGCAGAGGCTCGTCAGGGAAAAGCATCTTGACGTCGGCTTCGCCTTCGACGGCGACGCGGACAGGTGCCTTGCCGTGGACGAGCGCGGCGAGGTCGTCAACGGCGACGGCATCATGTACATCTGCGGAAGGCACATGAAGATGAAGGATTCCCTTCCCAACAACACCGTCGTCACCACCGTTATGAGCAATTTCGGCCTTTATAAGGCTTTCGACGCCTGCGGTATCTCGTATGAAAAGACGGCCGTCGGCGATAAGTACGTCTACGAAAACATGAGGCAGAACGGCCACGTGCTCGGCGGCGAGCAGTCCGGCCACATAATTTTCGGCAAATACGCCAACACGGGCGACGGTCTCATAACCGCCATCAAGGTCATGCAGGTCATGATAGACAGGAAGCTCCCGCTCTCCGCGCTGACCGAGGATCTTGAGATCTTCCCCCAGGTATTGAAGAACGTTAAGGTCGCCGATAAGGACGGCACCCTTGCCGATCCCGACGTGGTCGCCGCCGTTGAAAAGGTCACGGCCGATCTTGGAGACAACGGCAGGATACTTTTGAGGAAGAGCGGCACCGAGCCCGTGCTCCGCGTAATGGTGGAAGCGCCCACACACGAGCTATGCGAGCAGAAGGTGGACGAGGTCATCGACGTGATGAGGCAAAAGGGCCTGCTGATCGCCATCAAGTGAGGCAGTAATATGTATAAGACGACCGATCTTCTTGATCTTTCCCATACGATAGCCGCCCCTCTTTTCGAGGGCAGGGAATACCCCTGGGAAGCGCTTTCGGACATAAAGGATTTCATTTACGAGCTTATTAAGACGCTGCCCGAGGATGAGTTCTATTCTCCCTCCGAGGGCGTGTGGATCGCGAAGGACGCGAAGGTATTTCCCTCCGCTTACATCGCCGCTCCCTGCATAATCGACCACGGGGCCGAGGTAAGGCACTGCGCTTTCATAAGGGGCAGCGCGATAGTCGGCAAGAACTGCGTCGTAGGCAACTCCGCAGAGCTCAAGAACGTTGTCCTCTTCGATAACGTGCAGGTGCCGCATTACAATTACGTCGGCGATTCCATACTCGGCTACAAGTCCCACATGGGCGCGGGTTCCATCACCTCCAACGTCAAGAGCGACAAGAGCCTCGTCGTCGTTAAGAACGGGCAGGAGCTCATCGAGACCGGCCGCAAGAAGTTCGGCGCGGTGCTCGGCGATCACGTAGAGGTCGGCTGCAATTCCGTGCTCAATCCCGGAACGGTCATCGGCAGGCATACCAATATCTATCCCGTTTCCTGCGTGCGCGGCGTAATACCCGAGTACAGCATCTATAAGGCGGCGGGGAACATAGTAAGCAAAAAGTAACGAAACTCAAAGGGCGGCGTCGCCGCCCTTTTTCTTTATATGATGTTCGGCAGGCTCACGTCATTGACTCTCGTCAGACCGTCAAGATCGTTTTCAAGGTCGCCCAATGCGGCTATCAGCAGGCCGAGATCCATGGTCTTCGTCATATCGAGCGCCGTATCCGCCTTGTTGATAAGCTCCAGTATGTCCGCGTGACCGTAAAACAGCATCAGCGCGTCGCTTCTGTCTTTCAGATTTCCGACGATCCGCTCTGTGTCGATCCGCGCGGAAGCAAAATCGCCGCAGTTCGCTTTCTCCTTGGCCGATTCTATCAGGGGTCGGTTCTCCTCGTTCACCTTTTTTATCAGCAGTTTGGGATAAACGCAAACCGCCGCGAGCAGTATAACGGAAGCTATCAGCGAGATCCTTACCGCCGCGGTAGTTTTTTTGAGGCCGTGGTTCCTTATCATTTGCTCACCTTCAAAAGCCTTGCTTTCGGCTTGGTTTTTTTCATTTTCTCCTGCGCGTGGATGACGCCTCCCGGTTCAAGGAAAACGAAAAGACAGTCGGCGGGGGAGAGCCCGCCGAAGGATGAAAGCTTATCTCTCAGCCAGTTCTCGTCGCGGCCGGTATCCGAAAGAGCCTTTCTGTCGATCTTCCCGTCAAGCACCAGCGGCACGGAAGGAAAACACTCCTCTTCCGTATCGCCGCTTTTCAGCACGCTGAGCGAACCGTTCGTTTCGAGTATGCCGTATTCCACCTCCGAGAGGGAGAATACGTCCTTGACCCTCAGCTGTTCCGTAAGATCGCCCATCGTGTAGTTCGCCGCCTTCATTGCGTCTTCCAGCACTACGCCCTTTGCTATAACTATAACGGGCTTTCCGCAGATGACGTCGCGGATGCTCTGCGATCTCAGCGCGGCGAATGCGAAAAGCCTGTGCAGAACGAACAGCGCGAGTATCGGTATTGCGCCGTAAAGCAGGGGTATGCCCACGTCCGAAAGCGGGACGGAGGCGACGTCCGCGATAAGCAGAGTTATCACAAGATCGAAAGGCTGCATGTCGCTTATCTGCCGCTTTCCCATCAGTCTCAGTACGGCGAATACGAGCAGGTAGATGATCACCGTTCGTATGAAAAGGTTGAACAATGCGGTTTTCCTCCCGTTGTTTTGCCTTAGTTTCCGCCGTAACGGGAAGTCTATGCAAAATTCCGAATAAAAAAAGCTCCCCGCCGTTGCGCGGAGAGCAAAAAGATGATAGAATACGATATCGTTCGGTGCGGCGCATAGGCCGCGTTTGAACAGGCTCCCTTTATGCCCTTGCCGAATACAAAGCGGCAACAACGAAACGGCGGAACTGCCGGGAAAGGGCGTCTTTGCCGGGCAAAGACGTGTGTATCATTATGAAAAAGCTTATCGCCGTACTGCTCGCTGTCTTGGCGCTCGTCGCCTGCTTTGCCGCGTGCGAAGAAAAACAGCCCGATGAGGAGCTTCCTCCCATGGCGAACGATCCCGAGGTCCTGAGGATATGGGAGACTACCCCCGCGCTTGACGGCATACCCCGTTTCAGAGGGAACGGCATTTTCGAAGGCGTCGAGGTCTCGGAAGAGGGTTCCGTCACGCTGACCTATTTCGGCGTGGAGGATAAGGATTACCTCTCCTATACCAACAAGCTCAAGTCAGAGGGCTTCTCGCTCGAACCCGATTCCGCCATCTGGATGGCGGAAGGTTTAAGTGGCTATCCTCTGTTCCAGAGGGGCGAGGTCAGGGTAGCGCTCGTCTGGAGCCTCAACGGCGTATTCACGATAAGCGTTTACTGATAAAGCTCAGTTAAAGAACCGGCGGCTGTCATAGAATCTCAATATAAGGGCGACGTCCTCCTCATAGGAGAGCACGCCCTTTTCCTGTTGATTGGCTTTCAAATAGCTGTCGTTCAGCTTGTTGGACGCTTCCCAGGCCTTCGTGTCGGCATAGGGGCGGTAGAACTCGCTGTACGCGGCAAGGTCCTTTTTCATGCCCTCCGAATAGGTGGAAACGAGCCTTTCGTATTCCTCCCTGTCGGCCTTGGCAAGGGCTTTCGCGCAGTTCACGAGAGCGTGCATATAGCCGGAATATGCCGCGGAGGGATCCGCCGCGTCTCGAAGAACGAGGAATGCGAGGAAGCTCGCATCCTCCTCGCGGGCGTAGCCCATGAAATGGGCCGTCTCATGCGCCGAGGCGAAGGGCAGGGCAAGGAAAGGGATGGAGGAATTGATGCAGGGTTCCTCGGTCAGGAATATGAACATGCCCTCCGTGCCGCCTCTGGTGAACATATCAGAGGAGGCGAGCGGCTTAACGAGCGGGACGTTGGCCTTGAACGAGGGGCGGCTCGCGCCGAAATCGGCGTACGCCGCGCGGATGTTCTCACGCATTTGGTCAAACTCACCGGTGAAAACGCCGTTATCGTCCGTCGGGACGAGCTCGCGCAGCATGGACGCGTGCTCCGCAAGGTCGAAGCAAACGGCGGAAAGCTCCTCTTTGGTGTATTCCCTCTCGGGAAGGTCGAGCTTCTGCGCTATGGGCTGACGGAAGTAGTTGAAGCCCCACATGACGTAGAACGCGAAAACGAGGTACGCAGCGGCAAGCGCAACGCTTATTACGAGCGAAATGAGCTTGACGAGCGAACCCTTCTTGACGAGTATTAGCCTGATCACCCTTACGACGAGCAGAACGACGATTATCGCAAGCACAAGCAGAGCGATGAGCTCGGCTATCGAGAAGGGGACCATGCCCGTGACGGAGGAAACGGCTCCGCGTATTATCGGATAGAGCTTCTGAGAATACAGGGTCTCCACGATCGAGGGCGCTTTTGAAGCGGCCTTGACGAGGAAATAGACCAAGAGCAGTATTACGAGCTGAAGCAGCCTTGCAAGCTGACGGGGTATCGTGTTGCGCCTCATTGCGGCATCTCCTGATAAATGATCTTCCCGGCGGGAGTTTTGCTTATTATACCCTTTTTTCCAAAGGATAGCAACATAAAATGAAAAAACGGTCAATGGCATGTCAAGACCGCTATTTTTAGCTGCGCCGCCCGCTGCTGAGCCGTATAAAAGGAATTAATCGTTGACACGGTTTGTATACAGTGTTAAAATATATAAGTAATACTTTCGGTATTTGCGGCGGGCAGACCCGCCGTACATAACGCTGAGAGATCAGCAGATGGGAGTTAAAATGTTAAAGCGTTTACTTGATCCGCTTTCCGGAGTGCACGTTCCTCACAGGAAGAATACCGCGCTCATGGAGGCAGTCAGGATGCCCCCTCCGGCTACGGTCGTCATACCGACGGTCATGCATATCGGCGCCCCGGCCAAGCCCGTCGTAAAGGCGGGGGATAAGGTCGCGGTAGGTCAGCTGATAGCGGAGTCCGGCGGCTTCATATCCGCGCCAGTTCACGCATCCGTTTCCGGAACCGTCAAAAAGGTGGAGGATATCGTCCTCAGCAACGGCCGCAGCGCGCCCGCCGTTTTCATCGAATCGGACGGTGAGATGCGCCCCTACGAGGGCATAGAGAAGCCCAAGATCGAATCCCTTGCAGACCTTGCCGAAGCTGTCAGGGCGAGCGGCATAGTCGGTCTCGGCGGAGCGGGCTTCCCGACCTCCGTCAAGCTTGCCATAAAGGATATCGAGCAGGCGGAGTATTTCCTCATTAACGGCGCAGAGTGCGAGCCCTATATCACGAGCGACACGAGGACGATGCTCGATTACACCGATCTTGTTGAGAGGGGCGTCCGCAGGATATCGAACTTCCTCAAGCCCAAGGCCGTTTATATCGGTATCGAAAAGAACAAGCCCAAATCCATAGCCAAGCTCAAGAAGCGCTTCGCCGACGATCCGCACATCATCGTAAAGGGCCTTCCGCCCATGTACCCTCAGGGCGGCGAGAAGGTGCTCATATACAACACCGTCGGCAGGATAGTGCCCGAGGGCAAGCTTCCCTTGGACGTCGGCGTCGTGATAATGAACGTCACCACGCTCGCCAATATCGAGCAGTACATCGAGACGGGCATGCCCCTTGTCGAGAAGCTCGTCACGGTGGACGGTTCCGCCGTCAAGGAGCCCAAGAACGTATTCGTTCCCATCGGGACCAAGCTCGGCGACGTATTCGAATTCTGCGGCGGCTTCAAGGAGGAACCCAAGAAGGTTCTCTACGGCGGCCCCATGATGGGCACCGCCGTGCCGGATCTTTCCGCGCCCATACTCAAGAACACGAACGCAATACTTGCCTTTACCGAAAAGGACGCCGCCTATCATGAGGAGACGCCCTGCATAAGGTGCGGCAACTGCGTCAATCACTGCCCGATGCGCCTCAACCCGCCCGCGATAGCCAAGGCCTTCAACAACAAGGACGGCGCGGAGCTCTATAAGCAGAGGGTAAACCTCTGCATGGAGTGCGGCGCGTGCAGCTTCGTCTGTCCCGCTCATCAGCCGATAGTCCAGAGGCACAAGCTCGCGAAGACGATAGTGAGGAATTGGCAGAACTCCCAAAAAGGAGGTAAGGCATAATGGAACAGAAGGACAGCAAACTCATAGTTTCCGTTTCGCCGCATATAGCCTCCGGCAGGACTACGAAGGGCATAATGCTCGACGTTATAATAGCCCTCATTCCCGCGCTAATTGCGGGCACGGTGATATTCGGGCTTCGCGCGCTGCTCGTTGCGGCCGTCTGCATTGCTTCCTGCCTTGCCGGTGAAACGCTTTTCAACCTTATCACCAAGCGAAAGCATACGATCGGCGATCTTTCCGCCGTTGTAACGGGCCTTATACTCGCGCTGAATCTTCCCGCCTCCATAGGGATCTATCCCGCGATAATAGGCAGCCTCTTCGCGATAATCGTGATCAAGTGCCTGTTCGGCGGTCTCGGCAAGAATTTCGCCAATCCCGCCGCTGCGGCGAGGGTTATGATGCTCCTCGCCTTTACCGAGGCAATGAGCAAGACAGCTCCCATTCAGCTTGCGGTCGATACCGTCGCTTCGCCGACGCCCCTTGCGATCATGAAGGGCGCCGAGGGAACGCTCCCCGCTATTACGGATATGCTCCTCGGCCTCAGGGGCGGCGCCATGGGCGAGACCTGCGCCGTAGCGCTCGTTCTCGGCGGGCTGTACCTTATCGTAAGGCGCGTCATCACGTGGCATACGCCGGTCGTCTATATCGGCGCCGTTTTCGTGCTCTCCCTGATAATCGACGGCAATATCGAGGCCGCGCTCTATCAGGTGCTTTCGGGCGGCCTGCTGCTCGGAGCGTTCTTCATGGCGACGGATTACGTCACCACCCCCACTACGAACCTCGGCAAAGCGGTGTTCGGCCTCGGCTGCGCGCTGCTGACGGTGCTGATAAGAAGGCTCGGCTCGTATCCCGAGGGCGTGTCCTTCTCGATACTGCTCATGAACCTGTTCACCAACTACATCGACAAAGCAACCAGAAGGAAGCCGCTCGGGGAGGTGAAGGCATGAAGAAGCTCAACGATAAAGTGAAGAGCATTATCGTGCTCACGCTCATATGCCTGATCGTGACCGGCGTGCTTGCCGTAACGAACAGCTTTACTTCCCCTGTGATAGAAAAGTCGAGGGCGGTCAAGGTCAAGAATTCGCTCATGGCCGTGCTCCCCGGATCGAGCAATTTCAGCGAGGTCGAGCTCCCGGAAGGCGCGCCTTCAACGGTTAAGGCCGTTTATAAGGCGGACGACGGAAGCTACGCCGTAGTGCTCGGGACCATGTCCTCGTATTCAAGCGGGGAGATGGGCGTCACCTGCGGCATCTCCGCGCATGGAGAGCTCGTCGGCGTGACTTTGACCTCCTACCGCGAGTCCAAGGATTTCGGTAAGGACACCTACCCGAAGACCTACATAGGCGTTAACGAAAACACCTACGCCGATGTCGATACCTTCGCCGGAGTCACCTACTCCTCCAACGCGTTCAAGAAAGCCATAGGCGACGCCTTCGCCGTGGTCAGGCTCCTGAAAGGAGGCGAGGCTCAGTGAAGAAATTAAAGATACTCACCAACGGCCTGCTGAAGGAAAACCCCGTGTTCGTGCTCGTTCTTGGCACCTGCCCGACGCTTGCAATGAGCGTCAGCGTTATAAACGCGATAGCCATGGGCCTTGCGGCGACGGCGGTGCTAATCTGCTCCAACGTAGCGATATCGCTCCTTCGCAAGGTGATCCCCGATACGGTCAGGATCCCGTGCTACATAGTCGTGATCGCGGGCTTCGTCACACTCGTTCAGATGCTGATGGAGGCCTATCTGCCCGATCTTTACGAGATGCTCGGCGTGTATCTGGCGCTGATAGTCGTTAACTGCATCATACTCGGCCGCGCCGAGATGTTCGCCAATAAGCATACCGTCGGCGAATCCGCGCTTGACGGCCTCGGCATGGGTGCGGGCTTCACGCTTGCACTCATCGCCATGGCTACCGTCAGGGAGGTCATCGGCAACGGCAGCTTTGCCGGCATGGAGATCGGCTTCCTGCAGAACTACAAGATCCCCATACTGACGGCCCCTCCAGGCGGCTTCCTCGTATTCGGATGCCTTATCGCCCTCGTAGCGCATATCACGAAGGGCAAAGCTCCTCAGAGGAAGAGCTTCGACTGCGAGAGCTGTCCTTCGGCTTCGTTCTGCCGCAAGGACTGCGCCGCCTGTGAAAAGACCGCGGAAACGGAGGCGAAATAAATGGAAACGTATAAACTCCTGCTCAAGATCATTATGACTTCCGTTCTGGTCAACAACTACGTGCTGAGCAAATTCCTGGGCATATGCCCCTTCCTCGGCGTATCGAAGAAGCTCGATCAGGCTTCGGGCATGGGCATAGCCGTCATATTCGTTATGCTCATAGCCACAGCCGCGACCTGGCCGATACAGACCTACCTTCTCGATCCCAACGGCATGGGCTACCTGCAGACGATAGTATTCATACTCGTGATCGCTGCGCTCGTGCAGTTCGTCGAGATAGTGCTTAAGAAGTTCCTGCCCTCGCTGCATAAATCGCTCGGCGTGTATCTTCCCCTCATCACGACCAACTGCGCCGTCCTCGGCGTTACCATCAACAACATCACCGACGGTTACAATTTCCTTGAGTCCATGGTAAGCTCCCTCGGCTGCGGCCTGGGCTTCCTGCTTGCGATGGTCATATTCGCGGGCGTAAGGGAAAGGATGGAGGAGGCCGATCCTCCCAAAGCCTTCCGCGGGATACCTATTACCCTTGCGGCGGCTTCCATAGTATCAATGGCGTTCTACGGCTTCGGCGGTATAGTTACGAGTTTGTTCGGGGAGTGATATCATGAGTCCGATTCTGCTTGCAATCATCATAGTAACTCTCATCGGCTTCGTCTGCGCGGCCGTGCTCGCGGTGGCTTCCCATTTTATGAGCGTTCCCGTCAATGAGACCGAAGCCAAGGTCAGGGAATGCCTGCCCGGCGCCAACTGCGGCGCTTGCGGCTTTACCGGATGCGACGGCTACGCAAAGGCGCTTGCCGAAGTCCCCGGAACAAAGACCAACCTCTGCGTGCCTGGAGCTGACGCCGTTGCCAAGAAGATAGCGGAAGTCATGGGCGTGGAGGCGGAGGACGTTATCGAGCAGGTCGCTTTCGTCCGCTGCAGCGGCGACTGCTTCAACCGTTCCGAAAGGCATATCTATAAGGGCATCGACTCCTGCGCCGCCGCGCAGATGCTCTACGGCGGAAGCGGCATGTGCACCCAGGGCTGCATAGGCCTTGGCGACTGCCAGAAGGTCTGCACTCAGAACGCCATCTGTATCGAGAACGGCATCGCGCACGTCGACACGCGCAAATGCCTCGGCTGCGGCCTCTGCGCAAAGGCTTGCCCCAACCACCTTATAGAGCTCTTCCCGGACGTAAGGCGCGTAGTCGTCGTATGCTCCAACCATGAGAAGGGCGCGGTCGTCCGCGGCAAATGCAAGGCGGGATGCCTTGGCTGCGGCCTCTGCGTAAGGAACTGCGAGCAGGGCGCGATAAGCCTCGTAAACAACCTTGCCGTGATCGACTACGATAAATGCGTAGGCTGCGGCAAGTGCGAGGAAAAATGCCCCGTTCACGCTATCAAATTCGCTGATTTCTCCGGCGGTCACCGCTTCTGATGCGATCAAAGGCTGTCTTCGGGGGCAGGACGCGCCCGAAAGGCAGCCTTGTCATTTCCATGAAAAATAGGATCAGGAACGACATAATACTCGCGCTCGCGCTCCTGCTTGCGGCATTAGCCGTCTGGGGCGTGGTTTCGCTTACCCGAAAAACGGGTGAGTACGCCGTCGTTCTCATAAACGGGGAGGAGACGGCGAGGTATCCGCTCGATAAGGACGCCGTCGTCGAGATCGAGACCGAGGACGGTCACGTCAATACCCTCGTCATAAAGGACGGCGAGGCGAGCGTGACCTTTGCCGATTGCCCCGATAAGCTCTGCGTGAAACAGCGCGCGATTAAACGAACGGGCGAGACTATCATCTGCCTGCCGCATAAGCTCGTAATAAGGATCGAGGGCGGGGGAGGCGTCGATACTGTCGTATGAAATGCACCGCTTACAGGATAACTCTTCTCGGCGTATCCGTCGCCGCGGCGATGGTGCTCTCCTATATCGAGACGCTGATCCCGCTTTCAATAGCGGTCCCGGGCGTAAAGATGGGGCTTGCGAACCTCGTCATGGTATTCCTGCTCTATAAGCTTGATTGGAAGCACGCGGCAGCCGTGAGCATCATAAGGGTGCTCCTGACCGCCCTGCTATTCGGGAACGCGGCGTCACTTGCATATTCGGCTTCAGGAGCTGCGCTGTCATTGATCGTGATGTCGCTTTTGAAGGGGTCGGGAGCTTTCTCATCCGTCGGCGTCAGCATGGCGGGCGCAGTATCGCATAACGCGGGGCAGATAATAATGGCCGTTCTGTTGACCGGTACGCGCGAGATCGCGTGGTGGCTGCCGCCCCTCATACTGAGCGGAATCGTGACCGGCCTTGCGATAGGCGCCGTCGGCGCGGTCCTGATAAGCAAGATCAAGCTGAAAACCGATTGATAGGTAAAAAAGAAGCGCGTTCCGGTTTTCTCGGAGCGCGCTTTTAATATGCGTTTATTCGGCCTTATCTGCGCTTCCAGGCGCTTCTTGAGAAGAGCACGAGTATCGGGAATATCTCGAGCCTGCCGGCCAGCATATCGAAAATCAGGACGATCTTCGAGGCCGCGCCGTAACCCGAATAGTTCAAAGACGGGCCGACGCTTTCAAGGCCGGGGCCCATATTGTTGAAGCAGGAGACGACGGCGGAGAAATTCGTCGCGGTGGAGAAGCCGTCGAGCGAAACCACGAGGAAGCTCGCGAGTATGATTATAAGATACGCGCAGAGGTACGCGTTCGTGTTGCTGAGGACCGTCTCGTCGACGACACGGCCGTTCACCCTGACGACCTGCACCTTCTGGGGATAGAGCACCTGGCGCACGTTCCTGCGGATGATCTTCGCGATGAGTATGGACCTTCCGACCTTGAAGCCGCCGCCCGTGGAGCCCGCGCTCGCGCCGATGAACATCAGGCAGAACAGCAGCGCCTTGGGGAAAGCAGGCCACAAATCGAAGTCCGTAGTCGAGAAACCCGTTGAGGAGAGCAGACTTCCGACCTGGAACGCGGAATGCCTCAGCGACTCGCCGAAGGTGGGGTAGACGTTCCGTACGCTTATCGTTATGGCGATTATGGAAAGCAGAGCGATGCTAAGATACCAGTGGAGCTCCTCGTCCTTGAGGACGTTCTTTATCTTGCCGCAGATCAAAAGATAATAGCAGGTGAAGTTCACGCCGAACAGGAACATGAACACCGTACAGACCACCTGAATGTAGGGCGAATAACTGCCGATGCTCGTATTTAGCACGCCGAATCCGCCGGTGCCCGCCGTGCCGACCGCGATACAGACCGCGTCGAATACCGGCATTTTGCCGATTATAAGGCAGATGAAATCGAGCACGGTCAGCAGTATGTAGAGACCGTAAAGTATGATCGCGGTCTGCTTCATCCTGGGAACGAGCTTGCCGACGTCCGGTCCGGGGCTTTCCGCGCGGAGCAGATGCATGGTGAAGCCGTCGTTCCTTCCGCTGATGGGAACGAGCGCGAGCAGGAATACCAGAACGCCCATACCGCCCAGCCAGTGGCTCGTGCTCCTCCAAAGGAGCATGCCCTTGGAAAGCGCCTCTACGTCGTTAAGTATGGATGCGCCGGTCGTTGAAAAGCCGGAGGCAATCTCGAACAGCGAATCAAGATAGCTGGGGATCTCGCCGGAGATCGCGAAGGGGAGAGCGCCGAAGAGGCTCATAGTGATCCAGGAGAGGCCCACGCACACGAGACCGTCCCTTGAATAGAAGCCGCGGGGAGCCTTCCTGCTCAAGAGCCAGAGCCCGCAGGATACCGCAAGTATTATCCCTATCGTGATGAGGAAGGCGACGGCGGAGAACGTCTGCCCGCCGAAGGCGCAGAGCAGCATAGCCGGGAGCATGAATATCGCCTCGACTATGAGTATGAACGATATGATCCGTCCTATCATCCGAAAGTTCATATTCAGCGCCTCATTCGAATATGTCGTTGAAACGGGAGATCGCGCTGTCGCTGTCCGAAACGACTATGACGGTATCGCCCGGATTGAAGCAGGATTCGCCGTTGGGTATGATGCACTGCGAAAGATGGAGTATGGACGCGATGAGGACGTTCTTCTTCAGCTTCAGATCCTTAAGAGGAACGCCGCAGTTGAGTGTCTCCTTGGTGATGCGGAACTCGGTCGCTTCGGCCTTTCCGTCCGCGATCCTGTGAACGGCGATGGAGGAACCGGTCTTGTCCCTCATGCCGCGGACGTAGCCGACGATCGTGTTGCTGCAAAGATCCTTCGGGCAGATCACGCTGCCAAGAGAGAGGTTTTCGAGTATGGAGGTGCTCTCCGTTCTGCTGAGCTTGGTTATGACCTGGTTCACGCCGTTGTTCCTGACGTAGAGCGAAAGTATCATGTTCAGCTCGTCAAGCCCGGTCATGGAGACGACAGCGTCGTCGGAGGAGATGCGTTCGCTCTCCCAAAGGGTAAGGTCGGACGCGTCGGCGTTTATGATGCTCGCCTTGGGAAGAAGCTCCGCAAGACGCTGGCATTTTGCCGGATCGCGCTCGACGATCTGAACGGAAATGTTGCCCTTGTCGAGCATCTGAGCAAGGTAATACGAAATACCGCCTCCGCCGCAGATTATGACGCGCTTGACGCGGTGTGTGACGATGCGCAGGCTCTTCAAAAGATGAGCAAGCTCGTTGGTGGTCGCGGTGACGAATATCCTGTCGCCCTCTTTAAGAACGAATCTGCCGTTCGGGGTGTGAGCGATTCCGTCCCTCAGAACGGTGCAGACGAGGCAGCGGCATTTGGTAACGCTTTCCATCTGCATGAGGGGAAGGTCGTTCAAAGGGCTTTCCGCGGTAACGCGAAGCTCTGCGATCTCGACCCTGCCGTGAGCGAATTTCTCACGCATCTGGAAGCCGGGATACCTGATAAGACGCTCGATCTCCTGCGCGGCCTGCTTCTCGGGATTGATGAGGAGCGAGAGGCCCAGGAAATCGCGCATCATGACTATCTGCTCGCTGTATTCGGGATTGCGAATGCGGGCGATGGTGCGGATGTTTTTATTCAGATTATGCGCCGTGAGGCAGCAGAGGAGGTTAATCTCATCGGCGTTCGTGGCGGCGATAAGAAGATCCGCGGTCATAACGCCCGCGTCCTTCAATACCTCCATGGTGGCGCAGTTTCCGTAGACGCCGATAACGTCGTAAAGCTCCTGACTCGAGGCAAGCGTCTTCCTGTCGGAGTCGATAATGGTCAGGTCATAGCCCTCGGCGGAGAGCTGTCTCGTCAGCGCCGAACCGACTTTTCCGTAACCTGCAATGATGATTTTCATAGATATCGTCCTTCAAAAATAAATTTCGACTAATACATTATAACATAGAAAGCATAAAACGCAAGGATGAAAAAGGAAGGGGGAAGGGAGGAGGAAAGGTTTGGTGAAAATGGAGAAGCGGGGATTTTTTTTGCAAAAGATGCGTCTGCGGCTTGCACTCCGTGCTGCGACTCCGCGCCTTTTGACAAAAGCCGGCCTTGCGCTGTCCGTCCACAGGACGGACAGCGCAAGGCTTCAAATCCCTTCGTTACATATGCGCCAACATAAAGGGCTATCCGTCCGGATAGCCCTTTATGTTGGCGGAGAAGCGGGGATTTGCTCTCGCGCGGCTCACCGCGCTCGGTCAGGGCGGGATGGTCGGACCCGGCCGACCTTTGCTTGCTTTTCAAGCATCCGCCGGATGCTTGAAATCGCTCATCGCGACCGCGCGCAACCGCGCCCGTTCAAATCCCCACTTCTTTTATCTGCGCAAAACAAATGCCACCTGGATGGGTGGCATTTGTTTTGGCGGAGAAGCGGGGATTTGAACCCCGGCGACCCTTCGCAGATCCTACTCCCTTAGCAGGGGAGCCCCTTCGACCTCTTGGGTACTTCTCCATTGATTATTATGTTGGCGGAGAGAGAGGGATTTGAACCCCCGGTGCCTTGCGACATCACCGGTTTTCAAGACCGGCGCCTTAAACCACTCGGCCATCTCTCCATACGGCTGTATTTATGCAGCAGCCGAATTATACCAAACTAAAATACCGTTGTCAATAAGGAATCAACGCGGCGGCATTATATAATTTGGCGTTATTCCTCGAGCTTGGCGAACACCATCCTGCCGGCGGAGGTCTGCAGAACGCTCGTGACCGTGACGGGGATAGTCTCGCCTACGAGCCTGTTGGCTCCGTCGATAACTACCATGGTACCGTCGTCGAAATAGGCGACGCCCTGGCCGTGCTCCTTGCCCTCTTTTACTACGGTGACCTCGACGACCTCTCCCGCGACGACGTTGATCCTCAGCGAGTTGGCAAGATCGTTGATATTGAATACGGGAACGGACTGCACCGCGGCTACTTTTCCGAGGTTATAGTCGTTCGTGACGACGATACCGTTCAGATCCTGCGCGAGACGGAGAAGCTTTGTATCGACCTCCGCAAGATCCGCGTAGTCCGTATCGGAAACGGTTACGGAATCGGGGTTGCCGTCCATCATCTTGTTGATAAGATCGAGCCCGCGGCGGCCCCTGGCGCGCTTGAGAGGATCCGCGCTGTCGGCGATATGGCGAAGCTCGTCGAGCACGAAGGAGGGGACTATCACCGCGCCCTCTATTATGCCCGTCTTGTAAACGTCGAAAAAGCGACCGTCGATAATGGAGGAGGTGTCGAGCACCTTCGGCTTTGCCTTAACGGGATCCGCCTGCGGAGTGTTATCGCCCCTGCGGAACCAGTTGGGAAGATTGAACTCCCTTATGCGGCTCGTCGGGATCTTCCAGCCGAGATATGCGAGCACGGCGAATACGATCACGTTCAGGAGCAGCCTGATAGCCGTGAACGGGATCTTCTGTATCAGCAGACTGATGAGCGCGGCGATCACGAGGCCCAAAAGCAGGCCTATCACGCCGACGAATATCTGCTGCATGGACATTTCGGAGGTCTTGCCCTCGACTCTCTTCGTGAGCTTGACGACGCCTTTTATGATGCCGGGTGCTATAAAAAAGAATATGACGCCGAATACGACGGAGAAGAGCGCGTAGAGGACCGTCCTCATCCATGAGGGGGAGTTTGCGAAAAAGGAGGCAAGCCCGAGCTCGTTCTGGTTTTTATAAACCGCCCATACGATGCCGAAACCCAGTATCAGGCCGAACAGCGTAATGAGCGGACGAAGCAGTTTCTTTCCCAATTTATGATCTCCTTAATTGATTATCAGCATATCTTTTCCTCGATGGAGGAGAGCTCGACGCCGAGCACGGTGGAGAGTTCGCCCGCGATTATCATCTTGGCGGTGGCGAGCATCTTTCGTTCGCCCGCCGAGAGACCTTTTTCGGATTCCCTCAGACGGAGGCATTTGACAACGTCTGCAACGTCGTAGACGCTTCCGCGGCGCATTTTCTCCATATTGTCACGGTAGCGCTGGTTCCAGTTGTCGCTGCCCCTTTCGCCGGGCTGCTCCATGTAGGCGAGCACTTCTTTGCACTCATCGGCGCCTATCAGCGGACGAAGGCCGACCTTTTCGGCCGTTCCCACGGGGACGAGAGCGGTCATCTTGCCGTTCGCGAACCGCAGCGAATAATAATCGGCAGTCACACCCAATACGTTTTGACTGACGATCCCTTCGACCGTACCTACCCCGTGCATGGGGTAACAAACAAGATCCCCTACCGAAAACAAAATGATCCCTCCGAAATCGTATGCCGCATGATTATTTGCGGCTATACGGAATGGCAGGCCATGGCTTTCGCGCCATTATACCCCCACTGATTACTATACACCAAATATTTGAAATTGTCAAGCAAAAAATATACGATATGAGGGATCGGTCGATAATTGGCGAACAAGCAGGCTTCTACGCCATGAAAATAGACAAAAACAAAGCTCCGCGATATTTCTTTCGCGGAGCTTTATAAGTAATGCTTTTTATTCGGCCACTTCGAGCGCAAGCTCCATCATTGCGGTGAAGCTCTTTTCGCGCTCTTCGGCGGTGGTCTCGGGCTCCTTGCCGAGGATGCTGTCGGATATGGTGCAGATGCAGAGCGCGTTCTTGCCGGCCCTAGCCGCGTTCATGTAGAGCGCAGCGCTCTCCATTTCAACCGCGAGCACGCCCATCTTCTGCCATTCCACGGTGCTCATGGAATCGTCGTAGAAGGTGTCGGAGGAAAATACGTTGCCCACCATATAGCGAAGGCCCATCTTCTCGGCGGTATCGGCAGCCTTCTTCAAAAGCTTGTAGCTGGCGATGGGAGCGTATGTGCCGGGCAGCTCGAACTGCCTCGCGTAATTGGAGTTCGTGCACGCGCCCATGCCGAGCACTATGTCGCGGATATGAAGATCGGGATGCAGCGCGCCGGCGGAGCCTACCCTTATAATGTTCTCCACGCCGTAGAAATGGAAGAGCTCGTAGGAGTAAATGCCTATCGAGGGCATGCCCATGCCGCTCGCCATAACGGAGACGCGCTTTCCTTTATAATAGCCGGTATAGCCCTGAACGCCTCTTACGTCGTTCACGAGGGTGATATCCGTGAGGAAGTTCTCGGCTATGAACTTAGCCCGTTTGGGATCGCCGGGCATGAGCACGGTCTTTGCGAAGTCGCCGACCTTTGCGGAATTGTGGGGAGTGGGTACTGCCATTTGTCTATCCTCCTGTGCGGATCATTCGCGGGCCCTTGTTTTGACTTCCTCGACAACCTTCGCCATGAAGTCCTCAAGCTTCATCGTGCCGAGGTCGCCGCCCTTCCTGGAGCGAACGGCAACTACGCCGTTTTCGACTTCCTTGTCGCCGATGATGAGCATATAGGGGATCTTCTGCATCTGCGCCTCGCGGATCTTGAAGCCGATCTTCTCATTTCGAAGATCCGTTTCGACTTTGAGCCCTGCGGCCTCGAGCTTCTCGGCGATCTGCTTCGACTGCTCGGCCGTGCGGTCCGTCATGGCCATGACCTTGACCTGGACGGGGGAGAGCCAAGTGGGGAACGCGCCCGCGAAATGCTCGGTGATGACGCCGATGAAGCGCTCGATGGAGCCGAACACGACGCGGTGTATCATGACGGGCCTGTGCTTTACGCCGTCCGCGCCCATGTATTCGAGCTCGAACCTTTCGGGAAGCTGGCTGTCGAGCTGTATCGTGCCGCACTGCCAGGTACGGCCGAGGCAGTCCTCAAGATGGAAGTCGAGCTTCGGACCGTAGAAGGCGCCGTCGCCCTCGTTGATGACGAATTCCTTGCCCATCTCGGTGATGGCGGCCTTCAGTATCTCCTGATTCTCGATCCACTCCTCCTCGGTGCCGATGTGATCCTCGGGCATGGTGGAAAGCTCTATCGTGTACTTCAGGCCGAAGAGGGAATAGACCTCGTCAAAGAGCGTCGCCACGCCCTTTATCTCATCCTTCATCTGCTCGCGCGTCATGAAGATATGCGCGTCGTCCTGCGTGAAGCAGCGGACGCGGAAGAGGCCGTGCAGCGCGCCGGAAAGCTCGTGCCTGTGAACGAGGCCCAATTCGCCGCAGCGTAGGGGCAGCTCGCGGTAGGAGTGAGGCTCGAGCTTATAGACGAGAATACCGCCGGGGCAGTTCATGGGCTTTATGGCGAAATCCTCATCGTCGATCACGGTGGTGTACATGTTGTTCTTGTAATGCCCCCAGTGACCGGAGCGCTCCCAAAGGGTGCGGTTCAGAATGATCGGGGTAGAGATCTCAACGTAGCCGTAGCGCTTGTGGATCTCGCGCCAATAATCGATGAGGGTATTGCGGAGCACCATGCCCTTGGGAAGGAAGAAGGGGAAGCCGGGGCCTTCATCCATGATGGTGAAGAGACCGAGCTCGCGGCCTATCTTGCGGTGATCGCGCTTCTTGGCTTCCTCGATGCGGGTGATGTACTCGTCAAGGTCGGCCTTCTTTTCGAAAGCCGTGCCGTAAATGCGCTGAAGCATCTTGTTCTTCTCGCTGCCGCGCCAGTAAGCGCCCGCGATGCTCATGAGCTTGAAATTCTTTACCTTGCCGGTGTTCTCAACGTGAGGGCCGGCGCAGAGATCTACGAAATCGCCCTGCTTGTAGAAGCTGATGACGGCGTCCTCGGGCAGATCCTCGATAAGCTCTACCTTGTAGGGCTCGTTCCTGTCGGCCATGAACTTGATGGCCTCCTCGCGGGGGAGCTCGAAGCGCTCAAGGGGCAGCTTCTCCTCGACTATCTTCGCCATTTCCTTTTCGATAAGGACGAGATCGTCGGGGGTGAAGGGCTCGTCAACGTCGAAATCGTAGTAGAAGCCGTTGTCGATGGCGGGGCCGATGGCGAGCTTCGCTTCGGGCCTGACCTTCTTGACGGCCTGCGCGAGCACGTGGGAGCCGGTGTGACGAAGGGTCCAGCGGCCGTACTCATCGTTGAAGGTGAGGAGCTTCAGGGAGCAATCGTGCTCAATGGGGGCGAAGGCGTCGTGACGCTCGCCGTCTATTTCGGCGGCAAGGACGGCCTTCCTCAGGCGGGGGCTGATGGCTTCCGCAACGTCGAAGGCCGTTACGCCGGACTCGAACTCCTTAACGGAGCCGTCGGGCAGTG
>JAILRE010000022.1 GCA_024698505.1 Clostridiales bacterium | reverse complement strand
ATCATGCCGCGGAGACGAAGACGACCGAGGAGCCCGGAAACATCCATTCCGGAATCACGCATGAGGCAGGGGAGGATCCCGGCGAGGATGAGGGCGTGACTGTGCCCGCCGCGATAGTGATCGGCGTGCTCGGCGCGGGCGCGGCAATAGCGGGCGCGGCGGCTGCCTCGGGCGGAGACGGAGACAACGAGGACGGTAAGCACAGCACGTATAAGATGTACGTTCAGAAGGACTTCGGGAACGCGATACGCCGCGGAGCGGATAAGCTCTCTGTGATACGCGCCCGCATGGCGGAGGTCACGGCAAACGGCGCGGAGCACGACAGGGACGATCTGACGGCCATGATATCCGTTTCCGGAGAGGGGATGAATATCGAAAGCGCCGTGCTTTCCGGCAGGTATGTCGAGGCGATGGTGCGCGTGCCCGAGGAGTACTCCGAGGATTCGGCGAGCATCGTGTTTACGTTCAACGGAGAGGGAGGCACATTTGAAAACAAGGTAGTATTCCGCGTCGTTGACGGGCCGAGGCTCAGGTTTATGGAGGAGACTCCCGAGGGATACGTTCCCTATCACGAGAACTGCGGCATAAACGCCATCCCCGGCGACGGCTTCACATATACGAGGCTCTTCATGATAGAGGACGCGACGAAAACGCCCTCGATCGATGACATATCCGCTGTCGATACCGGTGAATTCGACGTCAGCTTCGAGCCGACCGGCACCCCGACTGTTTACAAGATGCATGTCAGGAACAACACATCCGCACAGCCCGAGCACGACTTGTTCGCAAGGGCTTCGGAGAAGAACTTCGATATCCGCGTGAATGTCGAAGGTGAGAGCAAGCCCGTGCTTGGCCACGTCGGGGTGAGTCTCTATCCTGAGGGCATAACGATCGCCTCGGATCAGGAGGGAAAGAAGAACGACGTGAAATACGTCCGCGTCCGGGCTTACGAGAAGGATCACGTCGGCGACCTCGACAAGAAATGGCAGGTCAGCCAGATCAAATTCACCCTCGCCGTAAAGGACGGGGATAAGGCTGTGATAGATCCCGGGGAAGCGAAGTACAGCTTTGAAAAGCTCAGGGGCGCGGGCGGTCTCGGCATGCGCGCCGACAAGGAGCAGGCCCTTGCCGAGAAATACGAGTATAAGGAAGCGTGGGGCGAATGGAACGACAAGTTCGTCTATGAGTTCGAGCCTAACGCAAACCTCGCAGAGCCGGAGGACGGGACCTTCTTCATGGTCATACTGCCCGCTTCGGCGGAATATGACGGAAAGACCTACAGGGCCGAGATACCGCTGAGGCTCCGCGGCAAGGATCCGGATCCCATGGGCGACTGGGAGAAGGAGTATAAGGAGCTCGAGCGCCGCATAGAGAAATTCTCACTGCCGGAAAACAAGGATATGTGGCTGGAGAAGATGAAGGAATGCGCGACCGATCCCAGGGTCTCCGTCGAGGAGCTGCGTCTCGTCAGCAAATGGATACTGCGCGAGTACATGGCCTACTGGACCACGCAGCAGTCGAGGGATAAGGCAGAGGCGACGATGTACAACGTGATCGTCAACGTTCTCGAGTGGACGAAATTTGCCGGCGACTGCGCGTTCTCGTTCCTCATCACAGCCTATGCGGGACCCGTCGCCGACGCGCTGCTTTCCCCTACAAAGGACTTTGCCACGAGCGCGATAGGCGAGGTGATCGCTGCCGTCAACAACGGTGAAAGCCTTGACATGAGCATAATGGAGCGCTTCGAGTTCTCCAAGAATCTTGCGGCGGCGGGCGACAACCTTGTTTCAAACGCCATAGACCTGACGAATTGGAAAAAGGCGGCGGCGACGCTCGGCGGCTACTTCGTCTACTGCGCCATGAAGAATTATCTGCTTAAGCTCAACGAAAAGGGCGAATCGGATATCTGGGGCTCGCTGTGCGACGCATTCAAGGATATGACGGGCGCCGCGCTCAAATCCAAGGCGGGCGAGCTGATAGGCAAATGGCTCAAGAACAGCAAGACCTTCCAGGAGAAGATCGGGCCGAAGATCGCAAGCTATTTCAAGGAGACGAGCTTCGATACCCTGCAGAAGAAGCTGAACGACTCGCTCGATCTTCACGGCGATCTCCGCAAGATCGCGGGATATTCGAACGACAAGGTATTTGAGGCAAAGGTCATGGACGTTGTGGAGAAATACATAAGCAGCCTCGCAGGAGCCGGCTTCGATAAGCTGCGCGAGGCGTACGATTCCTCTAAATTTGTGATCGAGGATGGATTCGTG
>JAILRE010000009.1 GCA_024698505.1 Clostridiales bacterium | reverse complement strand
CCGTGATTTCCTGACGGACAAAATGGATATAATCACATTTCGCGCTCTGTACGATTCCGATCCTTCCATAGAGCAGTTCCTGCAGGGGATAATCGACGATATCCGCGACAGCAAAAGGCCGCTTATGAAATACCATGTTGTCATCGGCGGCCGAGAATACGAAACCCCGGGCGAGATACCCTATCTGCTTTCGCCCGAAACCTCGCCCGGCCTTATTTACGGCAATCATCAATACGACTCCGTGCACAATTTTCTGACCTATGAACAGGGAATGTGTACACATGACGTTGAGACCGCACAAGGCGCTTTGAACTTTTATGACGGGGTCTATCAGATATACTATCAGATCGACCAAAGCATCCCGTGGCTGGACCGTTACAGCGAAGCTTATGGATTTGTGCTCGACGTGATACCGGAATATCTGGCGGGCGGCGAAGCGGAGAAATACATCTCAAAGCACATAATCCCGCTTTTCCCCGATACGATGAAAACGGGCGAACGCAAGAAAGCCATCAAAGCAAAGATACGCGAGGAGTTCAAACGCGAAAAGGGCTATCCCTGCTGGGCTCAAAGCTCGGATTGGCCGCTTGGCAAAGACGGACGCCCCGCAACCTATCTAGGAAAGGGCAAAAGCGAGGGCGATCTGAGACGTTGGCGGTTCAGAGACGAATCCACGGGCGAGATAATCGTGGTGGAGCAATACCTGTAAATACCATTGGTGGTGTCAAATGGCATCACTTTTTTTGTATAAATCACCGGGGGTATTAGGGGGCGTCCCCCTAAAGAAGATCCCGGCGGGCTCCCCACGACATTTGCGGCACACAAATGTCCTGCTGGTTACGAAGTTGATCCGGGCCCGGACCTTGTGCATGGGGTGCAGCGTGCTTTTAGTGAGCCCGTTTATCGCCATGGCTTCGCTCGGCGATGCAGGATCGATAGATGATCAAAAAAGGGTCCGAGGAAAGCATATTATTTGCCGATCTCGGATCCTGTTCGTATAGTCGTATTCGTTTTAACGATAAACTTCCTTATCACCATTGGGCGATCGGCTTTCCCCGTTTTTTATTCGTCATCTTTTGACCGTTATCTGGCAGCTCTGCATGACCTTCAGCGCGGCCTCGTGCAGCTCGGGCGTTACCCCCGCGCAGCAGGAGGCGTCCACCGAGATCGAGGCTTCCGGGAAGCGGGCCTTCATAATGAGAGCGTTGCTGACGACGCAGATATCGGTGCAGAGGCCTATGAATTCCACCGAGTCGGGCGCGCCGTTCGCGGCGTTTTGAACGAGGTTCGGAAGGTTCACGGAGCCGAACGTCAGCTTCTCGACGGGCGTATAGCTTTTCTTTTCGAGCGCCTCCCGTATGAGGGGCTCGAGCTCGTGGCCGCGCGTCCCCGATATGCAGTGGGGCACGGGCAGGAGCCGCCCCTCCCGGGTATCGAGATAATCCTCAAAATGCGTGTCGAGCGTTGCGAAAACGCCGCCCTTGAAGCCCTCTATCTTCTTTACCGCCGCGGGGACGATGCTCTCGGCCTCCTTGGTGCCGAGCGAGCCCGATACAAAATCGTTCTGCATATCCACGACCACGAGGAAATCCTTCGGCAGAGGCTCGGGCTCGGAACAAAGCGCCTCCCCGTATTTGGGAACGGCGGTCGTTACGAGCGCGGAGAACACGCGCGGATTCTTCGGCCTTGCCTGGAGCACCCTCGCGCGAACGGGCTCCTTAGCGCCGGGGGGCGTTATCAGAACGGTATCGTCTATTTCGGGAAGCTCGGCTTCCCACGGGAGCGTCACCTCGTAAGTGCCGTCCCCCCTGTCCTTCAGAAGCTTTATCGCCCTTTTGGGGCAGACCGCGGCGCAGCCCCCGCAGCCGACGCATTTTTGAGGGTTTGAATAGGGCAGTCCGTCCTCCCCCTTCCCTATCGCGTAAAAGCCGCAGGCTTTATAACAGATATCGCATTCCGCGTCCGCGCATTCGATCACGGCGGCGCGGCCCCTTTTTAGCCTTTCTTCGCCGGGAATGAGCATTCGGTATTCCTCCCTTTGCTTTTTTACCATTTTAACACAACTTATCCCAAAAAGCCACGGCGTGTTTCTTTTCCCGAATTGACTTTTTCCGTCCGCTTGGTATAATTAGCTTATCACACAACGGAGGTCTTTCTATGGAAAAGACGCTTTCACTCATCGTCCCCGTCTATAACGAGGAGGAGGTACTCAGGATCTCGTTCGAAAAGATGGACGAGCAGATGAAGAAGATCGGCTATCCCTATGAGATAATCTACGTAAACGACGGCAGCCGCGACGGCTCCATGAAGATCCTGCGCGAGATCGCGAAGGAGAATCCCCAGGTGAAGGTCAGATCCTTCAGCCGCAATTTCGGCCACCAGACGGCGGTCACCTGCGGTATGGACGCCGCGAAGGGCGACGCGCTCATAATAATAGACGTCGACCTGCAGGATCCGCCCGAGGTCATTGCCGATATGGTCAAGGCCTGGGAGAACGGCGCGGATATCGCCTACGGCAAGAGGCTCAAGAGGAAGGGCGAAACGATATTCAAGAAGCTCACCGCCTTCGCCTATTACCGCGTGCTCAAGTCCATGAGCGCCACCCCCATCCCCCTCGATACCGGCGATTTCCGCCTTATCGACCGCAAGGTCGCCGACGTCTTCCTCAAAATGCGCGAGCATAACAGGTTCCTGCGCGGCATGAGCGGCTGGATGGGCTTCGAGGCGGTCCCCATCGAATACGTGAGGAACGAGCGCTTCGCCGGAAAGACGAAATACACGCTCAAGAAGATGCTGAGGCTCGCCTCCGACGGCATAATCGGCTTCTCCGACAGGCCACTGACGCTCTGCGGCGAATTCGGCGCCGTGCTCCTGACGCTTGCCGGGCTCGGTCTCGTCGCGCTGATAGTGCTCGCCTGCTGCAAGGTGAGCTTCCCCGCATGGCTTTGGGCGCTCTGCGGTCTCGTCGGTCTCAACGCCGTGACACTGCTCTTCATGAGCCTCCAGGGCATGTACCTCAACCGCATGTACGACGAGCTCAAGGACAGGCCGCTTTACATCGTGGCGGAAGAGCTGAATATGGAATAATGAACGTCTGACGAAAAAGCCCCGGAAAATCCGGGGCTTTATTCATTACCGTTTTCCAGCGCAGCGATCGCCTTCGCGAGGTAGATCATGGAGTTCTTGGCCTGTTCGAGGGTGTTCGCGTTGTGCCCGACCTCGATAAGGAGGCATTTGTCGGACACCTGCTGATTGTATTTGCCCGCCTTTACGCGGACGTTCCGCATAAAGCGCGGATCGTAGGAAAGGAGCGTCTCCGTGAGCCTCAGGGCAAGCGCGTAATTCGACTCGAAGTCGGGCATATCGTGCTCGGTATCGCTCTCCTCCGGCGCGTACTGCGAGCTTTTGCCGCTCTTCCCCGTCCCCACGACGAACATCATCCTCGCGCATTGAAGCCCTCCGACGGTGACGTAATCCTTCTCGAAGCCCGTCTCGGAGACGCCGTCCCTGTGCAGGTCTATGAACATTTCCAGCGTCGGGTACAGCTCCTTGTAATAGCGCATCGTCTCGAGCGAGCGCGAGTACGCCGCGTTGATATTCGGGTTCTCGTGCTTCTCCTTCGCGTGGATGACGGGTATGCCGTACTCCTCGCGGAGTATCCTCGCAAGCTCCTCCCCCACGGCTATGACGTTCTTCTCGTCGTCCTCCGTTCTGAAATACTCGCTCGCCTCGTACGGGTCATCGTCCGTCGGCCTGTAAGCCTCGGTGTCGTGCGTGTGGTAGATGAGGATCCGCGGCTCGTCCCCCGAGAGCGTCATGCCGACGCTCGTTTCGGAAGCCTTCAGCAGCCTTATTATGACGTCCGCTCCGACGTCCTTTTCTACGTCCGCGAGCCTTATGAACACCGTTTGATCCTCCGCCGGGCGGGGCGTTTCTTCGGGCTTTCCCAAAGCCCCCGCCGAGACGATATCGACTATCGCCTCCCGCGTGCCATCCCCGAGGGACGCCGCGAGCATCAGAAGCAGCATCACGAAAACGGCGGCAAGCAGCGCTCCCGCGCGGGAAACCGCCTCCCGAAGCTCCCTGTTCGCTTTTTCGTTTCTCCTTCCGGAAGGCCCGTCCACCTTAAACTGCCTCCGTTCCCCTCGTCTTCGGAAATAATTATATGCGCCGCGGCGCCGGAATAGACCTTCGGCGCGCCGGCTTTCGCCTTTTTTATTCGCCGAAATGCGCGAAATCGGAAAATAACACTTGTACGGCAGGGTATTTCTATGCTATAATAATATGTTGTATGAGAGGGCTTCCCCGTACGGCGTATTTGTTGCGGCGCAAAAGGGGCCCGGCAACAGCCGCCGAAGGGCGGCGGAAGGGAGTTTTATGTTAAAAGAAAGATGTGAAAAGCTGATGGCCGCTCTTTCCGAGCATGGCGTTGACGGGGCGATCATCACCTCCCGCACGAACATCCGCTATTTCTCAAACTTCACGAGCGACGAATCGGTGCTCATAATCACCGATAAGAGGCGCGTCCTCCTCACCGATTTCCGCTACACCATTCAGGCGAATCAGCTGAGCGCTCCCGATTTCGAGGTCATAGAGGTCTCCCGCGCGATCGCAGCTTCCGAGATCGCCTCCGTCCTCACCGAAATGGGCGTTAAGAAATGCGCTTTCGAGGACGGCTATCTCACCGTTCGCGCGTTCAACAGCTACAGGGAGCTCCCCGTCGAGCTCGTCCCCATGACTCCCGTTATCGACGGGATAAGGCTCGTCAAGGACGAGTACGAGATCGAGATGCTCAAAAAGGCCCAGTCCATAGCGGACGCCGCCTTTGCGGAGCTCATCACCGTCATCCATGAGGGCATGACCGAGAAGGAAGTCGCAAACGAGCTGGATCATCTTCTGAGGCTCCACGGCGCGGACGAGAACTCCTTCGATACGATCGTCGGCTCCGGCCCCAACGGCGCGCTCTGCCACGCCACCCCCGGCCCCCGCAGGCTGCAGAAGGGCGATCTGGTCGTCATAGATTTCGGCGCAAGGTACAACGGCTACTGCTCCGATATGACGAGGACCATCGCGATAGGCGAGCCCTCCGACGAGCTCAGGAAGATCTACAACATAGTCCTCAGGGCTCAGCTCTCCGCGCTCGACAAGCTCCGTCCCAATATGAGCGCCAAGGAGCTCGATACCATCGCGCGCGACGTCATCGCCGCGGAGGGCTACGGCGAGTGCTTCGGTCACTCCCTGGGCCACGGCTTCGGCCTTGACATCCACGAATCCCCCTACGCAAGCCAGCGTTCCGACGATACGCTCGTTCCCGGCTCCACTATAACCGTCGAGCCCGGCATCTACGTTGAGGATCTCGGCGGAGTCAGGATCGAGGACGACTGCGTCCTTACGGAGGACGGGTATATCGATCTTGCTTCCACCACGAAGAAGCTCATCGTCATCTGACCTTATGCGGTATTCGTCCGCTTCGGTATAAAGCAACAAACAATTTCTTATTTGGAGGTAACCTATGATTTTAGCAGGCGATTTTCGCAAAGGCGTCACCGTTGAGATAGACGGTCAGGTCTGGTCCATCGCGGACTTCCAGCACGTTAAGCCCGGCAAGGGCGCGGCTTTCGTACGCACGCGTCTTAAAAACGTCATGACCGGCGCCGTTCTGGAGAAGACCTTCTCCCCCACCGACAAGTATCCCACCGCTCACATCGAGACTCGTGAGATGCAGTACCTTTACAACGACGGCGATCTCTACACCTTCATGGATATAGAGAACTACGAGCAGCTCGAGCTCAATCACGAGCAGGTCGAAGACGCCATCAACTTCATCGTTGAGAACATGAACGTCACCATCCGCTTCTACAAGGGCAAGGCGTTCTCCGTTGCGGCTCCCAACTTCGTAGAGCTGACCATCACCGAGTGCGAGCCCGGCGTCCGCGGCGATACCGCGACCAACGTCACCAAGCAGGCCACCGTTGAGACCGGTTACGTCGTAAGCGTTCCCCTCTTCGTAAACGAGGGCGACCGCATCAGGATCGACACCCGCACGGGCGAGTACATGGAGCGCTGCTGATGAAAGAGAAGACTGCTTACCTTCGCGGCCTCATGGACGGCATGAAGCTGCCCGATGACGACAACACCAAGCTGCTCCGCGCCATCGCAGACTGTCTCGAGGCCATTGCCGACGAGATGGAGACCGAGTCCGCCAGGGTCGACAATATCGAGGCCGAGCTGGACGAGATAGATTCCGATATCGACGAGCTGGACGAGGTCATCGGCTTCCTCCTCGAGGAAGAGGACGAGGACGAGGACGAAGACGAGGACGGCGAGGATTTCGATTGGGAGGACGATTTCGATTATTTCACCTGCCCCAACTGCGGCGAGGTGGTCCCCCTCGATGAAGACGCCCTGCAGGAGGAGGCGGATCCCATCTGCCCCAAGTGCAACGCAAAGCTCTTCGGGGAATAAACGCATAATAAAAAACGCGCCCAAGGGCGCGTTTTTTTTGCGTTTTGCCTATAATTTTCCCGCGCTTATTGACAATCATCGCCGTCATGTTTAGAATAAAGTCATAAATCGCGGAGACAGCCTTGAAGAATGAAGATACGCTTCCTTGAAAGATCCAAAGAGATCGATATGCTTAACGGGCCCTTGCTCGGCAAGGTGTTCCTTTTCGCGCTCCCGCTGGTGATAACGAACATGCTCCAGGTGCTGTACAACGCCGCGGACATGATCGTTGCGGGAATGTCGAACGTCAAAGGCGCGATAGGCTCCATCGGCACGACGACGGCCATGATAAACCTGATACTGAACGTCTTCATGGGGTTCTCCGTGGGTACGAACGTCGTCGTCGCGCGGAACATCGGCAAGAACGATCCCGAGGCGACGGGCGCGGCGGTGCATTCCTCGCTGATAGTCGGGCTGATAACGGGCGTATTCTGCGGGATACTCGGGCAGGCGGTCTGCCGCCCGGTGCTGAGGCTGCTCGGCGATCAGGGCCACATACTCGATCTTGCCACCCTCTACACGAGGATCTATTTCGCGGGAGTGCCCTTCATAGCGCTCTCGAATTACCTCATCGCGATATTCAGGGCCAAGGGCGATACGGCCACTCCCCTCGTGATACTCGCGGGGACGGGCCTTCTGAACGTGCTGATGAACCTGTTCTTCGTGCTCGTCTGCGGCATGAGCGTGGACGGCGTTGCGCTTGCGACGGTGCTTGCGAACGTCGCCTCGACACTGCTTCTCGGGCTCACGCTGATGCGCGACAAGGGCGTCTGCCGTCTCGACCTCAAAAAGCTCCGGCTCGACCGCGAAGCCGTCCGCGAGATAATTCGGGACGGCCTGCCCGCGGGGGTGCAGGGCGCGCTGTTCTCGCTCTCGAATATGCTCATACAGTCGACGGTTATAGGCATCAACAACCGCGTCTGCCCCGGCGGCTCGGACGTTATCGACGGCAACGCCGCAGCGGGCAATCTCGAGGGCTTCGCTTACGTCGCCACGAACTCCGTATACCAGGCCTCCGTCTCGTTCACGAGCCAGAATTACGGCGCGGCTAAGTACAAAAGGATACGCGAGGTAATGCGCTCCTGCTATTTCGTGACGGGCATGATCGCGATAGCCGTAGCGGGTATCCTCCTCATATTCCACAAGCCCCTGCTCAGCCTCTACTCGCTCGGCAGTCTTTCTGAGGAGACCGCCATGCTGCGAATGAAGATAATGCTGACGCCCTACTTCACGCTCGCCTTCATGGAGGTCGGCTCGGGCGTACTGCGCGGGCTCGGCAGGAGCACCACCTCCACCGCGATATCGCTGATAGGCTCCTGCGTGTTCAGAGTCATCTGGATAATGACCGTCGTAAAGCTCGTGGACGAGCTCTGGATAGTCTACCTCTCCTACCCCATTTCGTGGAGCCTTACCGCCATAACGCATTTCGTGTTCTCCGAGACGATAAGGAGCCGCTACCAGAAGCGGCAGGAGGCCGAGCTGCGGGCGGAAGCGGCGGAAGCATCGGCGTAAGCCCGCTTTCGGCAAACAAAAAACACCCCGAAAAAATACCGGGATGTTTTTTATATGCATCCTATCCGCATTCGCGGAACGTCCACGTGCGGCCGCCGTCCTCAGTTTCAAACCGGCCGAGCCTGTGAGATCTTTCTTTTGAATCGAACAGCACCGGTATCACGCCCCGAGCTCCCTCAAACACAGGGGAAGCGACTTGGGTATAAGTCACGCCGGCATAGCCTTCATCCGGAAAATCGAGGCCCGTATCCTGCCAGGTCTCCCCTCCGTCCTCGGTTTTGAACACCCTTATCTTTTCATCCCTCAGACAGAAGCAGAGCCACCCATCGGTCTCGGAGGTCATGCACGCGCCCGTAAGCATGCAGGGCGTCTCGGCGTTGTTATGGCCCAACTCGCGCCACGTTTTCCAGCCGTCATCCGTGAAAAAAATGCAATGCACCGCTCTTGTGCCGCTGAGAGCAAGCGTGAAAACGACGTAATCATCCCCGAAGAAGCCCGCAAGGAGGCGATCGTTCGGGCCTGAACCCTCTTGCCATTGGACGGAGAGATAGTCTTCCGCGTATTGTGTAAGGAGCTTCTGCGCCTCCCTGCCCAATTCGCCCGGGAATACCGCCATGGGGTACATATAGGCAGCAGCTCCTGTCTCCGGGAAGAACTTCGCCGCGGAATAAGCGTATGTTTTTCCTTGTGAGAAGCCGAAGAACGCATTCTGCAGCTCGCTTTGGAACTCGAAGCCCACGGGCTCCTTTCCTTCAAGCAGCTCCTTTGAAAACTCGCTCCATTTCAGATAATCGTTCAAAGTTACGTCCGCCTGCGAGATCACGTCGGGATCGGGCGCGGGGAAGCCCCCGGCCCATGGGTATGCGGGCTCCGTGGGCGCCGGTATCTCGGTCCTCGGCGGAACAGGCTGCGGCGCAGAAGCTTCGGTCGGCTGCTCCGATACGGTTTCCGTCGGCTGCGGAACTTCCGTGGGCTTCGCTGCCTCCTTCCCTGCCTCCTTCCCTGCCTTATTACAGGCAGCCATGCAAAAGCATGCCGCCGCAGCGAGCAGAAGCGCCAATGCGCGCTTTACATGGGTCCGGTTTCGCAAATCATTCATTGCTGTCCTCCCCGTCTGTTGCCGAAGGCAGGATGATATTGCCTTCATATCCGCACTTCGTGCATTTTGTTCCTACGGCATTTGGAGAATGGGGCTCATATTTGTATGCTCCACAGGCTGTACACGCCTTCCTGTGCTTTTTTGCATTCCCGTAGTTGCTCCATGCGCTGGGAAAAGAATGCTTTTTTTTCAGAACAAAGCCACAATTTGTACAATGCTTGTGGTGATGTATGCCGTCAGAGCTTGGCGTCCAATTAGAAGGATATGTATGCGTATGCTTCCATCCGCCATAATTACCATTTTGCGCAGTGACAACATCAATTGTCACTGCAACACCATTATACCATATCGGATTTCCATTATTGTATTGTGATTGATCTAAGTTCCAATCACTAAATGAGCCATTGGTTTTGGGATTACACTGCATTGTATACGCATTAGGATATACTGCTCTAACCGTTAAGCATGTGCCTTCACATCCATACACACCAAGTGTGTACCCGTGTGGGTTCTCATTCGAATCAGACAGTATTTGGGAAACACCAACAAAATATTCCCAAATTGCTTGGACTTGGTTCTGATTATCCACATATATAGGAATGTCGACCGCAAAATAAATAGGTTTCCCACTTGGCTGACCTAAATCAGTTGCAGCAGCAACCGAAGCTCTCGCGTCGGATATCCCTCTTGCCATAGTAAAATACGACAACGGCCCTCCGTACGTTTCAAATATGGATACAATATTAATATCGTTGTCGGACAAAAATTTAACTTCATCATATTCCAAGCATTTGTCTTCTCCTGACGGTGCATTCGTCAAATATCTGCCGATAAAAGCACCCTTCCCATAAGGACCGGAATATTTCAACACATTCAGCTTTGCATCGCTTTTTATCTTCTCACTTGTATCGTATCCGTAAATCATTTGCTCCTCCTTTTATGTAATCCCGTTCAAAAAACGAAATATGTAATTTATATACGCTCATTCTCCGTTTTTCATTATTATATAACACCTCCGTTCCTATGTCAAGTCTATAAAAAAAGCCTCCCTCGGAAGCTTTCTTGATGTATTTCGTTATTCATTCGGGCGAGACCCAACAGCCGTCCCCCCCATCCCGTGCTTTTCCGCGGAGAGCCTGAGGGCGTTTTTGAGCAGGTATGCTCTCGTCATGGGGCCGACGCCGCCGGGAACGGGCGATATGAACGCGGCCTTTTGGGAGACGCCCTCGAAATCGACGTCGCCCGCGAGCCTGCCCTCGACGTAGTTCATGCCCACGTCGATGACGGCCGCGCCGTCCTTCACCATGTCCGCCGTTATGAGCCCCGCATGGCCGGCCGCGACTATCAGCACGTCCGCCTGCCTCGTAAAGGAGGCGAGATCGCGCGTTTTGCTGTGGCAGACGGTCACGGTCGCGTCCCGCATGAGGAGCTGGGCCGCCATGGGCTTGCCGACGATATTGCTCCGCCCTACGACGACGCAGTGCTTCCCCGCGACCTCTATGCCGTACTCGTCCAGCATGCGGATCACTCCCGCGGGGGTGCAGGCGGCTAAGTCCGTAATATCGCCGTCAAGCCTTGCGGAGAAGCCGTCGACGTCCTTTTCGGGGGAAATGAGGTTCAAGAGCTTTTTCGTGCTTACGTGGGGCGGCACGGGAAGCTGGCAGAGTATCGCGGTGACTTTCTCATCCGCGTTGAGCCTTTCGATGAGGGCGAAAAGCTCCTCCTCCGTCGTCTCGTCCGGCAGTTCGACGACCGTGGGGACTATGCCCGCGGCCTCGCAGTCGCGCGCCTTCATGGCGACGAGGCTCCTTGAGACGGGGTCCCCCTCAAAAACGATGAGCGTCATATCGGGCCTTGCCTCTTCGCCCAGGGCTTCGACCATCGCCTCCGCCCCGAGCCGCACCTCGGCCTTGACCTTTTTTGCCAATTCGGTCCCGTTTATGAGAACTGCCATATCCACCTCGAAAAAAGCTTTTATCAGTTGAAGAAATCGAATGCCGACTCGAACACGCGCATATCGTAGCAGCCGGGCACGTTCTTATACAGCCCGTCGCCTATCCTCTCGGAGTGGCCCATCTTGCCGAATATGCGCCCGTCGGGAGAGCAGATGCCCTCCACCGCGCCGTAGGAGCCGTTGGGGTTGACCGCCATATCCATGGAGGGAACGCCCGCGGGATCGGAATACCTCGTTATTATCTGCCCGTTCGCGGCAAGCTCCTTCATCACGCTCTCGGGAGCCACGAAGCGGCCCTCGCCGTGGGAGATGGGCACGCAGTAGACCTCACCCGGCCTTACGTTCCTGAGCCACGGGGAGGCGTTCGTCTCCACCCTGACCCTGACTATGCGGGACATATGCCTTGCTATGACGTTATGCGTGAGCGAGGGCATTTCGGGCGTGGGAACGGTGAATTTCCCGTAGGGCAGGAGCCCCGTTCTGAGGAGCGCCTGGAAGCCGTTGCAGATGCCGCCCGCAAGGCCGCCCCTTGAGAGCATGGCCTCTATCGCGCCGCGGCATTCGGGAGTCATCATGAACGCGGCTATGAATTTGCCGCTTCCGTCGGGCTCGTCGCCGTTGGAGAAGCCGCCGGGAATGAACAGGAGCTCTGAGGAATCGATGCTGTTTTTGAACTCGGTTATCGAATCGCGCAGGCCCGCCTCCGAGCCGGTGCGGATAACCACCACTTTGGTGTTGAAGCCCGCCTTCTTAAAGCGGCGCTCGGTCTCGAATTCGCAGTTGGTGCCGGGGAAAACGGGTATCACCGCCGTGGGATGCGCCGTCTTTACGCCGAAGGGCTTTACGTAGGGCCTGTCCGCGCATTCGAGCGTCAGCATTTCGCCGCCCGGTACCGAGGACGGGAATATGCCCTCGAGCGTTTTATCGTAAGCCTTGTCGATCTCGCTTATGGCAGCGGCCTCGCCCGCGAACACGAATTCGGGCCTGCCGATGGTCATGCCCAGTATCTCGCAGTTGGCGACTCCCTCGGGGATATCGGCCTCGCCCGTGCATTCGACTATGAACGAGCCCGCCTCCATGCGGAAGATATCGTCGGTATAGAGCTCGACTCCGATGCCGTTGCCGAGCGCCATCTTGACGAGGGCCTCCGCCGCGCCCATCCTGCCGGGAACGTAAGCGGAAACTATCGTGCCCTCGGCTATGCATTTGCCGACGGCCTTCGCAAGCTCGCGGTAATTGACGCCTATGCGGCCCGTCTTGCCGTCGGGAAGCGCGGTGAGCCTTATCACCCTGTTGTCGGCGTGCTTGAATTCGGGGGAGATGACGTTCTTAACGTTTCCCTTTGCCGCCGCGAAGGAGATGAGCGTGGGCGGGACGTGGATATCCTCGAAGCTGCCGCTCATGGAATCCTTGCCGCCTATCGCCGCGGTGCGAAGATCTATCTGGGCGTCGAGCGCGCCGAGCAGCGCCGCAAGCGGCTTGCCCCAGGAGGTCTCGCTCCGCATCCTCTCGAAATATTCCTGGAAGCTCATCCAGCACTCGGAAAGGTCCGCGCCCGCCGCGGCGAGCCTGCCGTAGGAGGAGAGCACGGCGAGGTACGATCCGTAATAGGGCGAGGCCTCGGAAACGTAGGGATCGAAGCCGTAGCTCATCACGGAGCAGGTATTGGTATTGCCGTCCGCCACGGGGAACTTCGCCGCCATCGCCTGAGTGGGCGTGAGCTGGTATTTGCCGCCGAAGGGCATTATCACCGTGTTCGCGCCGACGGTGGAATCGAAGGTCTCCGCAAGGCCGCGCTGGGAGCAGACGTTGAGATCGGAGGCGACCTTTTTGAGCTTCTCCCCGAAGCTGCCTTCTGGCAGTTTTTCCTTATATTCGTTCTGTTTTTCGACCTTTATCGCGGTGTGCTTCGCCGCGCCGTTGGAGTCGATGAATTCCCTTGAAAGATCGACGGCCTTTTGCCCCTTGAAGAACATGGTGAGCCTTTCGTCGTCCGTAACGGAGGCTACCCTTACCGCCGCTATGCCCTCCGCCGCGCAGAGAGCTATGAATTTTTCGGCGTCCTTATCCCCGACGACGACGGCCATGCGCTCCTGCGATTCGGAGATCGCGAGCTCGGTGGAATCGAGGCCCATGTACTTCTTCGGGACCTTGTCAAGATCGATCGTCAGGCCGTCCGCAAGCTCGCCTATGGCGACGGAAACGCCGCCCGCGCCGAAATCGTTGCAGCGCTTGATGAGCTTTGAGGCCTCGGGGTTCCTGAACAGCCTCTGGAGCTTCCTCTCCTCGGGGGCGTTGCCCTTCTGCACCTCGGCTCCGCAGAGCTCGAGCGAGGAGACGGTGTGCGCCTTGGAAGCGCCGGTCGCGCCTCCGCAGCCGTCGCGCCCAGTTTTGCCGCCCATGAGTATCACGGCGTCGCCCGCTTCGGGTTCCTCGCGCCTTACGTTCGCCTGAGGAGCGGCGGCGATGACCGCGCCGACCTCCATCCTTTTAGCGGCGTAGCCCTCGTGATAGATCTCGTGAACGAGGCCCGTCGCAAGGCCTATCTGGTTGCCGTAGGAGGAGAATCCCGCGGCGGCCTCCCTGACTATCTTCCTCTGCGGGAGCTTGCCGGGGATGGTCTTTTCAACGGGCGCGGTGGGATCGGCGGCGCCGGTCACGCGCATGGACTGATATACGTAGCCCCTGCCGGAGAGCGGATCCCTTATCGCGCCGCCGACGCAGGTCGCGGCTCCGCCGAAGGGCTCTATCTCGGTGGGATGATTGTGCGTTTCGTTCTTGAAGAGGAGGAGCCACGGCTCTTCCTTTCCGTTATGATCCACCTCCACCTTGACGGTGCAGGCGTTTATCTCCTTGGATTCGTCGAGCCTCGTGAGGAAGCCCTTCCTCTTGAGGTATTTGCCGCCGATCGTGGCTATATCCATGAGGCAGACGGGCTTCTTATCGCCCACGGCCTTCCTCAGCTCCATGTATCTGCCGAAGGCCTCCTTCACGGCCTCGTCCGCGAACTCGACTTCGTCGATATGCGTGTTGAACGTGGTGTGGCGGCAGTGATCCGACCAGTAGGTGTCGAGCACCTTTATCTCCGTAACGGAGGGATCGCGGCCCTCCTTTTTGAAATAATCGCGGCAGCAGACGGCGTCCGCAAGGTCCATGGCGAGGCCCATGTCCTTTATGAGCTTTGCAAGCCCCTCGTCGTCAAGCTTCGTGAAGCCGTTTATGAATTCAACGGACGAGGGCTCGAAATAGGTCTGCTTGAGGCTCTCGGGCTTTGAAAGCTCGCCCTCTCTCGAATCGACGGGGTTGATGAGGCTCGCCTTGATCTTCAATGCGTCGGCCTCCGAGACGCTTCCGTAGATGAGGTACACGCGCGCCGTCCTGACTATGGGCTCCGCGGAGCCGTCGCTTCCGAGGCCTATGAGCCTTATCGACTGGGCCGCGGCGTCGGCGCACTGATCGTACTGACCGGGCAGATACTCCGCCGCGAAGGCGATATCCGCGCCGCCCGGCAGCTCGAAGAAGCTCGTCTCCGTCCTGGGATCGGAGAACACGCTGTTGATACAGCTCCTGAAGGTCTCCTCCGTGACGTTCTCGACGTCGTACCTTCTCAGTATCCTGACCTTCTCAAGCCCCTTTATGCCGTGGAGCGAGACGAGGTCGTTCTTGAGCGACTCGGCCTCCGCCGAGAATTCCCTGTTTCTTTCCGAATAGACTCTGTAAACCATATCAATCCCTTTCAGCCAAAGCGTCGATCGCGGTCTTTCCGACGTCCCTGCGCATGTAAACGCCGGGGAAGCTTATCTTTTCCGCCTCTTCGTAGGCGGATCTCACGGCCTCTTCGAGGGTATCCTCTACTCTTATAACGTTCAGCACCCTGCCGCCGTTAGTAACGTAACCATCCTCCGTCCTCTTCGTTCCGGCGTGGACGACGAGCGTTTTTTCATCGAGCTCGCCGAACGTGATGGGCAGGCCCTTTTGGTATTTGCCGGGGTACCCGCCGGAGACGAGCACCACGCAGCAGGCGGCCTTATCGGAGAACCTGACGGGGGTTTCGGCAAGATCGCCGCTCTCGCAGGCAAGCATGGCGTCGAGCAGCGGCGTTTCCATGAGGGGGAGCACCGTCTGCGCCTCGGGATCGCCGAAGCGGGAGTTGTACTCTATCACCTTCGGGCCGTTCTTCGTCAGCATGAGGCCGAAATAGAGGCATCCCGTGAAGGGGCAGCCCTCCTCGGCCATGGCGTTTACCGTGGGGAGGAATATCCTTTCCATGCACTCGGCGGCGATCTCCTTCGTGTAGAAGGGGTTCGGGGCGATAACGCCCATGCCGCCCGTGTTGGGGCCGGTCCCGCCCTCGCCTATCGTCTTATGATCCATGGAGGCGACCATCGGCACGACGGTCTTTCCGTCGGTGAAGCTCAATACCGTCACCTCCGGGCCCTCAAGGAATTCCTCGACGAGCACCCGCTCGCCCGAGGCGCCGAAGAGCCTGTTGTCCATGAGCTCGGTGATGGCGTCCTCCGCCTCTTCCCTCGTGCGGCAGATGAAAACGCCCTTGCCGAGAGCAAGCCCGTCCGCCTTTATGACGAGGGGCAGTTCGGCGTTATTGACGTACTCCCTCGCCTCGCCCGCGGAATAGAGGCTGACAGCAGAAGCTGTGGGGACGCCGTATTTTTTCATGAGCTCCTTTGCGAAAATCTTGCTGGATTCGATCCTCGCCGCGGCCTTATTCGGGCCGAAGCACGGCACGCCCATGGCCCTCAGCCTGTCCGCCATGCCCATCGCGAGCGGATCGTCCGGCGTGACGACGGCAAAGTCGATCTCGTTCTCCGAAGCGAAGCCGCAGACGCCCTCAAGATCGGTCGCCTTTATGGGAACGCACTCGGCGAACTCCTCCATGCCGCCCCCGCCGGGGAGTACGAAGAGCTTATCGACCCTCGGATCCTCCGAGAGCTTTTTCGCTATCCCGTATTCGCGGCCGCCGCCGCCGATCACCATTATCCTCATAGAATCGCCTTTCTTATCAGTGATGGAACAGCCTTATGCCGTTCATGACCATCGTGATCCCCAGCCTGTCGCACTCCGCGATGACGTCGCCGTCCCTCTTGGAGCCGCCTGCCTGCACGACGTAGCGGACGCCGGAGCGCGCCGCCCGAGTTATGTTGTCCGAGAAGGGGAAGAACGCGTCGGAGGCAAGGGCTATGCCCGCCCTCGTATTCAAAAACTCGCGCTTTTCCGCGGGGGTCAGCTCCTCGGGCTTTTCGCTGAAGAAGCGCTGCCACTCGCCGTCTGAGAGCACGTCGCCGCTGTGATCCGAAATGTAGCAGTCGATGCAGTTGTCCCTGTCGGGGCGGCCGATCCCCTCCCTGAAGGGGAGAGAGAGCACCTTTTCATGCTCGCGCAGGAGCCAGTTGTCGGCCTTGTCGCCGGCGAGCCTGGTGCAGTGTATCCTGGACTGCTGGCCCGCGCCAACGCCTATCGCCTGCCCGTCGTAAGCGTAGCAGACGGAATTCGACTGGGTGTATTTGAGCGTTATCATGGCGACGATGAGATCGCGCTTCGCCGTATCGGGAAGCTCGCGGTTCATTGTCACGATGTTCGTAAGCGCGCTTTCGTCGAGCTTTATGTCGTTCCTCCTCTGGGTGAAGCTCACTCCGAAGACCTCCTTGGTTTCGCACTCGGGGGCCTCGTAGGAGGGATCCATCCTGATTATGCAGTACTTGCCGCCCTTCTTCGTCCTCAGCAGCTCAAGCGCCTCCTCGTCGTAATCGGGGGCGATGACGCCGTCGGAGACCTCGGGCTTTATGACCTTCGCGGTAATAAGATCGCATTTTTCGGAGAGCGCGATGAAATCGCCGAAGCTGGACATCCTGTCCGCGCCCCTCGCCCTTGCGTAGGCGCAGGCGAGCTTTGAATCGTTGATGTCCTCTATGTTTTCAACGAAGAGCTTTTTCTTCATTACGTCCGAAAGCTCCACGCCGACCGCCGCGCCCGCGGGGCTGACGTGCTTGAAGGAGGCCGCCGCGGGAAGCCCCAGCGCGGCCGAAAGCTCCCTGACGAGCTGCCAGGAATTGAGCGCGTCAAGGAAATTGATGTAGCCGGGATTGCCGTTTAGAACCTCGAAGGGAAGCTCGCGCCCGTCCCTCATGGAGACGGAAGCGGGTATCTGATTGGGGTTGCAGCCGTATTTTAAGCGAAGCTCCTGCATGTTTTACTCCTTATTCGTATTTGTTTATCAGCCTGTCCTCGTATTCGCGGGTATCAACGTCGGTGAACCTGACGTACAGGGCGACCTTGTTGTCCTCGTTTATGCCGTTCCAGACGGCGTTTTTGAATTCGTCGATATCGTCGGGGACGTTGACCTCGTATGGCTCGCCCTCGAAAGTCTTCAAAACGTCCGTGCCGCCCATGTAGGTGTGGATGTAGCGCCCTCTGCCCTCGGCCTTTTCATAGCGGAAGAAGTTCCTGACGCAGGTCTTCCCCTCGGGATCGCCCGCCTTGAGTATCGAAAGCTCGTAGGAGGGGACGCCGTTTTCGATCGTGACGAGGCCCGAGATCCTTGCCGTGAAATGAGGGGGATCGGGCTCGAAGCACCTCGTCTGAAGGGCGGACTCGAAGCTTCCGCCGAGCCTCAATCCTTCGTAAACGGTGTCCGTCTGGTCGCCGTTCGTGACGATGATGCGATCCCCGATGAGCCTTATCGGGGAGTAGATTATGAGCTCGCCGTGCTCGGGGGCCCTGTCGGCCGTGTATTTTATAACGAGCTCGTCGGCTTTCCTTTCGAATATGCGCGCCCTCGAGGAGGCGGATCTGCCCATTATGAAATAGGCGATCGCGGCCTTCCCCTTTGGAGTCGTGCCGAGTATTATGCCGCGGCCCGAATAGGTCTGCGTGCGAAGAAGAGAATAAAGATCGTTCATTTCGTTCCCTCACTCAGTATTTTTTCGGCCAGGAGCTCCGCCGCCCTCGGCAGGAGTATCCATTCGGCCTGCTCCATGACGCGCCTCTGAAGTATCTCGGGCGTGTCGCCTTCCTCTATCTCAACGGCCTTCTGCAAAAGTATGGGGCCCGCGTCCGCCTCGGCGGTGACGATATGCACCGTCGCCCCCGTGACCTTCACGCCCCTTTCGAGCGCCGCTCTGTGCACCCTGAGGCCGTAAAACCCCTTGCCGCAGAAGGAGGGTATCAGCGAGGGATGGACGTTTATTATCCGCCCCTGCCATTTGTCGATGAAATCGGCGGCGAGTATCCTCAGGAAGCCCGCGAGTATCAGAAAATCTATGCCTCTCGCCTCGAGCTCCTTTTGGAGCCTCTCCTCGAAATCGGGGCCGCCCGGAATGAAAACGCCCTCTATGCCCGCGTTTTCGGCCCTTTGCAGGGCAAAAGCGTCCGCCCTGTTGGAGACGACGAGCGAAAGCTCCGCGCTTTTCAGCTCGCCCCGCTTTTCGGCGTCTATCAGCGCCTGCAGATTGGTGCCGCCTCCGGAGACCAGCACCGCGGCTCTCGCCCTCAGCATACGATGATACCTTCGTCGGAGGCGATGACCTCGCCCACGGCGTAGGCCTCGCAGCCGACCTCGCGCAGGGCCCCTATCGCCCTTTCCGCTTCATCGGCGGGAACGGTGGCGACCATGCCGACGCCCATATTGAAGGTGTTGAACATGTCCCTCTCGGGGATATTGCCGTGCTTTGCGATGATATCGAATATCGGCAGCACGCGCACCCTCGCCTTTTCGACCTTCGCGGTCAGCCCATCGGGGATGGCCCTGGGGATGTTCTCGAAGAAGCCGCCGCCCGTGATGTGAGCGAGGGAATGGACCGTGACGGCCTTCCTGAGCGCCTGAACGGGCTTTACGTAGAGCTTCGTCGGCGCGAGGAGCGCGTCGCCCAGCCTCATGCCGAGCTCGGGAACGTACTCGAAAAGCTCGTCCCCCTCGACGTCGAATATCTTTCTCACGAGGGAGAAGCCGTTGGAATGCACGCCGGAGGAGGACATTGCGATTATGACGTCGCCCTCTTTGACGTTGTCGTTGCTCATCATTTCGGATTTCTCGACTACGCCCACGGAGAACCCCGCGAGGTCGTACTCGTTCTCGGGGTAGAAGCCGGGCATCTCGGCGGTCTCGCCGCCGATCAGAGCGCAGCCGGATTCGCAGCAGCCGTCCGCAACGCCCTTGACTATCTGCTCTATCCTCTCGGGGATGAGCTTGCCCGTGGCGATGTAATCGAGGAAGAATATGGGCTTCGCGCCGCTGCAGACGACGTCGTTCACGCACATGGCGACGCAGTCTATGCCGATGGTATCGTGCTTGTCCATGCGGAAGGCGAGCTTCAGCTTGGTGCCGACGCCGTCCGTGCCGGAGATAAGAACGGGCTCCTTATAGCCCATGAGCTCGAACGCGCCGCCGAAACCGCCCAGCTCCGAAGCCGTGCCGGCTATCTTCGTCCTGGCGACGTGATCCTTTATCCTCTTTACGGCCTCGTAGCCGGCCGTGATGTCGACGCCCGCTTCGGCGTAGCTCTTGCTGCTTGACTTCATGCTTTGGTTCTCCTTTATACGGTCGTTATTTGCGTTTATCAGAGGGAGAGCGCCGCGTCCTTTGCGGCGACGGCCTCCGCCATTTTGTTCTTTTCATCGAGGAGCTTCTCGTAGAGCTCAGGTTCGGAGGAGGCTATCATCCTCGCCGCGAGCCACGCCGCGTTGGCTCCGCCGTCTATCGCAACGGTCGCCACGGGTATGCCGGAGGGCATCTGCACCGTGGCAAGGAGCGCGTCGAGTCCGCCGAGATCCGAGCCCTTGATCGGCACGCCTATCACGGGAACGCAGGTGTTCGCCGCAATAACGCCCGCAAGATGCGCGGCCTTCCCCGCGAAGGCGATTATCGCGCCGAAGCCGTTTTCATGGGCGGCCTTTGCGAAGGCCTCCGTCCTCTCGGGGGTGCGGTGCGCGCTCATGATATGCGCCTCGTAGGGCATACCGAGCTTCTTCAAAACCGCCGCGGCCTTCTCCGCGATGGGCAGGTCGCTGTCGCTTCCGAGTATCAACGCTGTTTTTTTCATGGCAATATTCCTTTCGTCGGGGCGGGAGCGGATCCCCCGTCCGAGGCTCTTTTTATAGGTAATACCTTTGGGATAATGATACCATAAAACCGCCCGAAAGTAAAGGGGACGGCACCCCGTTTCCAATGTATATTTGCGTGCGGCTGCCGATCCGTTTTCCGTTGCCGAACCGCCCTTTCCGTGTTATAATCATATCATGACGAATAATATGAACATCCCCCCATTCACGGTAATACGCTCAAAGCGGAAAACGCTCGGCATTCAGGTCACGGAGGACGGACGGGTCGTCGTCCGCGCGCCTCTGCGGTGCCCCAAGGCCGAGATAGCATGCTTCGTCGAGGCCTATTCCGGCTGGATAGAAAAGAAGCAGAGGCAGGCTCTGGAAATAAAAAGCAGAGCCGACGCCGCGGGCTGCCTCTCGGAGCGGGAGATTTCTGCCCTCTCCTCCTCCATGAAGAAGGCCCTCCCCGAAAAGCTCCGCCATTTCGCCTCCCTGCTGAAGGTCAGCTACGGGAAGGTTACCGTCCGCTGTCAGAAAACGAAATGGGGCAGCTGCTCTTCTAAGGGGAACCTCAATTTCAACTGCCTTCTGATGCTCGCGCCCGAGGCCGTGCTCGATTACGTGATAGTCCACGAGCTATGCCATATCATCCATCCCGATCACTCAAAGGCGTTCTGGGCGGAGGTCGAGAGGATACTGCCGGGCTGTAAACAGCAGAGGGCGTGGCTCAAAAATAACGGCGGTCTGCTGATGGCAAGAGCCAAAGCCGGAGAGGACCCGCGGGAATGAAAGGAAAGAAAATGAACGAAGAAAAGCTCAACGAATTATTCGAAAAATACGTCCGCAAACTCCGCATTTCCCCGCAGTGGGACGTTAAGCTGGAGCTCGTCCGCGATCCCGAATGGCGCAAGACGGGCGATTTCAAGATCGACTGCGACGACCGCAAGGCGATACTCCTCATCAATTCCGCAAACCCCAGGAACGCCAATCTCGAGGAGGTCATAGTCCACGAGCTGATGCATATAAAGCTCTATCCTCTCGATCAGGTGACGGAATCGCTCATCGTTTCCAATTTCGGCGAGGGAACTCCCGCCCGCGAATTCGCCTACACGCAGTTCTTCACCGCGCTGGAGCAGACCGTTGCCGAGCTTGCCAAATGCTTCCTCCTCGAATTCGGGGAGGACCGCGAGCTCTCCTTCGGCAGATGCGAAAAAACGAAGTCCTTCAACGATCTGTACGACGGGCTGAAAAGCATCGAATGACTTGACACCGCCCCTCACCCCTGTTATAGTTTACTCATCAAATCAAAGGAGTTTCACCATGCTCAAGGACGGCAGGATACTCGTCGGAAAAGGCGAAAAAGAGGCCTTTATCCTCCCCCAAATGGCGAACCGCCACGGGCTCATCGCGGGCGCGACGGGCACCGGCAAGACGATAACGCTGAAGGTCATGGCGGAGAGCTTCTCCTCCCTCGGCGTGCCCGTGTTCCTCGCGGACGTCAAGGGCGATCTCGGCGCCTGCGTTAAGGCGGGCGATATGAGCGTCATCGAAAAGCGGCTCGAAAGCATCGGGATCGATCCCGAGGAATTCCCCATGCGAAGCTTCCCCGTCTGCTTCTGGGACGTATTCTCCGAGGGCGGGCATCCCGTCAGGACGACCGTCAGCGATATGGGCTCGACGCTCCTTGCGAGGCTCCTCGGCCTTACCGAGGCGCAGACGGGCGTGCTCGCGATAGTCTTCCGCCTTGCGGACGACAAGGGCTGGCTCCTGACCGATCTGAAGGATCTTCGCGCCATGGTGGCCTACACCGCCGATCACGCCTCCGAGCTTCTGAACGATTACGGCAACGTTTCGCGGCAGTCGGCGGGGGCCGTGCAGCGCGCGCTCCTGCAGCTTGAGGACGCGGGCGGCGATATCTTCTTCGGCGAGCCCGCCATCGACATACACGACTGGATGCGCCGGGACGAGGACGGCCGCGGCTATATAAACGTCTTCCACTGCGCGAAGCTGTTCCGCTCCCCCCTGCTCTACTCGACCTTCATGCTCTGGCTTTTGGCCGAGCTCTTCGAGGAGCTGCCCGAGGAGGGCGATCTTGAAAAGCCCAAGCTCGTATTCTTCTTCGACGAGGCGCATCTGCTCTTCAACGGCGCGCCCAAGGCCCTGAAGGAGAACATCGAGCAGGTCGTGAAGCTGATACGAAGCAAGGGTGTGGGCGTCTATTTCATAACGCAGCAGCCCTCCGACATACCCGATCCGATACTCGCTCAGCTCGGCAACCGCGTGCAGCACGCTTTAAGGGCCTACACCCCCGCCGAGCAGAAGGCGATACGCGCCGCCGCGCAGACCTTCCGCGAGAATCCCGCCTTCGATACCGAGGAGGCGATAACCTCCCTCGGCACGGGCGAGGCCGTCGTCAGCTTCCTTGACGAGAAGGGCCGCCCCACCGTCGCCGAAAGGGTGACGATACTCCCGCCGCAGTCCATGATGGGCACGATCGACGACGAGAGGCGCAGGGCCGAGATAGAGGCCTCCGATCTTTACGGCAGATACGATACCGCGGCGGACAACGAATCCGCCTACGAGCAGATAACCGCCGACAAGCTCCGCATAGAGGAGGAGAAGGCCGAGGAAAAGAAGAAGGAGGAGGAAGCCAAGGCCGCCGCCAAGGCCGAGAAGGAGCGCGAGAAGAAGGAGAAGGAGGCCGAGAAAAAGAAGAACTCCCGCAAGAAGAATTCGGCTCTCGGCAAGGTAGCGGGCTCCACCGCCACCTCGATAGGCCGCGAGCTCGGCAGGACGATATTCCGCGGCATACTCAACATCCTGAAGAGGAAATGAGGCCCTGACCGAAACCGCGGGCATTTGAACTCCCGCGGCGAAAAGCCCTCGTTTTCCGAAAAACCGTTTGCAAAAAGCATGGCGGCGGAGCCGTACTCCGCGCCATGCTTTGTTTTTAACTGCAGGAGGTTATCAGCCTTCTCCTTGGTGGAGAAGGGGGACCGCTTGCGGTGGATGAGGGGAAATACTCAAAAGGATCCCTCGGCAGGGGGATCCTTCCCGAATGATCCGAACGAAAAAATAAAGGGAGTAAAAGAAACGCGAAGAAAAACCCCGCGGGGTTTTTCTCATATCATACCCCCTCGCCACCCCCTTCGGGGGAGCCTCTCCACCGGGGAGAGGCCTTTTGGCAGTCCGCGCCGCCGATCAGCCTTCCCATGGATAAAGGAAGGGGCAGCTCTTGGGCGCATTCACTTAAGGATAAACAGCCTCAAAAGGTATCTTTTTGCGCCGTGCTGCGCCTTTCATGCTCGGAAGACGGCTAACGGGTATTCCTGCGCTTTTCGCCTTGCCCGGCACAAAAATCTCCACTTTTGAGACGCTTCACGGTTTTCAGCCTGAAAACGATAGAAAGATCCGAGGATATCGCTATCCCCGGATCTTTTTTATTCGTTGAGTTTTTTTCGGCTGAAAACCTGCATCTCCTTAAGTGAATGCACCCTTTTCCGCATTTCTCATTCCCCGCTCCGGTCGGCTCTCAGCCGCCCTGCAAAGCAAGGGACCTTTTCAGTTCATCAGGTTCAGGAACGCCCAGGCGGCTGTCAGAAACAGCATCACGCAGAGCCCCGCAGCGTTCGAGACCTTTTCGGCCCTCTCCCCCATAAGCCGCTTCGCTCCTTTGAACGCGAGCCCGCCCAGCACAGCTCCGAGCGTGTTCAGGATAAGGTCCGTCACGTCGGAGGTGCCGAGGAAAAACAAGTACTGCAGCGTCTCGAGGAGCAGGCTGAGGCAGAACGCCGCAAGCGTCCTCGCCCACGGCTTTTTCGGAAAGTCCAGCATGGCGAGCCAGTACCCGAGCGGCATGAACGCGAACAGGTTCAAAAGCATCTCCCCCGCCTCGAAGCGGAGGCTCGAAGATCCCGGGCGGCAAAACGGGATCAGCAGCACCCTCCTGTACCGCGAGAGCAGGGAAATATCCGTCTCCAGCTTGAACATCACGAGCCAGACGAGCAGTATCATATAAACGGCGAACACCGCTGTCGTAAACGCTTTGGAGCTTCTCTTCATTTGCATATCCCTTCGTATCCCGTTCGTTACTGTACTAACAATATTAACACACTTATATCGGCTTGTCAAGCCCTATCGTTTTTTCGGTTCCCCGTTCCTTATCCCTCATATCCCCACGGAGTATCAAAAGCATAGTATAGAACGAAACACAGAATGAATAATAGAATGAAACATAGAATGAACAATAGAATGAAACATAGAACAAACCATAGATAAAACAGATTGAATAATAGAATGAATGATAGAATGAATAATAGAATCAATAATAGAATGATCCTATAGAAAAAAGAATTTTTAAAAATTTCTATTTCATCTATAGATTCAATATTTATAATATGCGATATTAAGTTGTCAAGCTTCGCTTTTTTCACCCCACAATTATATTATAGCACATTTGTTCGTTTGCTGTCAAGGAGTATAACGAAAATAAGCCCCTGTCGGGGCTTATTCATTCATTTCGCTCTACCGGTCTTTCGTCAGGTCGTGCACCCAGGCGCGCTTTTTGATGAGGATATAGCCTATCACGCATTTGATGAGATCGAGGCATCTCACGATTATGAACATCGGCAGTATGGGAACGCTCGTGTATCTCGAGAGCACGAACGCCGCGGGCACGCAGATCGACCAGACGAAGCCGCTGTCAAACAGGAACGTGATGAAGGTCTTGCCTCCGGATCTCAACGTGAAGTAGCTCGCGTTGGTGAAGGCGTCCATCGGCATCATGCAGGCGCTTACGATGAGAATCTCCGCGGCGAGCGCCTTTACGCCTGCCGTGGTGTTGTAGATCCTGGGTATCAGCGGAGCCAGCACCGCCATGACGACGCCCGTCAGCGTGCAGAGGAACACCGAGAAAGCTATGAGCTGGCGGTCCTCCCTAACGGCCCGCTCGTGTTCGCCCGCGCCGAGGAGCTGGCCGACGATTATAGCGACGGTGGAGCCCATTGCGAAGAACGAGCAGAAGAAGAGGTTCGATACCGTCGACGAGATGTTGACCGCCGAGACGACCTCGAGCCCGCGGCGCGAGTAGCACTGGTTCAGCATGGTCATTCCGCTCGACCAGAGCACCTCGTTCACGAGCAGGGGCGTGCCCTTTATCGCAACGTTTTTCAAGAGCGAGCCGGGCACTCGGAACGAGCTGTAAAGCCCCTTTATATAGGGGCAGCGCTTCTTGTGCGTATGCGCCCAGATCACGACGACGCCGAGCTCCACGAACCTTGCGATGAGCGTGGCGTACGCCGCGCCGCGGACGCCCAATGCGGGCGCGCCGAGCTTGCCGAATATCAGCACCCAGTTGAGGAAGAGGTTCACGAATATCGCGGCTATGCCCGATACCATCGGGATGACCGTCTCCCCCGTTTCCCTGAGCGTGCCGGAATAGATCTGCATCACGGCGAACGGGAGCATCTGCCAGATCATTACGGCGAGGTACTGCTTTCCGAAGTCCAGCGTCGCCTCCAGATCGAGTTTCTCCTTGCCCTCGTGCAGGAAGAAGGAGATGAGCCTTTCGCCGAAGAACGTGAATACGAGCGCGAAGAGCGTCACCGCCGCGATAACGATGTAGAACTTGATCCTGACGGTGTGCCTTACGCCCTCGTCGTCGCCCTTGCCGTAATACTGCGTGGTGAAAATGCCCGCGCCTGATATGCCGCCGAATATGCAGAGCGCGAACACGAAAATGAGCTGGTTGACTATCGCAACGCCGCTCATCTGCTCCGTGCCGAGCCTGCCGACCATTATGTTATCCAGCAGGCCGACGAGATTCGTTATTACGTTTTGGACGAGTATGGGCAGCATCACCGCGAAAAGCTTGCGGTAAAACGCCCTGTCTCCGATGAATTTCTTCATAGCTTTCAAAAGATCGGGTTCAGCCGAGGAAGCGGAGCTTGTCCCTTATGCGCTTCAGGTAGACGACCTCCGCCGCCCTCACCGCCGCGTCGTAGAGGAGCATGACGGCGACGAGCGCGAAGAAGAGCAATACGTTCACCCACGCCGCCTCCGAATAGATCTCGTACAGCACCGCGTCGAGCTTTACAACGAAGCAGAGCAGCGCGTACATTGCGAGTATGACCGCCGCGAAATACAGGAATTTGACGAGCAGGCGAAGCGCCCTCGGACGGATCCTGTTGAAAACGGGGCGGATTATCGGGTAGTACCCGAGGAAGACGTAGAAGGCCGCGGCCTCCTTATCCGCCGAGAGCAGCGCGGCGAGCAGCGCCGTCGCGAGCCAGGCGAGCCACGCCCTGCCCGAGCCGAATTCGTAGATGACGGGTATGAGGCACATCGAGGCGATGAGCGGCGCGGCGTAAGTGGCGACGCCGATCAGCCCGCCCACGAGGATAATGCCCACGCCCAGCGCCGCCATTATGGCGCAGAACGTGAGCGAAAGCACGCCTTTGCGTTTTTTCGACTCGTTGTTCTCCATACCCGCATTATACCATCGCAAGGGCCGCATGTCAAAGCAAAACGGACGATAAACAATAAAGCCCGATATTCACAAACGGACGTAAAAATGTTATAATAGGGCCGAACTCAAAGGAGGTGTTTTCAATGACGACTGAGGATATGAAAAAATACACGGAGGAGCTTATTGCCGCTCCCATGTGCTGCAAAGAGCTGAGGGAGGCCGCGAACGGCTGGCTTGCCTCCATAGGGACCGAGGGCCAAAGGGCCAAAGCCTTTGCCTTCATAGCCGAGCTTTCCGAGGACGTGAACGGGATCGACGACGCGATAGGCTTCTACTCCTCCCCCATGGCCGCTGAATACTTCGGTGAAGAGAAAGCGAAGACCATGCTCGGCGAGGCGCTCGAGGCCAAGAAAAACGGCGTTGCCTACTGCACCTGCGCAGCCTGCACCGCCGGCGGAAAAATCCTTGACGCAAAAGAGTTTCTGTTCTGATCGGCCGTTCGTAAAGTACCGTTTAACGCACTCCGTTCAGCCGTTCGGCCGACATTTTCGGACGAATGGCCGAACCATTCGTCGGCCGCGCCGTCCGGGGTTTCGTCCGTCTGTACGAGGCGTCATTCCCCGTCCACGGCGATTATATCGTCTATCGGCACGCTCGTTCCGTCCTCGAATACGACGGCGCGGGCGTGTTCGTCTATCCCGGCGACGGCGGCCTTCGATTCAAGTATCGCGCCGCCCTTTTTGCGCTTGTCGGCCGTGAAGTAGGTCACGCCCGCATCCACCGAGCCGGGATCCTGCCTCAGCCTTCGGAGCCATGCGTCTATGAGCTGCTTCTCGTCCTCGTCCAGCTCGGGCTTTTGTTCGGTCAGGCGGGCCGTTTCCGAGACCGCCTCCTCGTATCCCGTGAGCGCCGCGAAGGGGGCGAACTGCGCCGCCCTGTCGTAATTTGACATATGCGGCCTTTCCGCGGACTTGTGATGCGGCAGACCGATTATCTCCTCGTAGGCGTCTTCTCCCCTTCTCATGCCGTCCTCCTCATATTCACAGGGGCACGTTGTGCCACCGGTACTGTTTTTTTTTACGCCTCCCGGCGTTTGGCCGCCCTGCTCGGGATCGCCCGCGCGGTGGCCGCCTATCTGGCCGTTGCGCTCTATCGAGGTGGCGCCCTCCTCGTAGTTCATGCCCTTCAGAATGGCGTTCTTGCCGAATTTGCCGCGTATCTTCACGAGCGCGTCCTGGCGGCGCTCCTCCCTTTCGCGGGCGAAGCGCTCCCTCTCGAAGGCGCGCTTTTGCTCCTCCGGGTCGGTGAAAAGATCGAGCTGCTCGTAAACGGGGCCGCTCGGCAGGGCTTCCTTCGGCACGGTATGATTCGCGACGACGTATATCCGCCTTACCGTGAGCGACCTGTCAGCTATCCTGTCGAAAAGCGCGACCGCGCCCTCGGTGAAGAGCTTCGTCGAGGAGGTCATGGGCAGATTGAACGAGCCGTGGGCGGACTTGGGCGCCTGCCTGCCGTAGCCGTCGGCCTCTATGGGGCCCTTGTAGCGCCTCCGCCTCTCGGGATCGCGCACGTTTTCCGTATCGTAGCAGACCGTCAGCACCACCTGATCGGTGACGAGGCCCTTCGCGAAAACGTCCATCGAGAGGTCGTCCGCCATCTCCCGCACTATCAGCCTCGCCCTTTCGAATTCGTAGGGCTCCTTCAGCACCTGCCCCAGGCTGAGGCTGTGCGTCCGCGGGCGGTAGGCCTTCACGTCCGCCATGGTGCAGGGCTCGTACCCCCAGGCGTGGTCGATCAGAAGCTCCGCGTTTATGCCGAAGAGCTTGTAGAGGAAATCCTCGTTGAGGGCGCTGCGCTTGTCCGCCACGGAGCAGAGGGCGATATCCCCCATCGTCCGTATGCCGTATTCGTCGAGCCGCCTTGCTATGCCCTTCCCTATCCGCCAGAAATCGGTTATCGGCGTGTGCGACCAGAGCCGCCTGCGGTAGCTCATCTCGTCCAGCTCGGAGATGCGGACGCCGTTCTCGTCGGGCTTCATGTGCTTCGCGTCAATGTCCATCGCGATCTTGGCAAGGTACATGTTCGTGCCTATGCCTACCGTCGCCGTGATGCCCGTCTCATTGAGTACGTCCCCTATCATCTTCATCGCCAGCTCGCGCGGGGTCATGCGGTAGAGCCTGCCGTAATTCGTGGCGTCGATAAACACCTCGTCCACCGAATAGACGTGGATATCCTCCGGCGCGATGTACCTTAAATAGATGTTGTAGATCTGCGTGCTGACCGCCATGTATTTCGCCATGCGCGGGGGAGCGACGATATAGTCTATCGCGAGGCTCTTATCGGCCTTCAGCTCGGCGTCCACCCACGAGGAGCCCGTGAGCTTCCTGCCCCTCGCCGCATACCTGCGGTCGGAATTGAGCTCCGCGACCCTCTGCACCACCTCGAAAAGGCGCGCCCTGCCGGATATCCCGTAAGCCTTCAGTGAGGGCGAGACGGCAAGGCAGATCGTCTTTTCCGTCCTCGTCTCATCCGCGACGACAAGATTCACGCCGAGCGGATCCAGCCCGCGCGCCACGCACTCGACGGACGCGTAGAAGGATTTCAGGTCGATGCAGATATAGGTTCTTTCGCTCGTTTGTTCCATATCTGTATTATAACACGTTTGTTCTAAATGTCAACAGGGAAATTTGGGAAATTTCGGTCCGTTATCCACCCCTTGTGCGAGCCGGTCGAAAAAACAGAATCGTCATAAAGCTGTAATATCGCGAAGAAATACATTGATTATTCTCTTTGAATACGATAAACTGAAGGCATAGGAAAATTCGGAGGATGCTAAAATGAAAAAGAAATCTTTGTATGCATTGCCTGCCGTTGTGCTTGCGCTGATCCTCCTCGTCTCCTGCACGCCGCACGGAAACCGCCCGAGCGACGGGAGCGAGGAACCCTCATTAAGCCCGACCGAGGCTGCGGCAGCTTTCGATACGCCCTCCCCCACGGTCCTTGAGACGACCCCGCCCGCGCCGACGGAGACGCCGGAGGATACGGCGGTCCCCGCTACCGACGAGCCCTTTGCCGCCGTTGAGGAGGAATACTATGCTCTTTGCGCCGCGCTCCTTAACGGTGAGACCTCCGATATCCTCGTGCACGTCAACAAGTGCATTTATCTGCTTGAAGAAACCGAGGATGGGCTCGGCGTTTACGAGACCGACGAGACGCTTACGAAAATGCGTCTCGTCCGAACTCTGCCGGCAGAGCTCATTGCGCCGGCGCCCAAGGAAACATGGGATGAGCGCCCAAATCTTTTCGGCTATATCGGCGATAACTTCGCCGCCATCCCCTACTGGCCCGATATGGTGGACGACTTCCTGCTGTGGTATTTGGACGATGAAGGCAATTGGAAGAGAATGGATCGCCCCGAGGAGAAGGTCGGCGGTCTCGGGATAACCGGTGCATGCGTAAAGGATGAGAAAACAGCCTTCATCTGCTACAATTTCACCGAGTGCAGTCACGATACGACCATCTTCGATTCCTGCGTTTACGCCACGTTCAACGGCGGAAAGACGTGGAGCCATATGGCGGATCTTGATCTTCCGGAAGAGGTCAGGCCTTATTTCTACGCGCCGCAGTATCTCGTTCCTGTATTCAACGGCGATCACGGGGTGATCCCCGTTTACGTTGCTTCCGACCGCAGGGATGAGTACGACCCCGATACCTGCGACGTCTGGTTTGAAACGACGGACGGCGGCAGGACCTGGATCTTCCGCGACAGATGCGACGGAAAGACGTTCGATTGATGGGGGAAGGCCGCCCCTTTACTGCCTTTCTCATTCCCCCCTCCGCCCCTCATCAGTCTCGCCGACTGCGTCGGCTCGACACTTTTACCGGCCGCTTTACGCTCAGCCTTCTCCTTGGTGGAGAAGGGGGACCGCTTGCGGTGGATGAGGGGAAATGCTCAAAAGGATCCCTCGGCAGGGGGATCCTTTCCGAATGATCCGAACGAAAAAAGGGAGCAAAAGAAATGAGAAGAAAAAGCCTGCGGGGCTGTCTGCCTCACGCTCGAATCTCCTCCCGCGGAAATATTAAAAGGGCTGCATCGCAGCCCTTTTTATCGTGCCAAATTATTTCGCTTATTTCATCCCGCGCTTGACCATCTCGGTCACGGCGAAGGTTGCGACGTCGTCGGCGTACTTGCCGGCGCCGAAGCCCGCGTCGTAGCCCAGCTCCTTGGCGAGCTCATGGGTGATCCTGGCGCCGCCGCAGATCAGAATGAACCTGTCGCGAAGGCCCTCGGCCTCGAGATACTCGACGAGCTCGGTGAGGTTCTGGATGTGGATATCCTTCTGCGTGACCGTCTGCGAGACGAGCAGCACGTCGGCGTTGACCTCGAGCGCCTTCTTGACGAATTCCTCGTTGGGGACCTGAGCGCCCCAGTTGTAGGCCTCGATCATTTCGTAACGCTCAAGACCGTAATGCCCCGCAAAGCCCTTGCGGTTCATTATCGCGTCGATGCCGACGGTGTGCGCGTCGGTGCCGGTGGAGGCGCCGACCATCACTATCTTGCGGCCGAAATGCTCCTTGATGTAGGCGTCGGTCTCCTCCATGCTCATGGTCTCCTCCTCGACGGTGAGGACGTGTATGTTCTCATAGTCGACGGAATGGGAGACGGAGCCGTAAACGACGAAGAACGTGAACTCCTTATCGAGAGTCTTCGCGCAGGCGACGTTCGGCTCGTCGACGCCCATCTTGCGGACGAGCTGACGGGCGGCCTCTATGCCGCGCTCATCGTTCTTGACGGGCAATGTGAACGAGAACTGCACCTTGCCGTCGTTCATCGTGTCGCCGTAGGCCTTTACCCTCGTCGGGTCGAACTTCGTATCGAAATCCGCTTTATGCGTGTTGTATAAACCGCTGCTCATGCCTTACACCTCCCTTTTCATAAGCTCTATGAAGGGGTTGAAGTAGACGGCGTCCTTCCTGGTGACGCCCGCAAGGCCCTTGCCGCCGTCCCTCGAACGCTTGATATCGGCGAAAATGCCCTTCTCCAGAGTGGCGAAGAGGCCCATCTTCTCGATCTCGCCCAGAAGGTCGGCCGCCTTCTTAAGGACTTCGTTCGCCCTCGTCTCCATAATGCCGCCCTCACGGAAGGTGATATCGTCGCCGAGGTCGTGCATGGTGCGGAATATGTACTGCGCGTTCTCGATGGAAAGCGCGCGGTCGCTCATGAAGGGGGTATGTATCGCCTCAGTGAGCATTCCGAGGAGGTGGAGCTTCTGCCCCGTGAGTATCGTTACGATGTTGAAGAGCGCGTCCTGCACGTGGCCGCGGAAGATATTGCCCGTCATGAACTTGGTCGGGGGCATGTATTTTAAAGGCGCCTTCGGGAATATCTGCCTTGCCATCTGCGCCTGCGCCAGCTCGTAGAGGAAGCCGTTCTCGACGTCGGGATTGATCTCGAAGGCATGGCCGAGGCCCTGCTGCTCTTCGGGAAGACCCGCCTCGAGAGCGAACTGCTCGTTGAGGAACTGGGACGCGAGCACGGTGTGCGCCTCCTCGACGGCGTCCGCGGTGGTGAGGTAGTTATCCTCGCCCGTGTTGATTATGACGCCCGCGAAGGAGTTGATGACGCGGCTCATGTACTGGTCGATTATGGTGCGCTGGGGGTTGATATCGCGGAAGAGTATGCCGTAAAGCGCGTCGTTCAGCATGACGTCGAGCCTTTCGAGAGCGCCCATTGCGGCTATCTCGGGCATGCAGAGGCCGGAGCAGTAGTTGCACAGCCTTATGTAGCGGTGCTCCTCCTCGCCCACCTCGTCGAGCGCGGCGCGCATGAGACGGAAATTCTCCTGCGTGGCGTAGGTGCCGCCGAAGCCCTCCGTCGTCGCTCCGAAGGGAACGTAATCGAGGAGGCTCTGGCCCGTCGTCCTGATGACGGCGATTATGTCCGCGCCCTGCTTGGCGGCGGCCTTGGCCTGGGTGATGTCCTCGTAGATATTGCCCGTTGCGACTATTACGTAGAGGTACGGATCGGTCTTATCACCGAACTCCTTGAGATACTCGTTACGCTTGGCGACGTTCTTCCTTACCCTCTCGGCGGTGGCTTCCGCGACGGGCATTATGACCGAGCGGATATCCTCGATGCTGCGGGGAGGGAGCTTGGAAAGGTCTATCGTGCCCTCGTCTATGGCCTCGGCGATCTCCTGCGGGGTCTTGCCGGTATCCAGCATGGCCGTGCCCAGAAGGTACGCCGCGCCGACGCCCAGGAGGCCCTTCTCGCTCATGTGATCGACGACCACGTTGGGCAGGGGAACGTCCAGCGCGTTTATACCGTCGATGCCGAGCAGACGGCAGACCGTCCTCTCGACGGTAACGGTGGTGTGCAGATCGATGAAGCTCTGCGTCTCGACCGCTATCCTGTGGGCGGATTCACGCGCTTTCTTCACGTTTTCCTGATTAAGTCTGAGTTTTTCAGTCATGGTATTCTCCTGACTTTTAGTATTTGGCGGCTTATCCGCCCGCTCAGTGCTTTCTGCCGCGCTCCAGCCTTGCGAGGCCCTTGGGCTCAAGGGAGATCGCGCCGTCCCTGCGGCCCTGCTCGAGGCCCGCTACGCCGACGGGCTCGAACCTCTGCTCCTTCGCCTTGCGGCATTCCTCGCAGTGGCAGTCCTCAACGTAGTTCTCGGGCTCGGTATAGGTGGTGATGACGCCCTCGAAATTCCTGAGTATGGTCTTCCTCGGGGTCTGGGAGATGACGTAGTTGGGCATGACGGGCGTCTTGCCGCCGCCGCCGGGAGCGTCGACCACGAAAGTGGGCACGGCGTAGCCGGAGGTATGCCCCCTGAGGCCCTCGATTATCTCGATGCCCTTGGAAACGGGGGTGCGGAAATGCGTGAGGCCCATCGACAGGTCGCAGACGTAGATGTAATACGGCCTTACCCTGATGTAGACGAGCGCCTGGACGAGCTTCTTCATAACGTGGACGCAGTCGTTCACGCCGTGGAGCAGCACCGACTGGTTGCCGAGGGGGATGCCGGCGTCGGCCAGCATGGCGCAGGCGCGCTTGGATTCCTCGGTGATCTCATTGGGATGGTTGAAGTGGGTGTTCAGCCAGATGGGATGATACTTCCTCAGCATGGCGCAGAGGGCGGGAGTGATCCTCTGGGGGCAGACGACGGGAGTCCTGGAGCCGAGCCTTACGATCTCCACGTGGGGGATCTTGCGCAGCTCGGAGATGATGTACTCGAGCTTCTCGTCGGAGAGCATCAGCACATCGCCGCCGGAGAGCAGTACGTCGCGCACCTCGGGATGCTTCCTGATGTAATCGAGGCAGCCCTCGATCTGGCAGTCGGGAACGGCGGTGTCGGTCTGGCCGGCGAAGCGCCTCCTCGTGCAGTGACGGCAGTACATGGAGCACTGGTCGGTAACGAGAAAGAGTACGCGGTCGGGATACCTGTGGGTGAGGCCGGGAACGGGCGAATCGGTGTCCTCATGCAGAGGATCGAGCTGATCCTCGGGGGCCTGATAGAGCTCCGCCGCGGTGGGGATCGCCTGACGCCTTACGGGATCGAAGGGATCGTCCGGATTGATGAGGGAGAGATAATAGGGCGTGATCGCCATGCGGAGCGTGCCGAGGCACTTCCTGACGCCGTCCTCCTCTTCGGGGGTGAGCTTGACGTACTTTTTGAGATCCTCAAGGGTCTCAATGCGGTTGGCGACCTGCCACTGCCAGTCGTTCCACAGCTCGTCGGGGATATCCTTGAAAAGCCCGTATGCGCGGCTCTGATTGATCGTGACCATTTTCTTGATCCTTTCTGAATTATTGAATGCTCTTAGTCGGCCGAGCCCTCAAGAGCGTTGGCAAGATCCAGTATCATGCCCTTCACGCAGGGGCCGTATTTTTCAATGCAGCTCGCGGGGACGACGTACTGGACAGTGTAAACGCGCTCGTTCTCGACGATGAACTTCCTGATGAACATCTTCTGTATCTCCCCCGTCGTGCGGTAGGTCGCAGTGACCTCCATGCCGAGGGTGATGAGCTTGTCATCCTTTTCGAAGATGAAATCGTCGACGTGGTAATCGGCGTTCATGGCCTCTACCATGCCGAGGGCGGCCTCGAGGTACTCGTACGCCTCGCTGTCGGAGAAGGCGGCAATCTCGGCAAAGGTGCGGCTCGGGATCTGGTAATACTGCTGCGTGCCCTCGTATTCCTTGAAGGAATCGTAGAAATCGTAGGTCAGCACGCCCTTTTTATCCGGGGTGTTGGCTACGAAGGGGCCGTCCTCCGTTGCCCTTGCGAAGCAGTCGAGATAGCTGAAGGAGAGGGCGGTTTCATCACTGTAGGGGACGTACTCGACCTCGCCGTAATCGACTATCGTGGGGCCTTCGGGAACGTAGGGATCCTTCTTGCAGCCCGCAAAGAGCGATACTGCCAGCAGGACGAGGAGCAGAAGAGAAATTGTTTTTTTCATACGGTCGGTCTCCGTTTTAGGGGAAAGGTTTTTGCGAAAAAGCCGCTCCCGCGCGGACGCTTTATCGGACTGCGCGGGGCGGCGATATACGTTATCAGCAGTACTTCTCGTCGAAGAGCTTGCGGAGCTTCTCGTTCTCGCGGAGAACGTTGAGGGTGATCTCGGCATGATCCTTGGTGTAGCCGTTGCCGACGATCATGGTGACGTCCTTGCCGATGCCTTCTGCGCCGAGAGCGGCCTTGGTGAAGGAGGTGGCCATGGAGAAGAAGTAGACGATACCGTCGTCACGGACGGGGAGGATCGCGCTCATCTCGCAGGACTCGACGTTGACGCAGCTGATGGAGATATCGTACTCCTTGCCGTCGTTCGCCTCGAGAGCGGCGTTGAGAACGGCGATGGGCTCCGTCGCGGAGGCGACGATGACCTTATTGTAAACGCCCAGCTCCATGAGAGCGGGGACCTGCTTCGGGTTCCTTACGACGCCGACGACGTTGCCCTTGGGGCCGACCTTCTTCATGGCCTCATAGCCGCAGAGAACGCCGGACTTGCCGTTTGCGCCGAGAATGAGGACGCTGTCGCCCTCCTTGGGGAGCTTGCGCGCCTGAGCGGGAGCGCCCGCTACGTCGAGGGCCGCGAGGGCCAGAGGCTCGCTCATGTCGTCGGGCAGCTTCGCGTAGATGCCGCTCTCGAAGAGGACGGCCTGACCGATGATGTCAACGCGGTCGATATCCTTGTGGATGGCAAGGATCTTGTCGATCTTGAGGGGAGTGAGGGACAGGGAAACGAGGGAAGCGATCTTGTCGCCGACCTTCAGGTCGCGGTCCTTGAGATCCTCGCCGATGTAGGCGACCTTGCCGATGAACATGCCGCCGGAACCGGTAACGGGGTTCTGCTGCTTGCCGCGCTCGGCGACGATGCCCATTATCATCTCGCCGATCCTCTTCTCGTCGCCCTCGCAGGCTTCCTCGATCTGAGTGAAGGAAGCGGAGTCGATGTTGAGGGAGATAACGTCGCAGATGATCTCGTTGGAGTAACGCTTGGTCATGTCGTTGTCGATCTTCCAGGCGGCCTGAGTGAGAACGCCCTGGGGCTCGATGACCCTGTGAGTACCGTACTTGTTGCCTTTGAGTGCCATTGTATTATTCCTCCGTGTTAATGTTTTTTTATTCTATTTGGTTTACCGCCCTGAAAAAGGGGGTTGGTAACTGTTTCGTCCGCCCTCTGAAAGCCTTACATCCTGGGCTTGAGGGAGAGTATGCGCCTTGCCTCCTCGGGGGAAGCGATCTCGCGGCCGAGCTCCCTGGAGAGCCTTACGACCTTCTCAACGAGCTCGCCGTTGGAGGCGGCCTTCACGCCCCTGGAGAGGTAGATGTTATCCTCGAAGCCGACTCTGACGTTGCCGCCCATAACGATGGTGGGAGCGGCGAGAGTGAAAGCGGCGCGGCCTACGCCGGTGGAGGTCCAGGTGGCGTTCTTGGGGATGGCGTTGACCATCCAGACGAGGTTCTGCACCGTAGCGGGGGTGCAGCCCTTGACGCCGAGAACGAAGTTGAACTGCATGGGATCGCCGGGGACTTCGCCCTTCCTCGCCATGTCGAGGATGGTGTCGATATGGCCCATCTCGAAGCACTCGTACTCGGGCTTTATGCCGTTCTCGATCATGCGCTTGCCGAAGGCGCGCATGGTGGGCATCGTGTTGTCGAATATCTCGTCGCCGAAATTGCAGGTGCCGCAGTCAAGGGTGGCCATTTCGGGGAAGAGCTCCGTGGGCTGGAGACGCTCCTCCGGGCTCATGCCGGTGGCGCCGCCGGTGGAGGGGATCATTATGACGTCGGGCAGCTCGCGCCTTATCGCGTCCATCACGACGCGGAAGCGCTCGCGGCTCTGGGTGGGGGTGCCGTCGTCCTCACGGACGTGGACGTGGATTATGGCCGCGCCCGCGTTGTAGGCGGACCTTGCCTCGTTCACCATCTCCTCAACGGTGTAGGGAACGGCGGGATTATTGGCCTTCGTGACCTCTGCTCCGCAGATGGCGGCCGTGATGATCAGCTTTTCCATTTGTTATCTCCTCTTACAGGTTCTCGTAATTGCCGCGCTTCTTGTCCTTGGGGACGACGCAGGTGCCGGAGGCCCTGCAGACGACGATCGGCTCAGCCAGAACGTCGCAAGCGGAATCGTTGATGTCGGGACGGGGAGCTATCACCTTCCTGGCCTCGAAGACCATCTTGCGGGAGGTGTTGCCGATATGGGTGATCTCGCCGTAGGCCTCGATATAGTCGCCCGCGAAAACGGGAGCGATGAACTCGACCATATCATAAGCCTTGAAGAGGCCCTCGTCGCCGTCAAGCTTGATGAGGAGCTCGGTCGCGACGTCGCCGAAGAGGGCGAGCATATGCGCGCCGTCGACAAGATTTCCGCCGTAATGCGCGTCCTGCGCGCTCATGCGGAGACGGATGGTGGATGTGATCTTCTGTTCCATGGATGATACCTCCGAATAGTGATTGAAATAAAAAGGCGCTCCCGTCCGCGGGCCGCACAAAAGCAGCCCGGAACAATAGCGCACCATTGACAAGCAATGACAGTCGCACGGCGCTCGGCCGTACGCCCAGATGCGCCTTTCACGGATAAAGCACACCTTCGGCAGAAGCCCCATTCACGCGCCGCATAAGCTCCGCAGCCCATGCGCGGCGCGCTACCTGACCTCCTGCGCCTCTACCCTTCTATTATAAGGGAAACGCGGCCCTCTGTCAAGCCGAATAACGAAGATTTGTACCCGTGAAATACTTCGCCCGGGGAATTGTTTTTGCCGAAAATATATGGTATAATCCATAAGGATATGCGTTCAGACGGAAAGGGCGGTATTCCCCCTATGGAAAACGAGCATAAACTGAAGAAGCCCGATATTAAAAAGCTGGGCAAAAAGGCGAAGCAGGCTGCCGCGGGAACGGCGCTTGCGGCTTCGCTTTTCTTCGGCGGCATGTTCGCCCCTCAGAAGGAGGCGCTCACCCCCGAGCAGCTCGCCTCCCCCGCCGCCGTCGTGCAGACGATGGAGCTTCCCTCCGCCGAGCCGGAGCTGATACCCGCGCCCGACGATTCCGAAAGAAAGCGCGGTCTTCGGGCCAAGCTCGGGGACAGGCTCCGCTCCATGCCCCTTATTGCAAGGCTGCTCGTGCTGCTGCCCGTTTGGGCGGTCGGGTCCGGCATAGTCTGGGGCGTCGCCGCGCTGACGGGCGCCCTCGGCATACCCTTCGTCGGGGCTTTAATAAAGCTCCTTATCGGGGCAGCCGCCGTCTTCGCGCTGATACTCGCGGCCGAGAAGGCGATCTTTCCGAACGTGCCGCTTAAAAAACTGCTTTCCAAAAAGAACCTGACGGCCCTGCTCCTGGCGGCCTGCGTGATAGGGCTTGCCGGGGCGCTCGGCTCCCTGCTTTGGGAGGGCCGCCCCTACGTCACCGCGATCATCGACGCGGCGGCCGCGGCCTTATACGCCGTATTCCTTCTGCTGTTCGTGAAAAGGCGCGAAAAAAAGAAGGCCGAAGCCGAATGAAATAAGAACCCAAACTCCCGAAAAACACACAGGAGGTAGATAAATGAAAACATCGAAGCGAGAACTGCGCTACGCGGCGGAGCATTTCAACGAGGTCTACCACACCACGCTCAACCCCGAGGGGCCCGGCGTAGTGAGGATACATCTCGTTCCGCCCGTCGTTCAGGGGAACGAGATCGCGGCGTCCTGCGCGATAATCAACGGTCAGGACGTGATACCCGTCAACCGTTCATGGAGCATACTCCTGATCGAGTTCATAAACGAGGTGAATAAGTACGCGGGCCGCCCCGTCGGCGAGGAGGAGACCGAGACCATAATGCGCAGCACCGAAAAGGCCGTGCGGAAGGTCTATCCCCTTCTCGGCAGGAAGCGTCTGCGCGAGGATATCTACACGATAATGAACACCTTCAAGCAGGTCGCGCGGGGCGAGAAGGTGACCGAGGATATCGAATACGTCACCCTGGGCGAGTACGCGCCCTTCATGCGCGCTCCGCACAGGATGGATCTCATGGTGAGCGCCATGACGAAGGACGGCGTATGGCACTGCAATCAGAAATGCGTCCACTGCTACGCCGCCGGTCAGCAGCACGCCGAGGAGGCCGAGCTTTCGACCGACGATTGGAAGAGGATAATCGACAAATGCCGTGAGATCGGCGTTACGCAGGTCACCTTCACGGGCGGCGAGCCGACGATCAGGCCCGATCTTCCCGAGCTTATCGACTACGCGAAATGGTTCATAACGAGGCTCAACACGAACGGCATACTGCTGACGGAGGATTACGTCTTAAAGCTCCGCGAGGCTTCGCTCGACAGCGTGCAGGTCACGTTCTATTCCTCGGATGAGAAGGTGCATAACGCGCTCGTCGGCGCGGAGAAATACGGCGACACCGTGAACGGCATCAAAAACGCGCTTGCCGCGGGCCTCAGCCTTTCGGTGAACACGCCGCTCTGCACGCTGAACCGCGATTACCTCTCCACGCTGAAATTCCTGCGCGGGCTCGGAGTGACCTACGTCACCTGCTCCGGCCTCATCACGACGGGCAACGCCGCGAAGGATCCCTCCGAGAGGCTGCAGCTGACGAAGGAAGAGATAACGGCCATACTGAGGGAAGCCGTCGATTACTGCTACGCAAACGAGATGGAGATAAGCTTCACCTCCCCCGGCTGGGTGGACGCCGCGCTCTGCGGCGAGCTCGGCATAAGCACGCCCACCTGCGGCGCGTGCCTCTCCAATATGGCGGTCACGCCCGGAGGGAGCATAGTCCCCTGCCAGAGCTGGCTTTCGGGGAATGCGCTCGGCAGCATGCTCGAGGATGATTGGGAAGCCGTGTGGAACGGCGAGGCGTGTTCGAGGATACGCGAAAACTCCGCTCTTATGAGCGGCGAATGTCCCCTGCGCATACACAGGGATCGATAAGGAGGGCGACCGGCATGAAAAAAGCTGTTGTTATTATCGCGGCGCTCGCGCTGCTTCTGACGGTACTCATTGGGGTCGCTCCCAAGGCAAAGGCGGCCGGCCCTCTCGACGAGATACTGGAATACCGCATCACCGTTGACGTGAACGAGGACGGCACGCTGACACTCACCTATCATTTCGATTGGAAGGTGCTTGACAGCTCCAGCGAGGGCCCGCTCGAATGGGTAAAGGTCGGCATACCGAATTCCAACTATCTCTCCATGCGCGGCCTTTCCGATACGGTCGACAGCGTGACCTATTACTCCAAGAGCGGCACCTACGCGAGGGTCGACCTTGACAGGAAGTATTACGAGGGCGAGGTAGTCAGCTTCGATTTCGAAGTGGTGCAGGACTATATGTACCAGATGAACTACTTCACCGAGGGCGAGACCTATTATGAATTCACCCCCGGTTGGTTCGACTGCTCGGTCGACAAGCTGATAATCAAGTGGGACAGCAGGCTCGTCAAATCCGTTACCCCCGCCTGCCTTCTGAAGGAGGACGGCTATTACACCTGGGAGACCGCGCTCGCCGCGAACGATACCTACACGGTCGGCGTCACGTACGAAAACGACGCGTACGCCTTCGACAGCTCCAAGACGATAGAAAAGGGCTTTGGCGGCGGCGGCGATTATGACGACGGTTCCAGCTGTCAGGATCTCGGCTGCGACTTTGCAACGGGCATCTCCGCGGTCGTGTTCTTCATGATCGTGGTCGGCGTGATAAGCGCGATCAAGAGCGCGTTCCAGGCCGTGTTCAAGGGCGGCTCGGGCTTCTCGGGCGCCTCTTCCGAAAAGAAGATCACGAGGGAGAAGATAGTCTATCACGAGTCCTGCCCGAACTGCGGCGCGCCGAGGCCCGAGGGCAAGGATAACTGCGCGTACTGCGGAACGAGCTTCATCAAGAGCAAGGAGACCGTTACCGAGGAGCAGGTCCCCGAAGAGGTGAAGGACAAGAAGACCGACGGCACCTACCATTACGGTCCCGATCCCAACACCTATATGCGCGTGCACGTCGTGACGATCCCCGTCTCGAGGCCGCGTTCCTCCGGCGGCGGCTCCACGAGGAGCGGTGGCTGCGCGCATTCCTCCTGCGCCTGCGCTCATTCCTGCGCCTGCGCGTGCGCCTGCGCCTGCGCGGGCGGCGGCCGAGCGGGCTGCACCACCAAGGACTTCTACAACACCGGCCTCAAGCTCTCCGTGCTCGAGAAGAAGGCCGGAGCCAAAAAGGCTAAGAAACAGTAAGAGCTAACGAAAAAAGGCGGCTTTGCCGCCTTTTTTGTTTTGCGCCTTACAAATCGGAGGGCGGGACGCGGGTGTGCGTCCGAACAGGCTCCCTTGCTCTGCAGGGGAGCTGTCGGCGTATGCCGACTGAGGGGTATCGTGCAAAGAGCTGATTGCAGGAAGAGCTGCCCCTCCGTCTCTCCGACTGCGTCGGTTCGACGCCTCCCCTCCGGAGGAAGGGAGGCTGAGCGGTGGGGCGGACGTAGAACCGCCGCCTTTTTTGTTTTGCGCCTTACAAATCGGAGGGCGGGAGCGTGCCGATCCCTTCCGCAAGGGCCCCGGGCGCAAGCCCATCATCACCGAACCCCGGCCTTGTTTGCGCGCGGTAAGGCATGTTCACAGTCCCCAGGCCCGTCATCTCGAAAATATCGTTACCGCAGAAGGGCTGATACTCATGCGTTTCGTGCGGATGCTCCGCGGGCATCTCCTCCGGGAAGACGTCCGGCACGTCCGCCTTCTGTCTTTCCCACTGCTTTTCGGGGAACTCCTCCCCGGCTCCTTCGCGGGAGGGGAAGCCTCTTCCCCTTCTCTCCCGCCCGATAGTTTCGTTCGTTCTTTCCATGAGCCTATCATGCCCGAAAGGAAGATCGCCGATTCGTTTTTTCGAAATTTCGGGCATGTAAAAAACTCCCTTTTTCAAGGGAGTTTTTCATTCGATCTTTATTATTCGCCTTCGTAAATGATCTCGAATTCGTTGATCGTTGTCGAGAACAGCACAAACTCACCGTCTATGTATTCGTAGCAATATTCCTTTATCAGCCTGCCGGCTTCATCGTACTCACGGACGCGTTTTCCCGTCGGATGCTCCTCGATCTCATTGCCGTATGAAGATTCGCTGCTGTAACTGATTCTCTCGGTAACGCGGCCGTTCTCATCGTAAGTCATCTCATTCCGATCGGTCTGCCAACGCACGAGTTCACCGTCGCGGTAATACTTCTGGGTACGAATCGTCTGCTCTCCGTGCTCGTCGTATTCATATAAGAGTTCGCTTGAGGGCTGCTCCGGATCGTCTTTGTAGTTCCTTTTCGGCCTCTCGAATTCATCGAATTCCGTGGTGCCCACCAGTCTGTCGTCGTAGAAATACGACCTTATCGCGACGAGCTTTCCATCCTCATCGTAATCATAGCACAAGTAGTTCATGAGGTCGGCCTCTTTTCCGTCGTAGCCGAAATAGACCGATTGCTTCGTGGGACGCCCGGCTTCGTTATACTCCCATACGTATTCGTAAAAAGCTCCGCGCCGCTGCTCCCTGACGAGGTCCCCGCGCTCGTTGTACTCGAAGATCGTATCCGGATCGTCGTAATGATCCTCCGAATAGTTATAGAGCACGCTATCGTACGCATCCAAAACGCCTCCGGTAATACGCGTCAGGCTGCCGTCCTCATAAACGGTAGTACACGTCACGCGAAGATACGGCACGCCCGTCGGGATGGGATCGGGAGTGGGCTCGGGAGTCGCAGTAGGCTCCGGAGTAGGCTCCTCCGTCGGAGCAGGCGCTTCCGTCGGAGCAGACGCCTCCGTCGGCTCGGCCGTCGGCTCCTCGGTGGGAACCTCGGTCGGTGTTGCGGTAGGCTCCTCCGTCGGCGCCTCGGTGGTCTTGGGTCCGTTTTCGTCGGGCTTCTTTTGGCCGCCTATGAAGGAGCAGCCGACTGCGGCGAGCGCCAGCACGAGCACGGCCGCGGCTATTGCAAGGCCCATCCTGCGGCGCTTCGCGATATGGGTTATGCGGCTCTTGAGCTCCGCCTTGCCGCTCGTCATCATGGTCGCGGCGCAGGCTATGGGAGCATACACGGAGGAACGCGCCGAAAGCTCGATCAGCGTCTTGCCGTAGCGCTCCCTTTCGTCCTCGCCGACCGCGGAAACAGCTCCAGCGTCGGCAAAGAGCTCGCTGTCATGCCTTGAAAGGAAGGCCGCCAGCCAGACGAGGGGATTGTACCAGTGGAGCACTATCGCCGCCGAGCGGAGCAGGGCGAATACGCTGTCCCCATGGCGGAAATGCGCGCGCTCATGCGCCAGCACGTAACGGAGCTTCTCCGCGTCGTTTGCGGTCTCCTTCGAGACGTATATCGAATTGAGGAACAGGCAGGAGGAGGTGAGCCCCTCCACGCTGTATACGCGGCAGCCGGGGGCTTCCCCTATGCGCTCGCGCCTCTTTCTGAGCCTGAGATAGAAGCGCAGGTTCGCCGCGATGAAGTAGACGGCTGCAAGGCCCATGCCCGTGTACCAGATTACGTTCAGCACGTCGCGGAGCTTCAGAGTCTTCTGCATTTTCGTGAAGCGCTCGGGCGTGGCTTCGGAAAGTATCACCGCGGTCCTGACCTTCTCCCCGGCGGGAGCGGCGGTCTGCTGCGCCTCGTCCTGTTTGGGATCCGGCTTTTCGGAAGCGGCGGGCGCGGGCTTTGCGGAAACTGCCGGCTCCGGCTTTGCGGAGACTGCAGGCGCGGGCTTTGTCTCGCCCTCGTTCGCGGAGGTCTGCTGCGCGGGCCTCTTCAAAAGGCCCACGACGGAGCCGTCCTCGGCCTGCGCGATGGCGCTGACCTCTCGCACGGCCTCCATGTCCCTCACTATCTCCGTCCTGTCGGCGGCGTTCTCGATGCTGACGGGGCTTGAGAATATCATCCCGGGTATGAGCAGCCTTACGAGCACTATGCCCCAAAGCGCATACCTCAGCCCCGCGCTCATCCTTTTGCCCAGCGCGGCGCGGATGACCGTTACGGCGATTATCAAAACCGATGAAGATATGACCCAAATAAGATCAGTCACGTTCCTTCGCCTCCTTCAGAATGGCAAGAAGCTCGTCGATCTCGCTGTCGGAGAGCTTCGATTCCTTAGTCATGGTGCTGACGAGCAGCCCGAGGCCGGAGGGCCTTATCTTGCCGAGGGTGTCCTTCGCCTCCTGCACGACGGCCTCGTCCCTCTTAACGATGGGATAGAACAGCTTTGCCCTGCCCCCCGTCTCTATGCGGACGGCCTCCTTTTCGGCAAGGCGGGTAAGCATAATGTTGATCGTCGCCTTCGTCCAGCCGGTATCGTGCTTCAGAGCGGTCACCATTTCGCCTATCGTCCTGGGCTCGCTGTCCCACAGGAGATTCATGAGCTTCCATTCGCCGTCGGAAAGGGATATCTTCTTCACAGCGTTCACCTCGTTTCAAACATGGATAACTCTTGTTATCCTCTACCCGTATGATACCGCTTTGGATAACAGTTGTCAACCCCTATTTGTCGGTTTTGATAAAAATATTTTTTGCCTCTTCGCGCCGCGCGGAAAGAAAAACGGGCGGAGCATTCGCTCCGCCCGCAGGCCGATACGGTCTTAGTCCTTCATGTGGGCCTTGTAGTAGTTCATCAGGTTGCCCTCGAGGAGGATCTCCTTCTCGTCGGCGGTGAGGCCCTTGATGTTCAGCGTGATATCGTGCACGCCGTCTTTGGCGATGACCTTTGCGGGGATCGTCTCGACGCCGTTTTTGACCGCCTCGCGGACGCCCTCGACGTAGACGAAGTCGCCGCACTCATAGGGGAACTCCGCGCCCTCGGGGAGGGTGAACGGGAGGATGCCCCAGTTGATGCAGTTGGAACGATAACGCTTGGTGGCGTACTCGTAGCAGATGTTGGCGAAGCCGCCGAGCACCCTCTGGCAGGAAGCGGCCTGCTCGCGGGCGGAGCCGTCGCCGGGCTTGTTCGCGAATACGCAGGAGCCGAAGCCGGTTTTTTCGATGAGCTCATCGGCGTTGCCGACCTTTGCGAGAGCGTTCATGATGCGCTCGGGCTTCTTGCCGTCGCGGCGCTCGAAATCCATAGCCATGACCTGCTTGCTGCGGCCGACGTACTCGGGCACGCGGCGGGAGAGTGCGAACTCGGCAAGCCTGATGGGATTGGAGCGGTAGGACGAGGTCTCGCCGGAGGGGATCAGCTCGTCGGTGGTGGTGACGGGATCGCGGATGACGGCGTCCAGCTCGAGGAGGACGTTGTCCGTAAGAGCGTACATGGCGGGCCAATCGGTGATGTTGGGCCCGAGCTTGAGCTCGACGGAGGGATCGGCCTTGCCGAAGCCGTTGTAAACGCGCCTGTCGTAGACGGACTTATCGAAGTGATACTCGTAATGGGTATCGTCGAAGTCGATATCGGTGGCGGCGGTGATGGCGCCGTGGTTCCTCGCGGTGGCGGCTATGGAGCGGGAGTCCATAAGGGCGACCGTGGAGATCTGGCCCTCGCCGGGCTTGGAGCCTTCGCGGTTGGGGAAGTTCCTGGTGGTGTGGCGGAGGGAGAGACCATTGTTGGCGGGAACGTCGCCTGCGCCGAAGCACGGGCCGCAGAAGCTCTGCTTGATGATGGTGCCGCTCTCGAGGAGCTTCTCGGTCATGCCGATCCTGGTCAGCTCGAGGGAGGTGGGAACGCTGGTGGGATATACGGAGAAGCCGAAGTATCCGTCGCCGACGTCGTGACCGTCCATTATCTGAGCGGCGGCTACGCAGTTGTCGAAGGTGCCGCCGGAGCAGCCCGCGATAACGCCCTGATCCGCGTAGACCTTGCCGTCAACGACCTTGTCGGTCAGCTTGAGATGGACCTTGGAGCCGAACTTCTTCTCGGCCTCGGCCTCGACGGACTTGAGTATCTCGACGGGGTTCGCGAGGAACTCGTGGATGGTGTAGGCGTTGGAGGGATGGAATGGCAGCGCGATCATGCTCTCGATCTTGGAGAGATCGACGGTGATCATGCTGTCATAGTAAGCGACGCCCTTGGGAGCGAGCTTCTTGAAGCCCTCGGGACGGCCGTGGATGCGGTAATACTTCTCGATCTCGGCGTCGGTCTCCCAGATGGAGGAGAGACAGGTGGTCTCGGTGGTCATAACGTCGATGCCGTTCCTGAAGTCGTAGGGCAGGCTCTCGATGCCCGGGCCGACGAACTCCATGACCTTGTTCTTGACGAAGCCGTTCGCGAAGGTCGCCTTGACGAGAGCGAGCGCGACGTCGTGCGGGCCGATGCCCTTCCTGGGGGCGCCGGTCATGTAAACGAGGACTACCTCGGGAGCGTTGATATCCCAGGTGTTCTTGAGGAGCTGCTTGACGAGCTCGGGGCCGCCTTCGCCAACGCCCATGGTGCCGAGAGCGCCGTAACGGGTGTGGGAGTCGGAGCCGAGGATCATGTTGCCGCAGTTCGCCATCGCCTCGCGCGCGTAGCTGTGGATGACGCTCTGATTGACGGGAACGTAGATGCCGCCGTACTTCTTGGCAGCGGAAAGGCCGAATACGTGGTCGTCCTCATTGATGGTGCCGCCGACGGCGCAGAGGCTGTTGTGGCAGTTGGTCATCGCATAGGGGATGGGGAATTCCTTGAGGCCGGAAGCCCTCGCCGTCTGGATGATGCCGACGTAGGTGATGTCGTGCGACATGAGGCAGTCGAAACGGATACGCATCTTCTTCGCATCGTCGGAAGTGTTGTGCGCCCTGAGTATCTGATAAGCGATGGTGTTCTCGCGGCCCTCTTCGGGGGTGACGCCGGGAACGGGCTCGCACTGGGGCTTGCCGTTTACCAGATATACGCCTTTTTCATAAAGATCGATCATGGTGCTCTCCTTCTGTTTTTCATAATGGATCGGCATGAAGTTCTTCAATGCCCATACACTTGAATGATACAATATAATTCGATATATTTCAACCGGAAAAAGGGAATTTGAGCATTTATATTTTGTAAAAAAGCTCTGCCTCGGCAGAGCTTCGGATTCATTCCCCCGCAAGCGCGGCGGCCATTATGGGGAAGTTCTCCCTTCTTATGCTCCCGTACTGCGAAAGCGGCAGCGGATTGCTCCCCCGCCCCGCCTCCACGGTAAAGCCCGGGCGGCGGTATTCCAGTATGAACCAGTCCTTATACCCCGCGAAGCCGGACTCATACGGCGCCTCCGCCGCCTTGTAGCCGGAGACCTCCGCCATTTTCCTTGCGAGCGCTTCCCCGCCCTCGGGCTCTATGCCGGCGAACTGCCAGTAGATCTCGCCGCCCTGCGTGTGATATGAGACGGTCAGCGCGAAATCGTGCCTCTTGGTGAAGCCGTACACCGCGGCGGATTCGGGCGCGGAGAGGGGATATCCGCCCACGAAGTCCCTCGGAGCTGGCTTGACGTAACCCATTCGGTACTTATTGTCCCTTGCCGTATCCCATTCGGCGGGATAGTTGAGGTTTAGGTCCGTGCCTTCGATATTCGCCTTCCAGCCCGAAGGGAACGGGATATCGGGGTAATCCTCCGCTATGGCGCGCGCCCTCTCGTACCCCTCCCGCGGGGCGGCTCCGTTAACAAGATCCACGCCGTCGGGATCGACCATCGGCGTGATAAAGAGCTTCGTTTCCGAAAAGAGCGAGGCCGCGCTCCTGCCCTCCACCTCCCCGCCCGAGGCGTAGGCTTCGGCGCAGGTCTCGAGGAAATCGAACACGAGCGGGGCGGTTATCCACTCGTTCGCGTGATGCGCGGCGTTAATGAAGACCTCCCGTTTGCCCTTCCCCATTTTAAGAGCGAAGAGCTCCCTGCCGAGAACGGAATAGCCCATGAGCTCCGTGGATATGAAGGGGTACCTTTTCATAAGGCCCTCCGCCGTTATCTTTGCAAGGAGGGAAGACCACGGCACGTCCGTCGCAGTCACGGGGAACCCCAGCGGGACGACTGCGTTTGCGCCGAGCCTCAGATCCGCGGGATCGAGCGACGGATTCGCCGCGGCGATAGCGTCTGCGTCCGTCCCGTATCGTTTGGCGAGGCGGTAGAAGGTATCCCCCTGGCGGAGCTTCGCGCCGACGTATCCGTAAATATATGGCTCCGCCGCGGCCCATGTCCTGTTCCCCGCAATTCCGTCCGGGGAGAGTCCCGACGCCCTTTGGAAGCGTTTGAGCATGTTGAGCGTTTTCGTGCCGAAAACTCCGTCGGGAGTCTCGTGATAAAAGCCCGCCCTTTTAAGCGCGAGCTGCAGGAGCAGTACTTGGTTCCCCCTGCCGCCGTATCGAAGTGTTTCCATGTTTTATTCGCCTTTCACGTTTTTTTGATGTGTATTCCGAAAGGCGTGAGAATATGAAACCGCCGCTCGATCGATACGAGCGGCGGTTATTCGTTTTTTTATCGTGCGGTATGCCTGTTTTTCCTGGCCTTACATGAACAGCCCGGCGATCAGATACGCCGCGAGCGAAGCGGCGTAGGCGATCGCTATCTGATAAGCTATCGAGAACGCCGTCCATTTGCGGCTGCCGATCTCCCTCGAAAGGGTGGCCGTCGCGCCGACGCAGGGCACGTAGAGCAGTACGAAAACGAGGAACGCGAGCGCGGCCCTTGCGGTGAAGCCGCCCGCGGTCATGGCTTGGAACGCGGCGGAGCCCGAGCCCATTGCGAAGCCGTAGAGTATCGAGAGCGTCGAAACCACGCTCTCCTTGGCTACGAAGCCCGTCAGAAGAGCGACGGCAGCCATCCAAGTGCCGAAGCCCATCGGCTTGAATACGGGCGCTATGAAGCCGCCTATCGTGCCGATTATCGAGGAGCCTATCTCCTCCTCGGAAAGCAGGCGGAACCTGAAATCAAAGCGCATCAGGAACCAGATGACGACGCTCATTGCGAATATCAGCGTGCCCGCTTTCAGGAGGAAGTGCTTTACCCTTTCCCAAACGTGGAGCATCGTATCCTTGAATTTCGGCAGCCTGTACGGGGGAAGCTCTATCATGAACGCGGCGTCGTTCCCGCGGAAGAGCGTCTTTTTGAAAAGGAGCCCCGAGACTATGCCGAGTATTATTCCGATGATATAGAGCCCGATTATCACGAGCGCGGCCTTGCCTCCGAAGAACGCGCCCGCTATCAGCCCGTATACGGGGAGCTTCGCGGAACAGCTCATGAAGGGTATGAGCAGCATGGTATTGCGCTTGTCCTTCATGTTCTCCATGGTCCTCGTGCCCATTATGGCGGGAACGGAGCAGCCGAAGCCCATGAGCAGGGGTATGAAGCTCTTGCCTGAAAGGCCGAACCTTCGCATGGGCTTATCCATCATGAACGCTATGCGGCTCATATAGCCGCTGTCCTCAAGCAGGGAAAGGCAGAGGAACAGCACCGCTATCTGCGGAAGGAACGAGAGCACTCCGCCCACGCCGCGCAGTATGCCGTCGCAGACGAGCGAAACGAACCACACGGGCGCGGAGGCCGCCTCCAGCCCCTTCGACACGGCGGGAACGGCGGTATCGAATATCAGCCACTCCATGAACTCCTGCAGCTTCGCGCCGACCGTGGAGAACGTGAGCGCGAATATGAGCGCCATTATGCCGAGGAATATGGGTATTGCGAGGTATTTATTGGTGAGCACCCGGTCGATCTTGTCGGAGAGGCCGGGCTTGCCGCCCTTGTCCTTTTTGAAATAGCAGGCGGCGACCACGCCGTCGATATAGCGGTAGCGGCTGTCGGCCAGAAGGGCGATGTTATCGGTGTAGGGGCTTGCGGAGGCGGTGGCGTATTCGTTGACGATTGCGCGGACTTCGCCGAGCTTATCCTCGGGGAGCTTCAGCCTTTCCTCCACGGGAACGTCGCCCTCGAGGAGCTTCATAGCCGCCCAGTGCGTGGGAAGGCCGGCTTTTCGGGCGTATTCGTCGATCACCGCGTCCAGCTTATGATGTATGCCGTGAGTGAAATCGTCGTAGAGATGGTCGGGCTCGAGGCGGAAGCCCTCGTGGAACTGCGTATGCACGGCGAGTATCAGCCTCTGCGCCTGCGATACGAGATCCTTCACGCCCTCCCCCGTCCTCGCGGAGATGGGGATCACGGGTATGCCGAGCTCCAACGACAGACGCTTGCAGTCGATCCTGTCGCCGTTCTTCTCGACCTCGTCCATCATGTTGAGGGCGATTATCATGGGGCGCTCCAGCTCGAGGAGCTGGACCGTGAGATACAGGTTCCTCTCGAGATTGGTGCCGTCGATTATGTTGATTATCGCGTCGGGCTGCTCGTCCACTATGAACCGCCTTGCGACGATCTCCTCCATAGTGTAGGGCGAGAGCGAGTATATGCCGGGCAGATCGACGAGCGTCATTTCGTGGCCCATTGTGCAGAGGCCGCCGTCCGTCTTGATCTTGCCCTCCTTCTTTTCAACGGTCACGCCGGGGAAATTGCCCACGTATTCCCTTGAGCCCGTCATGGCGTTGAAGAGCGTCGTCTTGCCGCAGTTGGGGTTCCCCGCGAGCGCGAGCTTAACGGGCTTATCGGGGAAGAGCTCCTTGGGGCAGGCCTCGCCGCCCTTGCCCTTGTTGTGCTTCCTGCCGCAGACCTCGCAGCCCTCCAGCGGGGAGAGCATCAGCTCTGTGAGCTTGGCCGCCCGCTCGTGGACGTTCTTATCCTCGCGGTCGGTGTCGGTCTCGGCTTCGAGGAGGCTTCGGCCGGTGCGCATGAAATCCGCGATGGCTTCGGCCTTGGCGCGGAGCGCGTCCCCCGCCTCGTCATCGGTCATGAGTTCTATCTTTTTCGCGTCCTCGAGCCTTAAGGAGAGCGCGTAGCCCCTTATGGAAAGCTCGAGCGGGTCGCCCATCGGGGCGCGTTTTTTGACCGTTATCGCCGTTCCGGGCGTAATGCCCATGTCGAACAGCCTGCGCCTCAGCGCGGGCTCCTCGGCGGTGAGCCTGCGGCAGTAGGCCGTTTGGCCAATGCCCAGCTCCGCAAGCGTGCGGTCGTTCTTTTCGTTCGCCATCTTTTGTGCACCTTATCCGTATTTTTCGGTATAATTATACGCCCGCGCCGATGAAGTGTCAAATATAATCGGATCACGGGCAATCAAAAAGCCCCGCCTCGGCGGAGCTTGGGAGCCGTTATTGACTTATCAGGCGCGATATCTCGTTCCCGAAGGGATCGCACAGGACCGCGCTGTCCTCCTTCTTGTCGGCAAATATCTTCTTCTTGTTCCAGATGAGGTCTGCGTACTGCGCCGCCGCGCTGTTTTTGCAGGCGACGGTAATGCTTCCGCCCGCGGGGACGACCGTCCCGTTCGGGAATCGGAAGGTCTCGAAGCCCTTCGAGGAATAGACGAACCAGCCCGAAATATCGGCAGCCTCCGCGCCTTCGTTCTTAATGGTGAGGAACTGACCGGGCTTGTCGGCCTCGGATACGGAAAGGCCGGTCTTCGCCGCCTCCGGCTGTTCGGGGAAGGTCAAGGCTATCTCTCCGCGCGGGGAGACGGTCACGAGCACGCCCATGCCGTAATTCTCGGTGATGAAATTATCCGACATGCCGAGCTTTGCGAGCACCCTGCGGTTGGCGGAGTTCGCGTCGACGCCGGTATCGGTGGAGGTAACGGAGATAAGGGGCTTCGCGGCGTTTGCGAAGGCTTCGGAGACCGCGTCGGGATTGCCGTGATTGGGGACCTTCAATACGTCGCAGGAGATATCCGCGCCGGAGGCGACGAGCTCGCCGTCCTCAGCAAACTGCATATCGCCCGTGAAGAGGCACCTGCGGCCGTTGACCTCCAGCATGAGCACGAGGGAATTGTCGTTGTCGTCGTTCACGTTCAGCGTTAACGGCGCGAGCGCGAGGAAGCTGACGCCCTCCGTCACGCCGATCCTGTCCCCCACGGAGACCGCCGCGCCCACGAGGCCGAGATCCGCGATCATGGAAGCTATCCTGTCCCTGTCGATAAGATAACCGGGATAACATACCCTGCCTATGGGGAAGCTCTCCGAAATGGGAGCGAGGCCGCCCGAGTGATCGGAATGCCCGTGCGAGAGTATCACGCCGTCGATCGTCTCTGCGCCGAGCAGCTTCAGCGCGGCGAAGGTCTTTATGAAGCTCTCCTCCGTGCCGGTGTCGACGAGCCAGGTATGCCCGTCTACCATGACTACGGCGCAGTCCGCCTTGCCGACGTTTACGAACATGACCGAGACCTCGTGCGGGGGGCCTTCGAATTCAACGGGCGCGCCGTACTTGGCGGAGTTATCCTTCGGCTTCTTTTCCCCGCAGGCGGCGAGGCAGAAAACAAGCGCGGCAAGAAGCAGCATCGCTGCGGTTTTTACCTTTCTTTTCATGGCGCATCCTCCTTTCTGCGGATCCCGATACCTGATTCTACCATACTGTTCTATGCGGTTCAATGCCCTGTTATGGGCTTTTTTGTGAATTTTTGAGCAAAGGAAAGCGGGCGCGCATCCGCGCGCCCGCCTGTGGTTGGTTTTTTCTCAGCCGACCTTCTTGAAGAGGACGATCTGAACACCGCTGCCGGTGGTGGCTCCGAAGAAGCCGTAGTCATCGGCCGCGCCGGAGTAGAAGTTGGCGTACTTGATGACGCTGGAGGATACGGTGTACTTCAGCATGCCGCCGGTGTACTGCCACTTGGTGGCGTAGCTGGTGCCGGAAGCGGGATACATATCGGCGTAGCTCTTGCTGGAGTATACGCGGAGATAGTAGCTGCTGTTGTAGCCGGACTGGATCTTGTAGTAGCTGCCGTTCGCTACGAACTTCCAGGTGACGTTGCTGAGGGTCGCGCTGGTCATCGTGGTGGTGTCAACGCCGACGACGTTGCTGCCGCTCATGATCGCCCTGATCGCATAGCCGTAGTAGTTGGAGCTGGAGTTGTAGTAGTAGTGGTTGCTGGTGTAGGGGTTGTAGTTCATCAGCAGGTAGGTGTTGGTGCCGTCGGTGTAGCCGATCAGATACTCGGTGCCGGTCGTGATCGTGGTGGTCGGCGCATAGTAGGTGCCGGTGGGAGCCGAGGTGGGCGCCGCAGTGGGAGCAGCCGTGGGAGCCGCGGTGGGAGCAGCCGTGGGAGCCGCGGTCGGCGTGGTGCCGCCGGATACGTACTGATAGAACTGGATGCTGTTGCCCGTGTTCTTGCTGGTCGTGAAGTAGGCCTTGCTGGAACCGAGGGACAGATAGTAGTAACCGTCGGAGTCTACCTGGTTATTGAGGTCGCCGCCGGAATAGAGCCATGCGACGGAGGTGGAAGACGGATACAGGTACTGGGAGGAATCAAGACCCATGTACTTGCTGTTGCCGACATTCTTGAAGGTCCAGCCGCTCGTCGCGTTGCCGCCCGCAGTCCAGAGGATGTTGTTGACGGTTACGGAGGAGGGGATCGTCAGGGTGTTGTCGGAGTTGACGGTGACCGCGTAGGAGGTCAGATAGTGGTTGCTGGAGTAGATCGTGTTGCCTACGGCATAGCCGCCGGAAACGATGATGTACTGGCCGCCCGCGGTGGGAGCGGATACGAGGGTGTAGCCGGTGAACTCGGAGACGGTGATGGTGGCCGTCTTGGTGTAGGTGGTGCCGGAGTTGTTGTCCTTGACCTTTACGGTGAGGGTAGCGGTGCCCGCAGCCTTACCGGTTACGACGCCGGAGGAGGAAACGGTAGCTACCGAGGTGTTGGAGCTTGCGTAAGAGGTGATGGTATAGTTGGCGTTGGAGGGGTTGACCGTGACGGATACGTTCGCGGTGCCGCCGACCTTGACGTTAACGTTCGCAACGGAAACGGAGGTGATCGTTACGGGAGTTGAGCTGCCGCCGATGAGCGTCCAGTCGCACTTAACGGTCTGGTTGGCGTCAGGATTGCTGGGGAAGGAATCCAGCGCGCTCATTACGATGGGGTATGCATCACCGCCGGAAACGGGATCGGGCACGCCGTAGGTGCTCTTCATAGCGGCAATAGCATCCTTGACGGTGGCGCCGTTCTTCATCTCGGTCCAGAACTTGGCCTCGTACTTATAGTCGCCCGTGAAGGAGACGGACTGGGAATAGCCGTAAACGCAGGCCGCGCCTGCAGCGAGCAGAGCGGTACCGGTGGTACCCTTGCCCTCTTTCTTCATGCCTTCGCAGATAGCCATCCAGACGATGCAGTTGGAGAGGGTGCCGGAAACGTGGTTCTGAACGTAGCGGCCGTCGATGCCGTACCAGGAACCGCCGTTGATAGCCCAGCCTTTGTTGTAGTCGGTGGTGGTAAGACCGGTGCTGGAGGTCAGGCAGAGGTAAGAGGTGGTGCCGGACTGAGCGCCGTGGGAGTCATAAATAACAACGCCCTTGTTGGTGTAGTTGGAAGCGATGTTGGGACCGGTGGCGTTGGAGTTTACCAGCTGAGTGCAGGTGCCGCCGGTGGCGTTCGCGATGGAGGTGGACTCGTTCTTATACTGGTTGGTGAAGCTGGAATCGGAGTTGTAATAGGGACCGACGAGAAGAACGTTCTTGCTGCCGGCGGTGCCGCAGGTGCCCTTTACGATGGAATCGAAGACCTTCTGGGTCACAGCGGGCTGATAGGTGGTGTTGCGTACACGGTATACGTAGACGCAGTGCATGCCGTTAACGGTGAAGGCGAACTGTTCGGGACCTTCCCAAACGATGCTGCCCTTATCAACGAGCTTGCTGTTGGAAGCGGCGTTGAAAGCTGCCATAGTGACTGCGGCGGGCGTCGCCCTCTTGGCGAGCACGTCCTTTTCGACCGCGTCGATCTCCGCCCAGGCGTTGGCCGCCTTGGCGAGCATACGGGATTCGGTCCTCGCAGATGTGATCTGCGCTGCCATGGAAGCTACGGGCAGGATTGCCAGTATCATCAGAGCGGCGACGATGGCACATACGATCTTCTTCATACTACTGTGCATTTTCTTTCCTCCTGATATATTCCGAAAGGTGTTACCTTTCGAGTGTTGGATATATTATACTCACCTTGCCATATATTGTCCATAGGCAAAACGGCAAAAGTTATAATATATTTTCAAAAGCGGCTTTTTTACGCCGTTTTTATGGCATTGTTAAACCAATTTACAGGCGGTTTCGGAGCCTCTTATATATTATTACGGACGCGCCGCGGGCGTTACCCGATATATTTCACCCCCGTTTTTGTGGGATCGTATATCGCAAAAAGCCCTTCCCGTTCGGTTTCGGCGATATATTTTTTCGCGGTTTTATAAGGAAAAACCGGCGTCTTCCCCTCCGCGCCGCCCCCGCCTCCTGACAATAAAGAAAAAGCCCGCTCGCTTCAAAAAGAAGCGGCGGGCTGTTCTGTAAATTGTTTTCAGCAATCCTGCCCCGGCGGAAATCCAAGTCGCTTTTCGGGGCTTGTTCGGGGCGTTTTACGGCCTGCTCTCCCCTATGCCGGGCTCGTTCTGCGCGAAGTATTCCTCCATGCAGAGGCCGCTCTCATAGATAAGGCGGGCGAGCTCCGTCCCGACGTAGCGGAAATGCCACGGCTCCCACTTGACGCCGGTCACGTGCGTCTTATCGGCGGGGTATCTTAATATGAAGCCGAACCTGTGCGCGTTATCGCGGAGCCAGATCCCCTCCGGCGTGCTGCCGAAGGCGGCGTCCTCCTGCGGGAAATCGGTGGAGGCGAGATCCACCGCAAGCCCCGCGCAGTGCTCGCTCGCGTTGCCGGGCATTGCGCCGACGGGATCGTTATACGGATCGGAGCCGTAATCGGGATCGTTCGCCAGCTTGTTGTTCCAGAGGTTCCACTGCGCTTCCTGCGTGCGGTACGCGCTGTTGATGCGGTAGCGGCAGGTTATCCCCTCGGCGTAAGCGGCGAGGAACATCTCCTTCAGGTGCAGGCCGACCTCATACTGGATCTTTATGCTGCTCTTCCTGACGGTCGCAGCGTCCCCCATAAGCGTCTTTGCCTTGACGAGATCGTGCGGGACGAAATCATCGGGCAGACGGTTCTCGAAATTGACGAGGCGGGAGAGCTCCTCCTCCGTAAGCGGAGTATAGGAGGGCTCGGGCGTGGGCTCGGGAACGGGAGTGTTCGTCGGCTTCGGCGTCGCGGTAGGCGCGGGAGTCGGAGCGGGAGTCGGAGCCGCGGTCGGAGCCGCAGTCGGAGCAACAGTCGGAGCAACAGTCGGTGCGGGAGTCGGCGCGGGAGTCGGCGCAAGAGTCGCCGTCGGTGTTAGAGTCGCCGCAGGCGCGGCGGTCTGCGAGGGCGCAGAAGACGGAGCGGCGGTAGGCGCCGCAGTGGGAGCAGCCGTTTTCCCCGCCCCCTCCGTGGGAGCGGGCGTGTTTTCGGGAGCTTCGGTAGGCGCATCCGAAGAGGCATCGGGAGAGCCCGTGACGGCGGGCGCTTCGGAAGCTTCGCCCCGGGTCGCGGCGGGATCTGCCGTATCATCCGGGAGCTCCGTTTCGGAAAGCTCCGCGGTTTCGGTCGGCTCCCCGGCGGGAAGCTCCGCGGCCGTACCGGTGTTTCGGGGCTCCTGCGAGGCGTTCGCTTCATTATTCGTAAGCTTGCAGGACGCGAAAAGGAGCAGCGCCGACAAGAGCGCGGCAAGGGCTGCGAATATTCCCTTTCGCTTTTCGTGTTTGTTCATTCTTTCGCCTTTTCAAGCGGCGGGCGGGGTGTTTCCCCGCCCTCTCCGTTACAGTTCTATATCCTGTTTTTCCTCGGCCGCGCCTTCGAGCATCGGCCTTATCGCGTTCACGAACGCCGTGACCTGCTCGGGACAGCGTCCTATGTACTTTTCGGGCCTCAGAAGCTCGTCCATCTCGTCGCCGGTCAGGCCGAACTCCTTTCTTTCCTTGAGGCGGGAGAGCAGATCGCAGTCATAGCCCTCCTTCATGCGCCTGGTCGCCTCCATGGAGCAGGTCCTGATTATCTCGTGAAGCTCCTGACGGTCGCCGCCCCTCTTGACGCCCTCCATCATGAGGTTCTCGGTCGCGATGAAGGGCAGGTATTCCATAACGGTGCGCTCGACTATCTTCTCGTTGACGTGGAGCCCGTCGGTCACGTTGGCGGCGAGCCTCAGTATCGCGTCCGCGCAGAGGAAGCCCTCGGGCAGGGAGATGCGGCGGTTGGCGGAATCGTCCAGCGTGCGTTCTAGCCACTGCACGGAGGCCGTCATGGAGGCGTTCGCAGCGTCCGCCATGAGGTACCTTGCGAGCGAGCAGATCCTTTCGCAGCGCATGGGATTGCGCTTATACGCCATTGCGGAGGAGCCTATCTGGTTCTTTTCGAAGGGCTCCTCGAGCTGCCTGTCGTGCTGAAGGAGCCTTATATCGTTCGCCATGCGGCTGAGGCTCTGCGCGACGGAGGAGAGCGCGTTGAGTATGCGGCTGTCCGTCTTGCGGGGATAGGTCTGACCGCAGACGGCGAACAGCTCGTCAAAGCCGAAATCGGCGGCGATCATGCGGTTCATCTCGTCGATTTTCGCGGAATCGCCCTCGAAAAGATCCATGAAGCTCGCCTCGGTGCCCGTGGTGCCGCGGCAGCCGAGGAACCTGATGTTGCGGATGGCGAAGTCGATCTCGTTAACGTCGGAAACAAGATCCTGCATCCACAGCGTCGCGCGCTTGCCTACGGTGACGAGCTGCGCGGGCTGATAGTGGGTGTAGCCCAGAGTGGGCAGGGATCTGTATTCCTCCGCGAAATCGGCGAGGTTCCTGATAACGGCGAGCAGCTCGCTCCTTATATAGCGGAGGCCGTCGCGGTAGATGACGAGATCCGCGTTATCGGTGACGTAGCAGCTGGTGGCGCCGAGGTGGATTATTCCCGCGGCGGAGGGAGCGGCCTTGCCGTAGGTATAGACGTGGGCCATGACGTCGTGGCGGACTTCCTTTTCGCGCCTGGCGGCGCATTCGAAGTCGATATCCCCGATATGCGCCTCGAGCTCGTTGACCTGCTCCTGCGTTATGGGAAGGCCGAGCTTCATCTCCGCCTTTGCAAGGGATACCCAGAGCCTTCTCCAGGTCCTTATCCTCGTATCCGCGGAGAAGAGCTTGAGCATATAGTCCGACGCGTACCTTGACGCGAGCGGGGATTGATATGCGGCGGTCGACTGATCCACTTTCGTCCCTCCTTACCTGATGATTATGCTTTCGCGCTCGGGGCCGACGGAGACGTAGGTTATGGGACAGCCTATCGCCCTCTGCACGTAGAGCACGTATTCCCTTGCGGCTTCGGGAAGATCCTCGAAGCGGCGCACTTTCGAAATATCGCATTTCCAGCCGTCAAGATACTCGATAACGGGCTTCGCGTCGTCCAGCGCGGCGGGGAACGGGAAGATATCGACTATCTCTCCGTCCAGCTCGTAATGGGAGCAGACGGGTATCTTATCGAGGTAGCTCAATACGTCGAGCTTGGTCAGGGCGATCTCGGTCGCGGCCTGCATCTCGGCGCCGTACCTCGTTGCGACGAGGTCTATCGGGCCGACGCGCCTGGGCCTGCCGGTCTTGGCGCCGTATTCCGCGCCCTCCTGCCTGAGCCTTTCGGCCTCCTCGCCCTCCATCTCGCAGACGAACGGGCCCTCGCCTACGCAGGTGGAATAGGCCTTGACTACGCCGATGACGTTCGTGATCTTGACCTGGGGGCAGCCGGAGCCGATGGGCGCGTATGCCGCCAGCGTGTTGGAGGAGGTGGTGAAGGGATGTATGCCGTAATCGATATCCCTGAGGGAGCCGAGCTGCGCCTCGAAGAGGATGCTCTTGCCCTCGTCGTGAGCGCGCTTCAGATACTCGCCCGTATCGCATATGAAGGGCTTTATCCTCTCGCAGTAGGAGGAGAGCCACTCATCGAGCCTTTCCTCCGTATAGGGCTCCGCGCCGTAAACGGAGGTGAGTATGAGGTTCTTCCACTCCATCAGATCGCGAAGGTGCGCCCTGAGCTTTTCGGGATAGAAGAGCTCGCCCGCGAGGACGGTCTTCTTCTGGTATTTATCGGAATAGAAGGGGGCTATGCCCTGCTTCGTGGAGCCGAATTTCTTGTCCTTGAGGCGCCTTTCCTCGAGCTCGTCGAGATCGCGGTGCCAGGGCATAAGAAGGGAGGCCCTGCTCGATATTTTGAGATTGTCGGGGGTTATCGAAACGCCCTTCCCCATTACCTCCGTCATTTCCTTCCAGAGGTTTTCGGGATCGAGCGCAACGCCGTTTCCGAGTATGTTGACGACGCCCTCCCTGAATATGCCGGAAGGCAGAAGATGCAGAGCGAACTTGCCCCTGTCGTTAATTACGGTGTGACCGGCGTTTCCGCCGCCCTGGAACCTGACGACGATATCGTAGTTCTCGGTCAGGAGGTCGACCATCCTGCCCTTGCCCTCATCGCCCCAGTTGACGCCGACTATCGCGCTGTTTGCCATGGATCTTTCCTCCGTCAGACGTTTTCGAGAAGCCTTCTCATTATCTCGGCGTACGCATCCTCTACGCCGCCCATATCGCGGCGGAACCTGTCCTTATCGAGCTTTTCGCCGGTGGCGGAATCCCAAAGCCTGCAGGTATCGGGGCTGATCTCGTCGGCGAGGACGATCGTCCCGTCCGAGAGCCTGCCGAACTCGAGCTTGAAATCGACGAGGGTGACGCCGCACTCCGTCCAGAACTTCCTGAGCTCCTCGTTCACCTTGAAGGCGTATGTCTTGATGGTCTCGATCTCTTCGGGAGTCGCGAGCTTCAGCGCGAGCGCGTGATACGAATTGATGAGCGGATCGCCCAGATCGTCGTTCTTATAGGAGAACTCGATCGTGGGAGCGTCGAAAACTATGCCCTCGGGCACGCCGTAGCGCTTGGCGAAGGAGCCCGCGGAGATATTGCGGATTATTACCTCGAGGGGAACTATGGAAACGCGCTTGACGACCGTCTCGCGGTCGTTCAGCTCCTCTACGAAATGCGTGGGGACGCCCTTCTTTTCGAGCATCTGCATGAGCAGGTTGCTCATACGGTTGTTGATGGCGCCCTTGCCGACTATGGTGCCCTTCTTGAGACCGTTGAACGCGGTCGCGTCGTCCTTGTAGGAGACGATAAGGAGCTCCTCATTCTCGGTGGCGAAGACCTTCTTGGCCTTTCCCTCGTAAAGCTGTACGGTTTTTTCCATGGATATGCACCTCCGGTTCCTTGATTGTTCGTGTGATCGTTTCAAAAAAATGCAGGCGCCCCAAACGAAAACAGCTTAGTGACGCCTCTGTCTGCAACAGAATAATTATACCCTTGCCGCGCTGCGTTGTCAAATACAAATATGTAACGACGCGGTATTTTTCGCGGGAGCGGGGCCTTCCTCAAACGAGCTTCTCCGGGCGGACGAGCTCGTCGAAGCTCTTGCCGTCCGCGTATCCGAGAAGAAGGCAGGCCTCCCTGAGGGTGATCCCCTCGCGGTGGGCCTTTTTCGCGACCTCTGCGGCGCGCTCGTAGCCTATCGCGGGGCTCAGCGCCGTTACGAGCATCAGCGATCTTTCGAGATTGGCGCGCATCCTCTCCCTGTTCGCCTTTATCCCCCTTGCGCAGCGCTCGTCGAAGGAGGCTATCGATTCGGCGAGCAGCCTTACGGACTGAAGGAAGTTATAGGCTATGACGGGCATGAACACGTTGAGCTCGAAATTCCCCTGCGAGGCGGCGAAGCCTATCGCGGCGTCGTTGCCCATCACCTGCACGGCCACCATAGTGACCTGCTCGCACTGGGTGGGGTTCACCTTCCCCGGCATTATGGAGGAGCCGGGCTCGTTCTCGGGGATGCTGATCTCGCCTATACCGCACCTCGGGCCGGAGGCGAGCCACCTTACGTCGTTGGCTATCTTCATCATGTCGCACGCCAGCGCCTTGACCGCGCCGTGCGCGGATACCAGCTCGTCCTTCGAGGTGAGCGCGTGGAACTTGTTCCCGGCGGAGACGAAGGGCTTGCCCGTTATTTCGGCGAGAGCCCTTGCCGCGGCCTCGCCGAAGCCCTCGGGCGCGTTTATGCCCGTGCCGACGGCCGTTCCGCCGAGGGCGATCTCGAAGAGGGGCTTTTCCGCGGCCCTAATCAGCTCGCAGCCGCGCTCCACGCCGGCGCGCCAGCCGGAGATCTCCTGCGAGAACCTTAGGGGAGTCGCGTCCTGAAGATGGGTGCGGCCTATCTTAATAACGTCCTCGTTGGCCCTTTCAAGCTCCTTCAGAGTCTCTGCAAACCTTTCCGCCGCGGGGAGCAGCTCGTCTTCGAGCGCGGTCACCGCCGCTATATGCATCGCGGTGGGGAAGGTGTCGTTTGAGGACTGGGACATGTTCACGTCGTCGTTCGGATGCAGGAGCGTCCTCCCGGCGATCTCGTTGCCGCGGTTCTTTATTACCTCGTTGGCGTTCATGTTGGTCTGCGTGCCGGAGCCCGTCTGCCATACTACGAGCGGGAAATGATCGTAAAGCAGGCCGTTTGCGACCTCTTCGGCGGCCCTGTCGATCGCCTCGAATTTCTCCTCCGTCATCCTTTCGGGCAGGAGCTCGCGGTTAGCGGCGGCCGCGGCCCTTTTCAGAAGGCCGAACGCGCGAACGATCTCCTTGGGCATCGTCTCGCGGCCCGCGCCTATCGGGAAATTGAGGCGGGATCTTTCCGTCTGCGCGCCCCAATAGCGGTCCGCGGGGACCTTCATCTCGCCCATGCTGTCGTGCTCTATGCGATGATCCATTGTATCCTCTCCCTGAAGCCGCGGGGAAAACCCCGCCTTCAGCCCTTTTATTTCATTAATAAATAATAAACAAAGCGCGCGGCAATGTCAATACCGCGCGGCCCGTTCATTCTATGCCCATGAGCCCTTCAAGCCCCGTGAGATCCCCGTCCGTCAGCTCGAAGGTAGCCCTCGGCGCGCCGGGTATCTCAAAGGAGGTCTCCGTCCTGAGATACAGCGAATCCATGCCGAACCTGTTTGCGATCTCAACGTCGGTCGTCCTGTCGTTGCCCGTCATGAGGGACGCCGCGGGATCTATGCCGAACCTGTCGATAAGGCCCTGCATTATGCGGCGGTCGGGCTTCCTGAAGCCCGCGTCGGACGAAATGGCTATGCCGTCGAACGCGTCCGAAATGCCGAGCTTTTCAAGCTCCGGGAGCGTGAAGCAGGCCTGCGCGTTGCTGAGGAGGAATATCCGCGAGCCGCCCCTTCTTATCCTTTCGAAAACGGGGAGCACCCAGGGATAGAGCCTGAGCTTTATTGTGGAAGCGGCGCGGAAGAAGTACGCCGTCTCGTCGATGAGGTTATTATCCGCCTCGACGCCGTTCTCGGCGTAGAGCCCGGCGAACACGCGGCGAAGCTCGATTTCGTAAAGGGGATCGGCGGCCTTCGCCTGCTCCTTTGCGCAGAGCCTCAGATAGGCCTCCCTCATCTCATCGCCGGTGCGCGAAAAGGCGCCGCAGTCGCTCATAACGAGCGCCAGCGCGTCCCAGAGCCCCGGAAGGGTCTCGTCCGTTTTAATGTCGACCAGCGTGCCGTAAAGGTCGAATATGTAATTCGCGTAACGGTTCACTCTCCGGCCCCGTTCTTTCTGCGCTTTGCAAGATAATAGATAAGGTAGAAAAGGCAGATGTACAGTATGAACAGCAGCACCACGGTCAGGGGATAGAGCACGGGGCTTCCCTTTACGATGCCGTAGATGATATCGTACGGGGTGCCGTCGCCCCTGATCAGGAACATGTAGTTGTAGGGGATCAGTCTGTCCGCGATATACGCCAGTGCGGAAACGCCGACGATTATCGCAAACGTGATCGGCAGATTGCCGCGCTTCATGCTCGCCATGCCGGAAATGCCTATATAGAGCGCGCAGAAGCCCGATATGGAATGGGTAAAGCCCGACACTGCGTTGTCGAACCCGAGCACGGGATATGCGGAATAGTTGTTGCCCGCGCCGTAGGTGCCCAGCACCGCGCCGAGCAGGCCGAAAACGAAGACGAAATCGAGCGCAGCTTCCTTGATCCTGCCCTTGGAGAACGCCGCGAGGGGTATCGTGATGAGCTGTATGCTGCAAAGGAACAGGGGCAGATTGTAGATCCAGTCCATAGGATTGTGACTGCGGAAGCACAGGAGCACTATTTTGAAAAGCTCCGCAGCGTCGATCAGTATCGCCGCGATCACGAGCACGCGGTTCTTGACGTCGGCGGGCTTATTGCGGTTCCTTCTGCCGAGTATGACCGCAAGCGCCGTCATGATCGCCATGAGGCTCGTTACGAACACGAGATGCTGCCAGGAAAGATAGCCCTCCGCAGGGCGCGAATAGCCGCCGAAACCGAAGAATTCTCTCATCAGCCGATCCCCTTTCGGGTTGTATTGCGCTTTATCCGCCGTTTCAGCCGCGGCGGGAGCGCATTTAGATTATACATATAGGCGCGGCGGGTGTCAATAACCGTCGAAAAACGCCGTTTCTTATTGACAAACCGCCGCCGATGGGTATACTTGTTTTATCAGTATTATCATAAGGCGGTCCCATGGAAAACGGCAACTCTTCCGCAAGCATAATGAAAAGGCTCCTGGCGCTCATAATGGCGGCGGTGCTTTTGCTTTGCCCGTTCGGCGCGCGGGGCACGCTCCCTTCGGAAAGGGAAGCCCTCGCCTCCCCCGCCCCGACTGAAGCTCCCTCGCAGGAGCCCGCCATAACGGACGCCCCGACGGAAGCGCCCACGGAAGCGCCTTCTATTACGGAGGAAGCGGTCACTCCCGTCCCCACGGAGGAGCCGACCGAAGCGCCCACCGCCGAACCCGTTAAAAACACCGAGACTCCCGAGGATACCCCGAAGCCCACGGCGAAGCCTACGGACGCGCCCAAACCCACGGAAAGCGGCGCAGCGACGCCCTCTCCCAAGCCAACGGCGACGCCCGTCACCACTCCCAAGGCGACGAACACGCCCAAGCCGGATCCCGCTGCCTTCCCCACCCCCGCTCCTCCCGTGACGGGCCTGCCGAGGGAGGGCGTAATGATGTGCGTGGGCGATCTCATGTGCCTTTCCGCGCAGCAGTACATCGCGAGGAATCAGGCTTCCGGCGGCGAGAAATATGATTTCAGGCCGTCCTTCGAGCTGGTTCGGGCCCTGTTTTCCCGCGCGGACTGCACCGTGGGGAATCTCGAAACGGTGATCTCCCCCTCCGCGCCCTACACCGCCCAGCAGAAGCATATCGGCGGCAAGCCCAACTGCAACAGCCCCGCCGAATATCTCGCCGCGCTCAAATACGCGGGCTTCGACGCGCTCGTGCTCGCCAACAATCATTGCTGCGACGCGGGGCTTACCGGCATAACGGAGACGCTCGACGCCGTCGATAGCGCGGGCTTCATCCATACCGGGCTCTTCGCGGAAAACGGCGAGGAACGCTTCGCCATACTGGACGTCAACGGCATCAAGGTGGGCCTGCTGTCGTATTCCGAGTTCTTCAACGGCTTCGACGTCCCCATCGTCTCCGACGGGTACGGCTATATGCTGAACCGATACTACATCGAGGCCGTCCGCCGCGACATTGCGTACGCCAAGGCGAAGGGCGCCGAATTCATAGTCGTTTACGAGCACTGGGGCCGCGAGTACATAGATACCCCGACCGACAACGTCCGAAAGCACGCGCAGCTTATCGCCGACGCGGGCGCGGACGTCATCTGCGGCTCGCATTCCCACTGCCTGCAGACGAGCGCGTACATAACCGCCGCCGACGGCAGGAACGTTCTTTGCATGTATTCGCTGGGCAATTTCGTTTCCAGCATGAGCAGATCCATCTGCAACGACACCGTCGTGCTCGAGCTGAAGCTTAAAAGGGACGAGGCGGGAACTGTCACCCTCTCGGAGGAGATATTCCACCCCTGCCGCGTGATACATTCCTTCCTCGGCAAGGGATTCGTGGTCGTCCCGACGGACTATGACGCCGTCCCCTCCGTAAGAAGCCAGCTCGCCGCGGCCGAGGAGCGCATACTCGCGATACTGAATACCGAAAGGTGAAGCCCCCCGAGGCGTCATAAGGTATATATCTTCTTTCCCTGTTGAAAAATCCCGCCGCCTGCTGTATAATAGTTCGAAATCAAACGGAGCGGTATCGAAGCGGTCATAACGGTCCTGACTCGAAATCAGGTGTAGGGAAACCTACCGTGGGTTCGAATCCCACCCGCTCCGCCACAGCAGACGGCCTTCTTAATTCGAACGTAATCACGGTTCGATTAAGGGGCCGTTTTTTTAGCGTTGCTTTTACAAAGAGTTCTCTTTCCGATTGAGCAATAGGTGCCGGTTCCATAGCAAAACCGGAAGCCAGACAGATGTCACCCGGGTCGGATGACATCATCCGAAACTGACAGGTTTTCTCCCTTCGCTGGGAAGATGCGTTAAGTAATCCACTCTTATCAACCCCCGTGAAAAAAAGTGTCTGTGTATCCATAAAAGCTCGTAATATTGACTAAAAAAACAGATGTTTGATAGAATTATTTTGATTACATTTATGGGTGGAATGGTATGGAAGAAAACGCTCAAATTCAGCAGGAAGCTTCAGACGAACTTCGCAGAAAAGCGAATTTTTACTTTTTTTCCAAAGTATGGTTCAATTTTCTTCTAATCGCGATCGGAACACTTCTTCTCGCCGTGTTCTTGTCCGACATACACGCTCGGGCGGCTCTTTATAAGCAGGAAAAAAACAGCCAGCTGGCGCTTAATGCCGCGTCGGCTGTTCTCGAGCGGAACATCAATAACACGGACACCCTGTCGAAAATCTATCATGAGGGGAATCAGAAAACCCTGGATGACATTGATCTGCTGCTTTCAAACGGCTTTTTCCGCATCATGATGGATGCCGATGCCAGCGTCCGTACCGACATATTTCAAAATCTTGCTTCCAAAATCGGGGCTAATTATTTATTCATGATGACCATGGACGGCAAGGTTTATATCAGCAGCGATGATGCTCTGAGAAACACCAACCCGTCCGTTCCCGGTTATCTTACACAGGAAAATGTAAAT
>JAILRE010000055.1 GCA_024698505.1 Clostridiales bacterium | reverse complement strand
CGCGCCGAGACGGATGTCGATATCGAAATTGAAGCCGGTGCCGAAGATATCCTCGCCGAGCAGGCCGTACTCACGGGCCTGACCGATGGCGATCTTCAGACGCTCAACGGCGATGGGGTACTCCGCGCGGACGTAGATGTAACCCTTGGAAGCGCCGATGGCGTAGCCGGCGATGGCCATAGCCTCGAGAACGGCGTGGGGGTCGCCCTCAAGAACGGAACGGTCCATGAACGCGCCGGGGTCGCCCTCGTCGGCGTTGCAGACGACGTACTTCTGATCGGCCTGATTCGCAGCGGCGAACTGCCACTTCATGCCGGTGGGGAAGCCTGCGCCGCCGCGGCCGCGGAGGCCGGACTTCTTCATGACGTCGATAACCTCCTGAGGAGTCATCTCGGTGAGGACCTTGCCAAGAGCCGCATAGCCGTCCATGGCGATGTACTCTTCGATGTTCTCGGGATTGATGACGCCGCAGTTGCGCAGCGCGACGCGCTTCTGAGTCTTGTAGAAGTTGGTCTCGCCGAGAGCGGGAACGTCCTCGAGCTTCTGGCCCGCGGTCTCCTTATGGACGAGACGCTCAACGATACGGCCCTTGAGGAAATGCTCCTCGGCGATCTCGGTGACGTCCTCGGGCTTTACACGGCTGTAATAGGTGCCCTCGGGGTAGACGATCATGATGGGACCCATGGCGCAGAGGCCGAAGCAGCCGGTGCGGATGACCTGGATCTCGTCCTCAAGACCGAGCCTTACGAGCTCTTCCTTGAGCCTGTCGGCAATCTGCTGACTGCCGCCGCTGGTGCAGCCTGTACCGCCGCAAATCAAAACGTGTGTACGAATCATAATACTGACCCTCCGTTATTTTTCCGCCGCGCCGACGGTGTACTCGACAATGGGCTCGCCGCCCACGATGTGCTTTTCAACGATCTCCTTGGCCTTTGCGGGGTCAACGTGAACGTAGGTAACGCGGGAATCGCCTTCGAATACCTCGACGATCGGCTCGAAGCGGCACATGCCGATGCAGCCGGTCTGACCGACCTCGACGGTGCCGGTGAGGTTGCGCTTTGCGATCTCCTCAACGAAGGTGTTGAGAACGGGGCGGGCGCCGGCGGCAATACCGCAGGTCGCCATGCCGACTACGATGCGCTTTTCAGCGGATCCCTCGCGAAGGATGACCTTGTTCTGCATCCTCTCGCGGATCGCTTTGAGTTCTTCCAAAGATTTCATGATCACTTGTCCTTTCATTATGATTGGTGATTTGCTTTTCCGTAATTGTTACCGGAGCCGGACGCTCCGGGGTGTAAAGAGTTTTATTCGCCGGAATACTGTTCCTCGAGCGTATCCCTTATCCACACGAGCACCTCGGGCGAGGAGAGCGGTATATCGCCCAGCACCTCGCGGAGCTCCCTCGTGTCGAGCTCGACCCGTTTTCCCGGCAGCAGGTGCAGGAAGCAGAAGTCCACGTCGGGACTGCCCTGCACGAGCGATACCACCGTGGAGATCACGTCCCCCAGGGGGGTGAAATCCAGATGGTCCTTGTGGAAGAAGGCGGTGACCTCCGTGCCGTGGTCCTCCGGGTGAAGGGCCCTTTCGCGCGAAGATATGCTGAGGTATCCTCCCGTCTGCTCCGCCGCAAGCTTCAGAAGCGGCAGCCCCATGCCGACCTTGCGGGTCGTTCTGGTGGTGGAGAACGGGTCGGTCACCCTTTCGAGGAACGCCGCGCTCATACCCTTGCCGTCGTCGATTATCTCGAGCTTGAGCGTGGTCTCCGTCTCGGTGAGCCTTATGGTCACGAGCGAGGCCTCGGCATGGATCGAGTTCTGGGCGATATCGAGTATGTTGAGCGAGAGCTCCTTCATTTGCGCCTCCTTAATTTCCTTTCAATTTTTCAAACAGCGCGTGACGCACTTCCTCGGGAGAGGCTTCGGGATCGCAGTCGAGCTCCATGTGATTCAGCGTTACCGCAAAATCGGTGAGCCTGTGCGCGTCGGACGAGACGACTACCCGTCTTCCGCCGGAGAGCTTTTCGGCGTTCTCCTTATCCCTGACCTCGCAAAGATCGAAAACCGGCTCGTCGGGGAACATGCCGAGTATCGCGAGAAGACCGTTCGATTCCCTGTCGATGTGGGCCGGGTAGGCAATGCCGCCCATCTCCCTCACCATGGCCGCCGCTTCCGAGAGCGAAAGCGAAGTCGCGGCCGGAAGGAACCAGGGATCCTCCCCCGTTATCTCGTCGTCCTCCTTCATTATCGGCTGACTGCCGAATATCTCCACGCGGTTCTTGAGCTTCATCCTGTAAGGCTGGATAGCCTCGTCGAAATCGAGCGCCTGTTTCAGGCCTTCAAACAGGCAGACCATGTGGATCTCTTCCGAAGTAGTCAGCTCGCAGCCGGCGACGGGCGTAACGCCGTATTCCTCGCAGGCTTTGAAGAAGGCGGGACAGTTCTTGCAGGAGTTGTGATCCGTGAGCGCCACGATCTTAACGCCCGCGATGAACGCCATACCGGCGATGTTGCACGGAGTCATCTCGTCGTCCCCGCAGGGGGAGAGGCATGAATGCACGTGCAGATCGTAGGTAAAGAGCGCCATCTTATCAGTCCCTTTCCGCGTATTCGGCCATTGCGGACGCTATATCCGCGCAGAGCTCGAATATGCCCTTGCCGCTGCCCAGCATGTTGACGCCGTGCATGCGCGCCCTGTCGAGCGCTTCCTTATCGGGGACCACGCCCTCCGCGAATACCACGCACGCGACGTCCGCCAGCTGCGCGACGGCGGAGACGTTCATGTTGGACATGATGGTGACCCACGCGTCGCCCATACGGGCTCTGCCCATGACCCAGCTCAACAGATCCCCCGCGTAGCCGCCCGTGATCTCACGGTCGGGCTCGGGAAGCTCTATCACTGCGAGGCCGAGCTTTTCGGCAAGTTTTTCAACTGTAAGCATTTGTTTTCTCCCTTTGTTATTCCGGGCCTTACGGCGTCCCCTTGCATTTAGCTTCGAAAACACCTTCAGCCCTCCATCTGAGGCCTTATCTTGCAGTCCTCGAGCTTGGCTTCGCCGTTTACCACGTCCAGAGCGAACGCTCTGCAGGTGGGCGAGCCGCACGCGCCGCAGTCCTTCTTGGGAAGCTTATCGGCAAGCGCCTCCGCCTTTTTCATGGCGAGCATCATCGCGAGCATATTCGGCGCGCCCTCGGGCATGTAGGTGAAGGCCTCCGCCTCGGTGTATTCGGGCGGTATGTGTCCTCCGTCAAGGCCGGGCACGACGTCGTTTATGTCGTTGGGCTTTACTACGAGCCCGCCGATCTTCCTGAGGTTCTGCAGGCGCACCCTCGCGACGTAGCCGTTCGTGGGAGCCAGCACTCCGCCCACGCAGCCGGGGCTGCAGGCGTTCAGCTCCACGAAGCTAATATCGCTCACGGTGCCGCTTTCAAGGTCGTCAAGCACTTTTATGACGTTGTCTATCCCGTCCGCCGCGAGATACCCCTCGTTCATGAGGGAGGCCGCCTCGCCGCTCGTCGTCGCCCAGCTGATGCCGACTATTCCGGCCTCGGAGGCCGCTTCCTCCGATATGACGGCGTCGCGCTTCATCCTGGAGAGAAGCTCCATGTAGACGTCGTTCATGGAGGTGATATAGTCGACGTAGACCGTCTGCCCCTCCATGACGCTCTTCGCCCAGCTGACCTTTGCGGGGCAGGGGGATATGAAGACCGTCTTTATGTTTTCGGGGTCGATCTCGGGATGTTCCGCTATGGCCTTCTCCCTCGCCAGCTTGCCGGCGAGCTCGTAAGGGGGCATGATGGGAACGAGCTGTTCGCAAAGAGTCGGGTAGCGAAGCTTGATGAGCCTTACGACTACGGGACATGCGGAGCTTATCGCGGGCTTTACGGCGTCGGGGCCGTTTAAGTACATCCTCGTGAGATCGGTGACGTACTCGGCCGCCTTCGCCACCTCGTAGACCTCGGAGAAGCCCATATCGAGGAGGCCCTGGATAACGAAATCCGCTTCGTTAAGGTGGTTGAACTGCCCGAAAAGCGACGGCGCGGGAAGCGCGATGAGATATTTCGAGAAATCCAGATCGGAGAGCTTATCGTAGGAGGCGTGCTTCGCGCTGTGCTTGCACACCCTGATGCACTCGCCGCAGTCGATGCACTGAACGGCGTTGATCTCCGCCTTGTTGTTCCTGATCCTGATGGCCTCGGTGGGACACCTCCTGAGGCAGGTGGTGCAGCCCGTGCATTTTTCGGGATCTATCGCGACCGCGTGGGTGTATTTTGCCATGTGCCGCCCTCTCTTTCTCTCATCGGTTCAAGCGTTTCGCTTTTCAGTTCTTCTTGAGGTGATACCAGAGCTCGATCGTCGTTCCGACGCCGACCTTGGTATCGATGTGCATTTCATCGGAATACCGTTTCATATTGGGGAGACCCATACCGGCGCCGAAACCGAGCGCCCTTATGTTTTCGGGGGCTGTTGAGAAGCCCTCCTTCATGGCCTCCTCCACGTTGCGGATGCCGGGGCCGACGTCCTTGAGGATGATTATGATGGTGTCTTCGGTGATGTAGACGTCCGCGTCGCCGCCGTGGGCGTGAATGACCATGTTGATCTCGCCCTCGTACATGGCGACGGAGATGCTCCTTATCACTTCGGGCGCGACTCCGAGCTGACGAAGCAGCTTCTTCGTCTCGACCGAAGCGCGGCCCGCGTTGGCGAAGCTCGCCCCGTCAACGTCGAAATGATAGTGCAGCGCCTCACTCATGATCCGCACCGTCAGCGCTTTCCGTACCGTCCGCATAATCGTCGCAGACGGCCTCCGTCGATCTGCCGAGACCCGCGGCGTAAAGCCTTCCGCAGGATTCGTACATGGGCAGATCCGTCTGAAGCACGACGACGCCGTTCTCCTCGGCAAAGTCGACTATGCCGGCGGGAGGCGTCTTGCCCCTGACGAAAACGACGCAGTTCATGTCCATCATGAGCAGGGTCCTTATTACCTGCACGTTGATAAGCCCCGAGAGGAGCACGCCCTGATCCTTGACGTAGGCGAGCACGTCGCTCATCATGTCGCTTCCGCAGGCGGAATGGACTTCGTAATCGAGCTTATCTTCGCCGGTGAGCACCCGGGCTTTAAGAATCTCCGCAACCTGACTGATCTTCATTTTGGCGATCCTCCAATGAAACCGGTAGTGTTGATCTTACTGATACTTGGCGACTATGTCCCTTACGTCCGCGGGAACGAGACGGCCGTAAACCTCGCCGTCAACGGTCATAACGGGAGCAAGACCGCAGCAGCCGAGGCACCTTGTCGCTTCGAGAGTGAACTTGCCGTCGCTGGTGGTGTGGCCGGGCTCGACGTTGAGCACGCGGGAGAGCTCGTCCAGAATGTTCTGGGAACCCTTGACGTAGCAGGCCGTGCCGAGACATACCCTGATGAGGTGTTCGCCCCTGGGCTCGAGGTTGAACATGGAGTAGAAGGTGGAAACACCGTAGATCTCCTCCAGGGAACGACCGAGTCCGTCCGCGACCATCTTCTGGACCTCTATGGGCAGATACCCGTAGATCTCCTGCGCCTTCTGAAGGACGGGCATAGTAGCGCCCTCCTTCCCCTTCCAAGTGGCGATGAATTCCTTGAGCTCTTTTTCCTGCTCAGGAGTGCCCTTAAAGGGAATTGCCGTGATTTGTTTTGCCATGACAGTCCTCCTTGTACCGCATTTAGCGGAAAAATGATTGGTTCTATCGGCTTTTGACGGGGCCTCCTTCCCCGTTCCCCGCCGTTTTCGCCCGCTTTTTCGGGAGCTTTGCCGCCCCTTTCGGGAGGCTTTCAGCCCCTTTTTTCGGGCCCTCGGCAGGGCATGGATATGGTACCCTATCATCAGCCGATATAGAGTATAACACATCTCTCGGTCAGTTTCTATAATTAATTGTTACAATCTATTGTATATTTCTCACGGCAAGGAGTTTTTTGCCTTATTTGGAATCTTCTGCTTTTTTCAAGACTGCATTCCTGTAAGAAACGCCAAATATATTAAGCTGTTATATTGACTTCAGTACCGAGTTGTATATATAATATTTTCAGAAAATCAGGGCGTCGGCGGAGCCGTGTTCCCGATCAAACAAGGAGGAAAAGTATGGAAGACCGCAACAACGGACAGAACAACACGTTCGAAAACATCAAATCCGAAGTCAAAGAGACCGTCCAGGCCGTAAAGGAAGAGGCTCAGGAAGTCGTTCAGGAGGCCAAGGCGACTGTTCACGGCCAGAAGCTCGACACCGCCAATACCGTTGGCGGAGCGGGCTACCGAGAAAACGCCCCGAGCTCCGGCACGGCAGTCGCATCCCTCGTGCTCGGTGTGCTTTCGCTCATCTGTGCGCTGTTCGGATACAGCTCCATTCTGGGTCTGGTACTCGGCATCGTCGGCGTAGCGCTCGGCGCGAAGGCGCGTAAAGAGGCCCAGACGGGTATTGCCACTGCGGGCTTCGTATGCAGTCTGCTCGGCCTGATCTTCTGCGCGATCGGTCTCGTCTGCGTCATCGCGTGCGCGGGCGCCGCAGGCATCCTCAGCCGCATGAGATAAAATGTTTCCCACGATAGAACTATTTGGGCGCAGCATCCCGACTTACTGGGTCTGCGCCCTTATTGGTTTCGCCGTTTGCGGAGCCGTCGCCGTATTCAGACACCGGGCTTTCGGGGATCTGGCTCAGGTGGACGTCACCAACACCGCCGCACTCATCGGAATAGGGATCGTCGCCGGGGGGCGGCTGCTCTATATCGTCACCATGCTTCCCGTTATCATCAGGAACCGGGAGATTTTTCGGCAGGATCCGCACCTTTTGTACGAGCTGCTGTCGAACGGGCTCGTCTTTTACGGAGGTCTTTTCGGTGCGATACTCATGCTGTATCTGTATTCCAAGCATTATAAGCTGGACAGAAAAGCGTTCTTCGATTTCTTCATCCCGCTGTTCCCGCTTTTCCACGCATTCGGGAGGATCGGCTGTTTCCTTACGGGCTGCTGCCACGGCGTAGTCTCCGAGCGTTTCGGCATAGCCTTCACGCGGAGCGCTTCCGCTCCCAACGGAGTCCCCTTCTTCCCGATACAGCTCGTATGCGCGGTATGCGATCTGATCCTCTTCGCGTTCCTGCTGTGGTTCGAAAAGCGGCGTCACCGCGAAGGCAAGGCGCTCCCTTGCTATCTGGTCGTCTATGCGGTCGGCCGATTCATGATCGAATTCTTCCGCGGAGACGAGATCCGAGGCTTTATACTTGGTCTGTCCACTTCCCAGTGGATCAGCCTTCTCGTGCTCCTCGTGCTCGCCGTACTCAACTTGCGGGCGCTGACAAAAAGACGAAAAGCATTATCGTGACCGGGAAACGGCCTTCAGCAGATGCGCGGCGAGCCGGTCGTTGGTCGGAGTATTAGTAACGAAAAAACGCGGCATGGGGACGCTTTCCCGATGCCGCTTTGTTCACTATTCACTATTCACTATTCACTATTCACTCTTCACTCTTCACTCTTCACTGAAAAAACGGGAACCCCGTTTTTTCATCATCCCTGCGCGCCCAGGAGCGTCTGGTCGAAGGCGAAGAGCGCTTCGTTTATCTCGAAAACGTCGTGGATCCCGTGCGAGATGAAATACTCCACTATCACGTCGAACTTGCTGGAGTTCGAGAGCGCGAAGCCCGCGCGCCGTATCAGATCCTTCGTCTGCTCGAGGTCGAGCCCGAGCGCTACGGCGAACGCCAGCGCGGTGGATTTGGAGGGACGGTAGCTCTCGTCCGAGCGGATCTTTGAGAAGAGCTTGCGGTCGACGTTCGCCCTCTTGTAGCACTCCGCGTCCGTCATGCCCGAGGCGTCGATCCGCCTGAGGAGGTTCCTCGAAAAGCTCTCGTCCATCCTCCTCAGCTTCTCTTCAAGCGTCTCGTCGTCCGAAGCTGATGCTGCGCTCTCAAAGCAGAGCTCCTCCTTTGCCGCGGCCATGGGAGCCGCGTCCGCCCGGCATGCGTCCTCGGTAACGGCGAAGAGCGCGGGGCGGGACGCCTTCTGCCCGTTGGAGAAGAGCCGATTCTCCCTCGCCTTTGCCTTTTTCGCGGCAAGCGCCGCTTCGCGCCGTCTTACGTATGCGCTCTCGGACGGAAGATGCTCCCTGCAGTAATTATCGTCGACGTACTCCGCGATATCGTCCGCGAGCTCGCGGCTTATGAGGAAGGTCGGCCTGTCGAATACGACGAGGTAAACCGTCATCTCGTTCTCCTCGAGGAAGCTCCTCACCTCGGAGGAGGCGATCTCGAAGGCCTCCCTTTTGGGGTAGCCGTAGACGCCCGCCGATATCATCGGGAAGGCGACGCTCCCGCAGGAAAGCTCCTTCGCGATCCTCAGCGAATTGCGGTAGCAGGCCCTTAAAAGCGCCTCCTCGCCGTTATCGCCGCCCTGCCATACGGGGCCGACGGTGTGTATGACGTATCTGCACGGAAGCTTATACGCACCGGTGTACTTTGCCTCGCCCGTACGGCAGCCGCCGAGGGTGCGGCATTCATTAAGAAGCTCCCTCCCAGCGGCGCGGTGGATGGCGCCGTCGACTCCCCCGCCGCCCAAAAGGCTCTCGTTCGCGGCGTTGACGATGGCGTCGACCTTCATTTCGGTTATGTCGTTCCTTACGATTATAAGAGGCATGGCACCTTTCCCTTTCACGTTTTCCTGAAAAGATTATAATAGATTTCACACTAAAAGTAAATATCCGCGGCTGCGTGAAAACGATTGACATCCTCCGTTCCCGATTGTATCATATTATCGTAGTTCTGCCACATTACGTTTGTTTATTACATCATGAGCGTTATAGGCGCGTGGCATCTGCCGCCGCATAATTATCCCGACTTCCGGGAGGACAGCAAGGACGGAAAGACCCACCGAAAGCTCTGCCTTGCCTGCGGGCATGCGATAAAGGAATACCACACCCCCGATTCGTCGGGAAACAAATGCGAAAAATGCAGTTATACCGGGCCAATGATAACCCCATTGGTTTCGGGAGAGAAGGAGGAAAATGAATAACCGTTCTCAACAAATCACAATCTCAGCTGCCAAGCGTGCGCTTATCTGCATGCTTGCGGCATTGCTTTGTCTCTCTTTGTTCGGCTGCACGCAACGGCAAAGCGTTTCCCTGCCCTCCGAGCCGGCCGAGACCGCGCCCGGGGATCAAGCCGAAACTCCTTCCCCTGAGCCCTCGCAGACCGCGGCTCCCGAGCCCACCGTGGAGCCGACCGCCGAGCCCACCGAGGAACCCACTGCCGAGCCCACCTGCAAGCCTGTGGATCTTTACCACGACTATCATTGGGCGGTTACGCTCCTCGGGAGCTCATATGCCGATTACATTCGCACCGCGCAAGGCATACTTGAAGGAAAGGGCGTAAGCGATAGTGATATTGCACTCTTCGACACTTCGACCGGCAGGGCGTATTTCGGTTACTCCCACGGCAAATGGGGCGCTCATAACACATTGGTGGAGGTCAGCGGACGGTACGAGGGGCCCGATGACCTGCCGTTTGATGAGCGTTATAAATATTATTACTACTTCGAGGACCCTATCGCCGAATTCCCCGCGGAGCTCGACGAAGCGGCTAAGATCGCCATGATCAAATACTGGGAGCAGGATCCCGAAGGCGGCGAAGAGGAATACCGCAAGAAGGCGAAAGACGTTTCATACCTTGAGGGCTATTTCGGGGAAGATTACATCGTCTTTTCGGAATACGGCGCGGCCACCGGAAGCGTGCACTGCATATTCCGCACGGATGACGGCGAGCACTGGTATGAATTCGGGAACAACATGTACGTTCCCGGAAGAGGCATAAGGGGCTTCGATTATTACGTTTCGGGCGCATGCATAAGATCGGCCTCGGAGGGATACCTTTGTTATTACGACAGACTCTACCATTACGGAGAGCTCAACACGAGGCGTCTGCTCGTATTCAAGACCGAGGACGGCGGCGCGACCTGGAACGAAATGGGGCTCTGGCTGCCCGAGGAATACGAGGGCGCGCGCGATGTCCAAACCTTCTCGCCCGTGTTCGACGGGGATCACGGCGTGATTCCGATCAAAGTGACCCCCGCAGACTACGAGAATGAACCCGACGTCATCTGCTGGTATGAGACGACCGACGGCGGAAAGACCTGGGAGTTCTGCGACGGAAAATAACACCGAATAAAAGATGCGCTGACCACGGGGACAGTCCCCGTGGTCAGTCTTTTTTTCCGCTACTCCTCGCTTTCGAGCAGGGCGAGCCGCGTTTCGAGCTCGAAGAGCTTATCGGCGATGGCGCTGAAATTCATGTTCAGACAGCTCTCGTTCTTTTTGATCCAATCCTCGTGATCCTTTTTGTCGTCGGCCTCGTCCCTTTCGGTAGGCAGGCTGACGGGATAAAGCGCTTTCATTTCCATGATCGTGTTTCCTTTCGTTCCATATGCGGGAAGGGCGCGGGCGCATGGTTCCCGCTTCCTTCCCCGTTTTCAGCTTCGCTGTTCGGCTTCACCGTTCACCGTATCGTTCATTCCGTGCGCTTCCTTACGGAGAGCTCGAGCTCGAGGCCGCCCTCCAGCCTGAAATGGCCGCCCGCCTCGTTATAGAGGCGGAGCCTTACGGTGCGGCCCTCGTTCCTGAGCGGGACCTCCAGCACCTCCTCCGGCGTTTCGGGAAGGAGCACCCTGCCCGTATCCCTGTGGGGGCCGGCGGTGGTGTCGATCATCAGCATGGAAGCCCCCTCGGCGCTGCCGCGAAGGTAGAGCTCCCTTAGGCCCTTTATTACCGATTTATCCGCAAGGTCGGTCAGGGGAGTAGTCCAGTATGCCTCTATCTCCGCGCCGTCGAAGGAGTCGCCCTCGCCCCATTTTTCCAGGTATTTGTTGGAATTGGCTATGATGAGGTTCCCGTCGTCGCCGAGTATGTCGTAGGGGCGGAAGCCCCCGTACTGCATGTAGCGGCGCTGTGTCAGATCGTACTCGATAAGGCGCGTCTCGTTCCCCACGCCGACAGTGAAAAACAGGCGGTCGCCCGCTATGGCCATGCGCGAATCAGAGGTGTCCGCGCCGTCCATTATGCGCTTTATCATGCGCGCGTCGGGCATGGGCGCGGCGGAGACGCCGTTGAAGCAGTGCAGGCCGCCCCTTGTGACGTAATAGATCACGTCGCGCCAGACCGCCGCCCCCGCGAAGGAGACGGGCGTCGAATCGGCCTTTACGAGCTCGATAGTGAAATTGGACGGCCTGTCCCCTATCAGCCTGTAAACGCTGCCGTTCTTGAATATCAAAAGCTGATTGCTCATGGCGCAGATATTCGTGATGGGATCGCCGCCCGCGGAGCCTATCTCCACGTGGCCGCCCTCCACGGCGGGGGAATCCGCGTCCGGGCCCCAGTCCTCGATCGTCCTCGTTCCGCCGGGAAGCTTCGAATAATAGAGCCTGTTGGGGTTCTGCCTGTCGCCCGCCGCGAAGAGACGCCCGCGGAACATGGCTATGCAGCCGGCGGCGATATTCGAATTCCCCGCCGAGGAGCCGAACGCGGTGAAATTCGTCCCGTCGAATTTGCGCATCTGGCCCACGCCGTCCGCTATCAGCATATAGTCCGTCGTGCCGATCCTCGTCATGAGGGTGGAGATCCTGCGCTTGTAATTGGAAGCGGGGTACTGATACCCCATGCTCCAGCTCTCGTTTTCCGCGTCGTATGTGAATATGCCGTTCTTGGTGACGGCGACGGGTATCTCCTTCGACGCGTTCCTGAATATCGCAATGCGCCTGATTATAAGGCCCTCCGTGGGCACGGGCGCGGGCAGGAGCTTCGAGAAGCCCCTCGTTACGGCAAGATAGCCGTCCGAGGCGTCCATATTCATGGCGTCGGGAGAGAAGCAGGGCGAAATAAGGTTCTCGTCGCGGCTCTGATCGAGGCCTATGAAGCGGTCTATGCGGTAGGTATAGCTTGCCATTTACGCCTCCCAGCGGTTCGTTATCTCGTAAGCGCGGCTTTCGCCGACGTGCGGGCGGAGCCTCGCCTTGGCCGCCTCGTACATGGAGAGGTATATGTTGGCGCCGCTCTGCGTGCTCTGATCCCCCGCCATGCGCTCCCTGCCCACTATATAGAGCGTCATGAGCCCGTGCGTGTGCGCGGGCAGCTCGCTCACGTCCGTGGGCGAAAGGAGCCGCTTCGGCTCGCACCTGTAGGTGATGGTCGCCCTTTCGTTGTAGGGAAGGGCTATCAGCCCCGTCTGGCTCTGTATGAACCTTACCTCCCTGCCGAGCTGCTCCGCCTTGACCACCTTAATGCAGTCGTAGCTGAGCGTACCGAGATCGACGAGGCCGTTCGAGGGGGTCACCGTCTCCTTCCTTGTGAAGCAGATCGCCCGCGCGATGTCGCTCTGCGCGTCGTTCGCGTAATCCATCAGCCTGTCGCGGTAGACCTCCATGGTCTGCGCGTCGTGGCCGCGGTCGAGCTGGGCCAGCGCGGACACGAGTATGTCGTTGAGTGTCATTTCATTTTCTCCTTTTCAATTCGTTCTCAAATGCGCCCGATGCGCTCCGCCGAGGCGGAGAGGCGGCTTGAAATATCCTCCGCCCTCTCGGCTTCCTCGGCAGTCCTTCTGATATGCTCCGCGAGGAACCGCGGCACGAGCACGGGCGTTCCCCTCGGCACGCGGTAATTCACCCTGTTGAAGCATCCCTCCCACGGAGCGTCCCCCGGTCTTCCCGGGAGGATCAGCTCCGTGAGGCTGCAAAGATCCTTTTCCAATTCCTTTCGTTACCTCCGTTTGCGTTTTTTAGAAGCGTTGACTATATGGTTTTTTAGCGGAGGGTTTTTATCCCTCAATTCCATTATATCAAAACGTATGTTCTAAGGTCAACAGCTTTTAGCACTTTTGTTCGTAAATCATCCGAACTATTTTTCAAAAACGGGGCTTTTGAGTACCATTAATACGCCTCGCTTTGGGGCTGACGCAGACGGTTTGTCATCGGTAAAGACAAATCGGCTCTTTTCATACACCGAACAGATGTGCTATAATTAAAGTGAGGGGGGCGAAAGGCGTCCCCCATCGGCAGAAGGAGGAACGGAACAACGGAAACGGTATTCGAAAACGGAAGCGGCAAAGAGATCGTCAGGCCCGTGAAGAGGACGGCGGCAAGATCGCCGCAGAAGAGGCTGGCTAAGCTCTCGAACACGGCGCTGGATTGTCTTGAGGACATACTTACGGACGACACGGCCAAGACGGCGGACAGGATATCCGCGGTCAAGCTGACGTTCGAGCTCATGCGTCAGCAGGCGGCTCCCGCAGCCCCGGAGGCCCCGGAAGCCATCCGCGTGATATTCGAGCCCGGCACCGAGGATTGGGCGGGCTGACGCAAAGCCGCGGGGAGGACGAATAAGCCCCCTCCGCATATTAAAACGAAAAAAACCGAAGGAGGCTTGTCAAAGGCTCCCTTGCTGCGCAGGGGAGCTGTCGGCGGATGCGGACTGCGGTTTTGCGCATTCATCAAAGGCTCCCTTGCTACGCAGGGGAGCTGTCGAGCCGACGCAGTCGACGAGACTGAGGGGTCACCCTTCCGTCATTTCTCCCTTTGGTCGAAATGCCACCTCCCCTCCGAAGGCGGGGAGGCTTTTCGTCCGCCTTCGTTAAGCCGCGCCCCTTTCTCCTCTTCGTTCGTGTAAAATATATTATTAATTTGTGTTGCAAATTATATAAAGCGTAGTATAATGTAATCGGACAGACGAATGCACGGGCCGAGGAGGTCACACCCCCCGCCGCCCGCGGAAAGGAGAAAGGAATGGCAAAAAGCATTTACTCGCTCGTGCTGGACGACGAGGTCATAGCGCTCGTCGACCGCATGGCGTATTCCGAGGGCGTGAGCAGATCCGCCCTCATAAACCGCGTGCTTGCCGAGAAGCTCGGCTTCTCCACGCACGAGATGCGCTCGCGCGATATCTTCCGCCGAATGGAGGAGATGCTGGAGGATTCGCTGATGCCGATGCTCGGCGAATCGGGCGACTCCACAATGAAGCTACGCTCGGCCGTGAGCTACAAGTACAATCCCACCGTGAAGTACACGGTCGCCCTCTCCCGCGAGGGAGGCGGCATAGGCGAGCTTCGCGCGCAGGTGAGGAGCAGGAGCGACGGCTTCACCCTCATACTGCTGCAGTTCTTCCGCCTTTGGGCGAAGCTGGAAGAGGCCTATATCGGCAGGACGGACATAACCTTCGAGCCGGGAAGGCTGACGAGGAAGCTCGTCCCCCACAGGAAGTCCGACGGCAAGCTGACCGGCTCTGCCGACGGCGAGGCCATAGCCGCCTACATCAACGCGCTCGACGGAGCCATGAAGGCGTTCTTCGCCAAGCTTTCCGATCCCGAGACCGCCTCCGCAGCGGCCGAGAGCTTCATGGCGGCGTACGTCAAGAACAACGAGATACTTATGTAAACTGCCCCGAAACGAGGTGAACGATATGAATACCAACAAACTCACACAGAAAAGCATGGAGGCGCTAGCGAAGGCCCAGTCCCTCGCCGCTTCCGAAAACAACAGCAGCATAGAACAGGCGCATCTTCTTTACGCGCTCGTTTCGCAGAACGAGGGGCTCATCCCCTCCCTTCTGAAGAAGCTCGGCGCGGATCCCGCGGCGATCTGTGCAGACGCCATGAACGCGGTGCGCGGCCTTGCCAAGATAGCGGGCGGCTCCCCCGAGGGGTACGCTTCGCCTCAGCTTGCCGCCGCGCTCGACGCCGCCGAGAAGCGCGCCGCCGAAATGCGCGACGAATACACGAGCGTGGAGCATCTGTTCCTCGGCCTCATAGACAAGGCCGACCAGACCGTGAAGCTCCTCTTCAAGCGTTACGGGATCTCCGAAGCGGGCTTCCTCGCCGTATTGAAGGAGGTCAGGAAGAACCGCCCCGTCACGGGCGACGACCCCGAGAGCACCTACGACGTGCTGAAGAAATACGGTCAGGATCTCGTCGAGCTGGCGAGGGAGCAGAAGCTCGATCCCGTTATCGGCCGCGACGACGAGATAAGGAACGTCATCCGCATACTTTCGCGTAAAACGAAGAACAACCCCTGCCTCATCGGCGAACCGGGCGTCGGCAAGACGGCGATAGCCGAGGGGCTCGCGCTCCGCATAGTGCGCGGCGACGTGCCCGAAAACCTGAAGGACAGGAGCGTTTTCTCCCTTGATATGGGCGCTCTCGTTGCCGGCGCGAAGTACCGCGGCGAATTCGAGGAAAGGCTGAAGGCCGTCCTGCAGGAGATAAAGGAGTCCGACGGGCGCATTATCCTCTTCATAGACGAGCTGCACACGATAGTCGGCGCGGGCAAGACGGACGGCGCGATGGACGCGGGCAACCTCCTGAAGCCCATGCTGGCGAGGGGCGAGCTGCACTGCATAGGCGCGACCACGCTTGACGAATACCGCAAATACATCGAGAAGGACGCTGCCCTTGAACGCCGCTTCCAGCCCGTTATGATCGACGAGCCCTCCGTTGAGGACACCGTATCCATACTCCGCGGACTCAAGGAGAGGTACGAGGTCTTCCACGGCGTGAAGATAAACGACGCCGCCCTCATAGCCGCGGCGGAGCTTTCCAACCGCTACATCTCCGACAGGTTCCTGCCCGACAAGGCCATAGACCTTGTGGACGAGGCCTGCGCCCTCATAAAGACCGAGATCAACTCCATGCCCTCCGAGCTGGACGATATCCGCCGCAGGATAATGCAGCTCGAGATCGAGGAGACCGCCCTCAAGAAGGAGACGGACAGGATCTCCGTTGAAAGGCTCGAAGCCCTGCAGAGGGAGCTTGCCGAGGAGCGCGACCGCTTCAACGCCATGAAGGCCAAATTCGACGAGGAAAAGCAGGAGATCGAGGACGTTCAGAAGATAAGGAGCGAGATCGAGGCCGCCAACGCGAGGATGCAGAAGGCCGAAAACGACTACGATCTGAACCTCGTAGCCGAGATCCGCTACGGCGAGCTGCCCAGGCTCAAAAAGGAGCTCGAGGAAAAGGAAAAGCTCCTTGCCGACAACGACGATACGCTCCTGCGTGACCGCGTGACCGAGGACGAGATAGCGAGGATAGTCGCCAGATGGACGGGCATCCCCGTGACGAAGCTCATGGAGTCCGAGCGCGAGAAGCTTTTGAAGCTGGGCGACAAGCTCCATGAAAGAGTCATAGGCCAGAACGAGGCGGTAGAGGCCGTCGCGGACGCCATTTTAAGGTCCAGGGCGGGCATACAGGATCCCAACAGGCCGGTCGGCTCGTTCCTGTTCCTCGGCCCCACGGGCGTGGGCAAGACGGAGCTTGCGAAGGCTCTTGCCGAGGCGCTCTTCGACGACGAGCGCTCGATAGTCCGCATAGATATGAGCGAGTACATGGAGAAATACTCCGTGTCGAGGCTCCTCGGAGCGCCTCCGGGCTACGTCGGCTACGACGAGGGCGGTCAGCTGACCGAGGCCGTAAGGCGCAAGCCCTACGCGGTCGTGCTCTTCGACGAGATCGAGAAGGCCCATCCCGACGTCCTTAACGTGCTCCTGCAGGTGCTGGACGACGGCCGAGCCACGGACGGTCAGGGCCGCACGGTCGATTTCAAGAACACCATAATCATCATGACGAGCAACCTCGGCTCCGAGCTCCTGCTCGAGGATCTCGGCGGCTCGGGCGGCATAACCGAGGAGACGAAGGCCGCTGTGACGAGGCTCCTCAGGGCGCACTTCCGTCCCGAGTTCATAAACCGTCTGGACGAGACGGTGCTCTTCAAGCCCCTCTCCACCAGCGATATGACCGACATAGTCAAGCTGATGATGAAGAAGCTCAAAGAGAGGCTGAAGGAAAGGACGCTCACCCTCGACGTGACGGACGCCGCGCTCGCCTATATCGTGAGGAACGGCTCGGACGCGCAGTTCGGCGCAAGGCCCCTGAAGCGCTTCATAGCGCAGAACGTCGAGACGCTGCTTGCCAAGACCATCCTCGCCGACGATCCCGCCCCCTACTCCACCCTCACCGTCGACGCCGACGAGACCGGGCTTACGATCCGGGAAGGCTGAGAAGGAAAAACGAGCCTGACGGCGGATCATATCCCCGCAGCCCGATAAACAAAGCATGGTACGGAGCATTGCCCCGATACCATGCTTTTTTCATCTGCGTCCCGGGAAGAGGACGATGTACGGAAAACCCATCGTTATTCTTTAAAGACGCTATCCTTTTCGATCAAGCCCCCTCATCCGTCATTTCTCCCTTCGGTCGAAATGCCACCTTCCCCAATTCCCCTTCTCATTCATCGTTCAATCAGCCGAATATGCTATCCACCAACTATCGTCTATCTGCTTGAATACAGACTCCCAATGTAAGTAATACAACAAATCGGATCCCTCGCCGTCCGGACAGTAATAAAGAGTTGTGGTGGTTTTATCGTCTGAGCGGTACATGAACCTTACCAACTCCTTTTTTAATTTGTAATTTCGTTCTATTCGAAATAAACCTGTGGTTTGAAACAACTTCACTATTTTTTCCCAATCACCTTCCGAAAACAGCTCTTTTTTCGACTCCGTCTCGATAGATGCAACCCCTTCATTTGAGTTGGACATGATATCGGCAAGCTCATTATTACGTAAAATAAGATCGCCGACGTCCGCAAACTCAGCTTCATGTGCAAAATAGACTGTCTCAAGCTCAGAAACCGTGTAGCTTTTTCTGTCCTTATCGCGGATAATGGACTCGTATTTGCCTTTGAAGCAGCCGCATGCAAGGCAGGCTGCAACAGCAAACAGCAGGAGCAAAGCTGTCTTTTTCACGTGAAAACCCCCTCGTAATAAAGATCAAAGCCGGATGCGGAGCGCATCCTTCATTCAAAGGCCGGTCCGCCGAATGACAGCGTTTCGCTGCCGTCCTTGTACTTCGTGTGTCTTATCATCCAGTCCTCCGTCAGGTTCAAAGCCTGCCACTTGGCAAAAAGCTCGTCCTCCTGCATGATATGGCCGTACCTGCCGGAGGGGTGTTCTGTCTCCGGCGCTTCGAGGAAGTCTTCGCAATAGTCCGTCGTTATCCTTCGCCCGGATACCGCATTGACCAGAGATATGAACAGGCCGACGTCAAATCCCTCCGTGCCATTCAGCTTCTCATACTCGATACTGAACGAGTCTATCCTTTTTCCTTCGTCAAAAAAAAGCTTTATCCTGATGCTTCCCCCTTCCGGGACGGCAATACCGTATTCCGGATCGATCCGGTCGTCGATACTTCGAAGTTCGAGGCCGTACGTCTCCGCCACAGTCTCAAGCCTGCGCTGAAGCTCCTCGGGCGAGGCATGCTTTTTCACGCATCCGCAGAATACGCATGCGGTCAGCGCGGCGATAAGCAGCATGGCAGTGATGTTTTTTCTCATTTAACTCATCCTCTTTTCCAAATTAATGCGGGGCTCCTTCCCCGTTCTCCGTCATCTTGACCTGTACCAGACGGTGAGGGTATCCGTCTCCGTATCGTAGAACGCGGCGCAGTAATACCACGTGTCGGAGCCTTCCGTGAGCTTGAAAGCGCGGGTCCTGTCCCCCATGTAGTTCCTGAAAAACCAGTAACCCTTCCCGGGCGCCGTTATGCTTCGTCCGAAAACGCTTTCCTCCCCTGAGAAGAATGCCGCAAACTCCGCGTCCGGGGGAAGCTCGCGCCAGTTCGCGTTCCCGGCAAGATCAAGGGGCCTTGAAGCCATGTCGAACTCGGAATAAAAATGCCCCCAGCCCTGGAAATCGCGGAAGTCCTCCCGATCGGTCGGAAGCGCTCCTTTCAGCTTGATATCGAGAAGGCTTTCGACGTTCGCCGCGAGCCTTTTCGCCTCCGTCTTCTCATTCGGCACGCAGGCCGAAGCAAGGCTCAAAACCGCCGCAAGAAAGATGCACAGCGCCATGCGGGCAATGCTGAGGAACTTATTTGATTCGATCGTCGATGCCATGCTTTTTTCTCCGAAAAACGATCTGACAGAAGAACCGTCCCCCTGTCAGGTCAGGTCCTTTCCCCTTCTAACGCGCGGCCGAGAGTATCGCGAGCAGGACGAGGGGCAAAATGAGTATGAACGAGACCGCCCCCTTGGCGGGGAACAGGCAGACCCCCGAGACGGTCAATGCCGAAAACGTCCCCGCTGCGAGGGAGACCGCCGCCAAGGAAGCGTTCGCCGCCGTTCTTCCGGGGCTCTTTTTCTCCGAAGCCGCGAAATACGCGCACACGAGCGCGAGCCCGCCCACGGCCGCCATGAGCGGCACGAACGCGATGAACTCAAGCAGACCGGCCGCGCCCGCAAGGCCGCCCTCGCCTTCGTATCTTTTTTCCGTCCGTACGGAGCGCACGGCCGCGAGAACCGTCACCGCCGCGAGCGCCGCGGAAAAAAAGAGCGCGATCGGCTTCCTTCTGCTTTTCATTCTTCCTCCCGGGCGGGCTCCGTGCCCCGCGTTTTTTTCGATTATACCCCATTGTGTGCGGGTTGTCAACAATTATTTATTGATATTCGATAATTGTTTATCAAGCATCCGCCAAGAACCCCGCCCGCATCCCGCACTTGCGCGCGGAAGGGCATGCTGATATAATAAGGGTAAGAATCAAAAAGATTTGAAGGAAGGTAAAGCTATGACATACGACGTCGCCGTGGTCGGCGCGGGAATCGCCGGCATGACCGCCGCAATATACGCCCTCCGGGCGGGCAAGAGCGTGCTCCTCATAGAAAAGGAGTCCGTCGGCGGGCAGATAACCCTCTCTCCCAAGGTGGAGAATTACCCCGGCTTCACGGAGATATCCGGCCTCGATCTCGCGGACGGCGTATTCAATCAGGCGCTCTCTCTGGGCGCCGCGCTCGAGGTGGACGAGGTGAAGTCCGTCACGAAGGAGGGCGGCGTTTTCAGGCTCGTCTGCGGATACTCGGAGCATGAGGCCAAGTCCGTCGTCATAGCGACGGGCCTCAGGCACCGCAGGCTCGATGCGGCGGCTCCCTTCGAGGGGCAGGGCGTCTCCTACTGCGCGGTGTGCGACGGAGCCTTTTACAGGGGCAAGACCGTCGCGGTCGTGGGGGGCGGCAACACCGCCGTTTCGGAGGCAATTTACCTTGCCGATATCTGCGAGAAGGTCTGCCTCATCCACAGGCGCACGGGCTACCGTGCCGAGAAGGCGGTCATGGACAGGTTCCTTGCCAAGCCGAACATCGAGCGGCATGAGAACAAGACGGTCGAGGCCGTCTCGGGGGAGGCGGGAAACCTCGTGCTCACGCTGAAGGATACGCAGGACGGCTCGACCTCGGAGCTTGCCGTTTCGGGGCTTTTCGTGGCCCTCGGGCATATCCCGGCAAACGGAGTGTTCGCCGAGCTCTGCGAGCTTGACGAATCCGGCTTCGTCGCAGCGGACGAGACCTGCATGACGAAAACCCCCGGCCTCTTCGCCGCGGGGGACTGCCGCAGAAAGGCCGTACGCCAGCTCACCACCGCCGCAGCCGACGGCGCCGTAGCCGGGCTTGCCGCGGCAAAATACGTCGACGGATTATGAAGGGAAGGCTCCGCGGGAGCCGAAGAAAGGAAAAGCATGGAAAAGAACAGCTGCAGGTATTTTCAGAACAGGGAATGCGAATATTTCCCCTGCCACAAGAACGCCGATCCGGAGTTTTTCAACTGCCTCTTCTGCTACTGCCCGCTCTACGCACTGGGCGAGAACTGCGGCGGCAATTTCAGGTACCTTGAAAGCGGGATAAAGGACTGCTCGAACTGCCTCGTGCCGCACGGTAAAGGCGGCTACGATTACATCATAAAGAATTTTTCAAGGATATCGGAGCTCGCGAAAAAGAAGGATTGAAGCTCACACAGGTCAAAAAACCCGGCGGGTTTGCCCGCCGGGTCTTTTTCTGCGTTTTTCAAATCATGCCGAGCTTATGAAGCGCGTCGGCAAGTATCTGCGAGTGGTCGCCTGCGACGGCGTCGGTCGGGATGAACTCGGCCCTGCCGTCCTTAAAGGAGTAGGGAACGGGCACGATCTCCCCCGTCCTTTCGCTTTCGAGGATTATCGTTTCGTTCTCACTGTCTATGGAAACGAAATAGAGCCCCGCGTCCTTCGCGTCGTCCCCCGCCTGCGGGATTTGGCCCTCAGGCAGTTCGGATATGAACGCGATCGTGATTATCCAGCCGCGCGGATCCCTGCCGGGCCTGCCGTATGCGCCGAGCTGGACGGGCGTCACCCCTTCGACCGCGGTCTCCTCGAAGAGCTCCCTCTTTGCGCCGTCCTCCGGGGATTCGCCCCTTTCGAGGAACCCGCCGGGGAACGCGAGGCAGCCGATGAACGGGTGGTTCCGCCTTCTTATGAGCAGTACGGCGGGGCGGCCGCCGATATTCGCCATTACGATATTATCCGCCGTGACGCTCGGACGGTCGTATTTCGTCATATCGTATCCCGCCAGGAACTCCGAAAGAGTCTGGCCTTTTTCGTTCACGGGCTCGTTCATTCTTTCTCCTTTCGCGCGCGGGGGCGGTATATGGGGATCGAGAGCAGCATCCTGAATATAGGCTCGCAGGAGGCTTCGTCCCCGCTCGTGAAGAAGGTCACGCGGCCGCCCTCGGCGCTGCCGGGCTCCGCCTCGAGGCCCCTTGCCTTTATCACGCGGCGGAGCTGCTTAGCCGTGCCCTCGTTGCCGTCGTAAAGGCGGCATTCGCCGGTGAAATGGTTTAGCGCGTAGCGCCTTATCGCGGGGGCTATGAACGGGAAATGCGTGCAGCCGAGAACTATGCCGTCTATCCGCATCCCCTCGTAGGGGCCGAGCTTCGCCCAAAGGATATCGTCGAAGGCGTCCTTTTCTATAACGCCCTTCTCCACCCTTTCGACTATGCCGCTGCAGCCGACGTCTATCACCCTTTCGGGATCGGGCATGCGCATTTTTAGCGCGCGGTATCTTGAAAGCTTCGTCGTCGCGGCGGTGGCGAGCATGAGGACGCGGCCATCGCCCTCCCTTTCGCAAGCGGGCTTTATGGCGGGCTCCACGCTGACGACGGGTACTTCCAGCTTTTCTCTCAAAGCGTTGATCGCGGCGGAGGTAGCCGTGTTGCAGGCGACGACGAGCGCCTTCACGCCCTTATGCACGAGATAATCGGCCGCGTTTTCGGCAAGCCTCAGTATCTCCTCCTCCGTCCTGTCGCCGTAGGGGGCGTTCGCGTTGTCACCGTAATAGATGAATCGCTCGTTCGGCAGGAGCCTGAGGGCGTTCCTCAAAAAGCTGGCTCCGCCGAAGCCGCTGTCGAACACGCCTATGGGCCTGTTATCGTATTCGGTTTTGCCCTTTTTTAAGGTCAATGCGAATGCTCCTCTTCATGCGTGTATTCGCCCCTTCTGTCGCTGTAAGGGGCGATCTTATCGAAGAATATCGCGGCGGCGAGCATATCGGCCGCGCCTCCGCAGTTTATGTTCCTTTCAATGAGCTCGCGGTCGAACACGACGGCCTCGGGCAGACGCTTCGAAAGGGGCATTGCCTGTATCTCGGCGGCCCTTTTCCTGACGAACGCCGCGCCTTCCCTGCCCGCGCGCTTGTAGGCGTTGGTATCGAAAAGCTCCGCCATTATGCCGAGCAGCGCGAGAGCGTAACAGTCGTTCTCGTCAAAGCCCATCAGCTTGAAGCCGAGTATCCTTCTGTATGCGTTGACAGCCGCGGGGAAGCCCGCGCGCGCCTGGGCGTCGGCCCCGAATACGGCGGCGGGATCCTCGTCCCCCGCGTATTTTTCCCTGGCCTCGGCGCCGTTCGTGCCCCTGCCGGGATCGGGCCTTAACGCCGCGAGACGCTTCGCCTCCTCCGCGACGTCGAGGGGTTCGTGGCTCTTGCCCTCCGCAACGAGCTTCGCGTAGGCGGAGACGAGCAGCCCCATGCAGAATATCGCGCCCTTGTGGGTGTTCACCCCGCCCGTGGCCTGCTTCATTTTGGCCTCGGCCTCCACGCCGAGTATGGTCAGCTTGGTCATGAGGCTCGCCCCGTGCTCGAGAGTGCAGCTCTCGTGGGAGGGGCAGTCGGCGCAGTTCACGCCCTCATCCTGCGAACAGCCATCCGCGTGGCCCGAGGGATCGGCCTCGGTATCGGCGGCGGTGTATGCCATGGAATAGAAATAGGGCGCGAGCGTTTCGGCGCTCTTTTCGAAGAGCTCGATATCCATATCCTTGTTCGCGCCGTTGTTCACCCGGTCGACGAGGCCGGGCTTGGGCGTGGTCGTCACCTCGGCGATCAGCGCGTCGAACGCCGCCATGCCCGCGGCGTACGCGGCGGCCTCCCTCAAAAGCGCGTCGGTAGCTTTTTTGAGCTCATCAAGGGAATGGGCCCTGCTCCTCGCGCAGACGGAGGCGGTCTTATCGCAGACGAGGCATTTGCGGGGCTTCGCTCTGGAGAGCTTTTCCCCGTTCTTGTCTATCACGTCTATATCGAAGAGGCGCGAAAAGGCGTATCTGTCCTCGACCTTCACGGCGGCGGCCTTTATGAGCCTTGCGCCGGGGCCCTTGAAGACGAGCATCCCCTCGCAGCCGGTATGGCTTATGCGGTATTCCTCGCGGACGAGCTTCGCGTTGAAGCCGAAGAGCGCTTTTTTGAGCTCCTCCACGCCCACGTTGAAGCAGTTTTCGATGGCCTTCGAGTATTTGACGGGGCCCGGCACGTTCATTGTGAACGAGACCACGGGCAGGCCGTATTCTTCTATAAGCTCCTTCTGCCTTGAAGCGCGCTCCTCGCGCGCGGCGGCCATATCCTCCACGGATACGGGCTTTTCCTCTATCTCGGATGCGTGATGGCTGTGGCCGCAGTTATGTCCGCAGACGGCGCAAAGCCTCTCGTCGCACTTTATTTCGGTGTTTTCAATTGTTTCGTTCAAGCTCATTCCCCGATCCTTTCACGGCATTTCGCGGCGAATTCCGCATCGCCCGCGGCTTCCGCCCTCTGCGCGGCGGCGCGCCATATGAGGGATATGCTCTGCAGCGCGGCGTCGCCGTTTTCGGAATACGCGACTGCCCTTGCGAAGCAGTAGGAGGCGGCTTCCGCGTCCTTCTCCTCCACCTTGACCCTGCCGGAGTCCATCCAAAGGGCGCTGATCTCCGCGGCGGAGGCCTTCGTGCAGCAGGCGCAGACCTTTTCGGCGGCCTCAAGCTCCCCGCTTTCGACGAGCCTGCGGACGCAGCCGAGCCTCGCCTGATCGAGAAGCCCCAGATACCTCGACCCGGCCGATATGCCTGAGAAGCTGTTTTCGGCGGAGGCGCGGTCGTTCGCGGCGTATGCCTGCACGCCCTGGCGGTAATAGGCCGCGTCAAGGGAGGCAAGGGCGTCCTCGCCGGCTCCGCCCTTGAGATAGAACGTGCGCGCCCTTGCGAGCTCGCCCGCCTCATACGCGGCGTCGCCCGCCTTTACCCAGGCGGCCTTCGCGCGGGCGCCGGAATCCTTGAGCCCGCCCAGCGATTCGAACGTGAGCGCGGCAAGCACGTAGTCGCCCTCCTTCTCGAGCGAGGCGGCCCTGTTGTATTCCTGCGCGGGGCGGATCTTCGCGGGGTAGATCCAGAAAAGGAACGCTCCCGCCGCAGCGAGCAGGATCGCTCCCAGTATTATCAATAACGGTAAGAGTTTTCGCATCACATGTACCTCTCTCGGATGACCCTCAGCGTGCTCTCGGGCACGAGCCTGCTCAGCGTGAGGATATCCTTCTTTTTCATTGCCGCGCGGACGAGGCTCGCGCTGACGCCCCCGTATCTTTCAAGCTCGATCACTTCGATCCCTTCCTTCGGGAGCAATTCCTTCATGAGTTCGTTATAATTCCGTGTTACGCCGCAATAGGGCTCCGTCCCCACGAATCGTTTGGTAATTCCCAGCGCAGGGGCGATTTTTCTTGCAAATAGGGCCAAGTCAAGCCTTGCGTTGGCGGTTTCGGCGTCCGCGCCCTCCTTCATGAAATAGGTCGGGAAGGTGGCGTAGCTTATCATGTAATCGCCGCTCGGGCAGACGACGACGTTCTCAATATCGGAGACGCCCTCCTTCACCATGCTCATCCTGTCCTCGAACGAGAATACGGATCTGTCCTCGCTCACGACGAACACGTAGAGGCTGTCGGCCTGCTTGGCGGCGTTCTCTATAAGGTAGCGGTGCCCCTTTGTGAAGGGGTTGCAGTTCATAACGGCGGCGGCCTTCACGCCCTCCCGCCTTTCGATGGAGGAGATCCAGCGGTCAAAGCCGCCCCTCGAGTTCTCCATGAAGCAGACCTCGTTCGTCGAAACGACGGTGTAGAAGCCCGCGCCGCGGAAGAGCATCTCGTTGCCCGCCTTGGTAAAAAGGAAGAGCTTCGTAACGCCCCTCCTGAACGCCTCCGAAACGAGCTCGGAGACTATCGTGAGGGCCGCTCCCTCCCCCTGCAGGGCGGGCGAAACGGCGATGTATTTCAGTATGTTCCCGCAGAGGCAGCCGTTGCCCAGTATCTCGCCGTATTCCGAAACGAGCTGCACCGTATAGTCGGCGCCGCCCTCGTACCTCAGGCCCATCGCCCGGAGGAAGCTTTCGGTTTTTTCAAGGCGCTCCTTCGTAAGGACTACGCCCGCTGCGGGGTAGAATTCCAAGGCTGTTCTCCTCTAACTTCGGGACGGGGCTCCCCATCCCGCCAATTCACATTCCGCCCCTCCCGCGGTGGGGCGGGAAGGGCGGAAGCATTTTACTATCAGTCTATGACCTCGCGGATCACGTCGATAACGGTGTTGTCCCTGTACATCAGCACGCCGACTATCTTTTCGCCGTACTTGATGGGCTCGGGCTTGCCGGCGATGCGCTCGGCGCGGTCCCTGAGCTTCTCGATCGTGGTCACGGGGAGGCCCGCCTCGACGAACCTCTCATACAGCTCGGGCCTTGCGGGGTTGACGGCGATGCCCTGATCCGTTACGACTACGTCGACCGTCCTGCCGGGAGTGCAGACGGTGTTGACCTTCGTGCAGATCGTGGGGATGCGGCCCCTGAGGAGCGGGCAGACGACGATGGTCATGGAAGCGCCCGCGGCGGTATCGGGATGTCCGCCGACCGCGCCCCTTATGACGCCGTCCGAACCGGTCATTACGTTGACGTTGAAATCGACGTCGACCTCGAGCGCGGAGAGGATAACGAAGTCGAGCTGGTTGACCGCCGCGCCCTTATTGACGTAGCTCGCGTAATAGGAGGCGTCGATCTGCTGATGGAAGCGGTTGTTCTTGACGGAGTTCGCGGCGATGAGGTCGAAGCTCTGCACGTCGAGGATCTTCTTTACGAGGCCCTCCTCGTGCATCTGTACGATCTGGCCGGTGATGCCGCCCAATGCGAAACGGCACTTGATATCCTGCTCGAGCATCTTCTCCCTGAGGTACCTCGCAACGGCGAGGGAAGCGCCGCCGGAGCCCATCTGCATGGAGAAGTTGTTCTTGAAGTAGCCGGAGGCAACTATCGCGTTGGTGGCGTACTGGGCGATGAGCAGCTCCTTGGGGTTCTTGGTGTAGCGGGTGGCGCCGCTCATGATGCCGTTGGGATCGCCGATGTTATCGACCTTGACGACGTAATCGACCTGGCTCTCGGGGATGCCGAAGGGCGTGTTCGGGAAGGAAACGAGGTGATCGGTGATGATTATGCACTTGTCGGCGTAGAGCGCGTCAAGCTTGGCATAGCCGAGGGAACCGCAGCAGGAGCCCTCTTCGCTGTCCCTGTTGTAGCCGTTGGCGTTGCCGTAGGGATCGCAGGAGGGAGCGCCGAGGAACGCGACGTCGATATGGAGCTCGCCCGTCTCGATGGCGGCGGCCCTTCCGCCGTGGGAGCGGAATATCACGGGGAAATCCATGAGCCCGTGGGAGACGGCGTCGCCGAGCTTGCCGCGAAGGCCGGAGGTCTCTATATGCTTGATAACGCCGTTCTTGATGTGCTCGATGAGGGGCCAGTGGCAGTCGGTAAGGCTGCTCGCGGCGACGGTAAGATCCTTTATGCCCATCTTCGCGATGACGTCCATCACCATATTGATGACGTAGTCGCCGTTGCGGAAATGATGGTGGAAGGAGATTGTCATGCCGTCCTTAAGGCCGACCCTTTTTATCGCCTCTTCGAGATCGGGGAGCACCTTCTTGGAGCGCTGCTGACGCTCGTCGAAGCTGACGGGATCCTTTTCGTTGAGGTTCTTTTCGTCGTAAACGCCGTGACAGGCGGAAACTTCCTTGATGTGGGGAATGGAATCGAAGTCGAACATATTCGTCAAACCTCCTCTACCGTGATGGTCTTTGCGCGCTCCGCCATTTCAAGCAGATACTGCGCCCTTGCGACGACGGGCTTGTCGATCATCTTGCCCTTGAGGGAAGCGACGCCCGAGCCCCTCGCGTTGGCCTCCGCGATGGCGTCCATTATGGCGTGAGCCTTCATGAGATCCTTCTCGGAGGGGGTGAACACCTTGTGCAGAGGCGCGATCTGGCGGGGGTTGATGACGGATTTGCCGTCGAAGCCCATCTTCCTGATCATGGTGGCCTCGGCGATGAAGCCCTCCTCGTTGTTGACGTCGGAATAGACGGTATCGAGGGCCATTATGCCGGCGGCCTTGGCCGCGTTGACGATCATGCCGCGGGCGAACATCAGCTCGATGCCCTCGGGGCTCCTCGTGGTCTTGAGGTCGGTAACGTAGTCCTCCGCGCCGAGAGCGATACCGATGAGGCGCTTGGAGGAGAACGCGATCTCCTTGGCGTTCAGAACGCCGTTCGCGCTCTCGATGGCGGCCATCATGCCGGTCGTGCCGACGGGGATGCCGGCCTCGCGCTCGATCCTCTCGATCTCACGCTCGCACTCGATGACGTCCTTCGCGCTGTCCGTCTTGGGGAGCCTTATGACGTCGGGCCTGGCCCTGACTATCGCCTCCAGGTCGGCTACGCCGAGACCGGAGGAGAGATCGTTTATGCGGACGACGAGCTCCTTCTTGCCGTAGCGGAGGGTCGTCAGCGCCTTGTAAACGAGGAACCTCGCCGCGTCCTTCTCGGTGATGGCGACGGAATCCTCAAGGTCGAACATGATGGAGTCGGAACCGTAGATATGCGCGTCCCTGATCATGCCGGGGTTGTTGCCCGGTACAAAAAGCATACTTCTTCTTAATCTGCTCATCTTATGCTGCCTCCGTTCCAGACGTAATCCTTGCTCTCGGCAGCCCTGTAGGCGGCGGCGAGCGTCCTTGCCGCAACGGTGCAGTCCAGCGCGCCCTTATCGACCGCGTTGACGTACGCGCTCGTTACGCCGAGGCCCTCAAGGGTCTCCCTAATGACCTTCTCGATCTGCCTGCCGTACTGCTGCATGACGGCGCTTTCCAGGGTCAGCTCGACGCCCTCGGTGTTCTTGGGCTCGATCCTGACGATGATGTCGCTGGATTCCATCGTTCCGGCGACACCGGTTTTCTTGATTTCCATGACGAAATGATCCTCCCGTTATAGTATGCTTCGTTATTGGGACCGCTGGGCCTTACGCATACCCGGCCGCACTATCGATCCACATTATATAGTACCACAATTAATACTTTTTTCAAGTGATATTATTTATATATTGCGGATGCGGCCGCGCGTTTTCCGGGCCCAAACCTCGGTCTTGTATTCCCGCGCGGGTGTGATATAATGGAAGCATGAGGAAAAACCCCTACCGATTGGGAAACAGCCGCGGCGCTTCGCGGCTCAAACAGAGATTTCAGTCGCTCACCTTAAAGGGCAAGGAAGGGCGATGGCTTCGCCGCGCGCTGATAACGGTCGGCGTTCTTATAGCGGCGGTCATACTCGCCAAGGTGCTGAAGCCCGAAACGCAGCTCATGAACTCGGTGGAGATAAACCGCGTCGTCGGCAAGGGCATGCTCTCCGTCGCCGTGAGGGACGATATGCCCGGCTTCTGCGAGGGCGGCGTCGGCCTGGAGGCGGATCTTGCGCTGCTTCTCGCCAAGCGTCTTTTGCCCGACAGCGAGGATCCTTTGAAGCTCGTCCCCTGCTCCTCCAAGTCGATAACCACCAAGCTGCAGGACGGCTCGGCGGACGTCGCGATAGCGCTCCAGCCAAAAGGCGCATCGAGCAAGTATTCCTATTCCTACCCCTATTACGAGGACGAGGTGCGCCTCGTCACGCTGAACCGCGAGGCGAGGCTGAAGTCCCTGCCCGAGCTCGTGATAGGCTATCTGCCCGATTCCGCATCGGGGTCGCTCTTCGCCTCCTACGTTAAAAAGCTCACCGCCGCGCCGGAGCAGAACATAATAGGCAAGATCCTCGGCAGGCCCAAGCCCACGCAGGATCCCGCCACGGCGGTCACGGTCAACTCCGTCAAGTACGGCTCGTACGACGAGCTGCTCTGGGCCCTCCGCCACGGCGAGATCGACGCCGCGGTAATGGCGGGCGCGTACGTCACGAAATACTTCGGCTCCCCCGCCTCCCCTTCGGAGGATTACTGGCTCTGCGATATCGAGATAGGCTCGCTCGAATACTGCGTTATCGCCTCCTCGGACGAGCCCGCCCTCACGCAGATAGCCGACATGCTCATTTACGAGATGCAGGAGGACGGCTCATTGAAGGAGCTCGTGCGAAAATACGTCCGATAGTCCCCCGAATTTACAAAAGCTTTACAGAATATTCACTTTTTCGATATTCCTTTGCCATTCTTTTCATGGTATAATGGTGATCGGAAGGACGATATAATGGATACCGAAAGGAACATCTGCGTCTTCGGCGCATCCTCCAGCAATATAGACGAGGCCTATTTTGCGGACGCCCGGGCGGTGGGAAGGCTCATCGCGGAGGCGGGTTTCGGCATGGTCTTCGGCGCGGGCGATCACGGTCTTATGGGCGCCGCGGCGAGGGGCTGCTTCGAGGCGGGCGGCAGGGTGATAGGCGTTATCCCCGAAAAGCTCAACAAAAAGGGCGTCTATTTCGAGAACTGCACCGAAAAGATAGTCACTCCCACCATGCACGAGCGCAAGGCAGTTATGGAGCATCTCTCCTGCGGGTTCATAGCCCTGGGAGGCGGCTTCGGCACCCTGGAGGAATTCATGGAGGTTTTGACCTTGAAGCAGCTCAGCTACATGGATCCCGCGCTGGTGCTCCTGAACACGAGGGGGTATTACGCGCCCCTCATCGCCCAGCTTGAAAACTGCGTTTCGGAGGGCTTTACGAACGGGGAATTTTCCGCGCTCTACCGCGTGGCCTCCTCCCCCGCCGAGGCGGTGTCGTACTGCGTTGAATATAAGGGCATGGCGATCAGGGATAAGCTTATGGACGCCCTGAACGACAGAAATGAACGAGCTTGAAAACAAAAACGGAATAATGGTCTGCGTGACGGGGCAGCGTTCCTGCGAAAGGCTGATCGTCCACGGAGTCAAGCGGAGCCAGCCCGATGAGAACGGGGTGCGCCCTCCGCTGTTTATCGTGCACTGCGTTCTGAACGGGCAGCGCGTGATGAATTCCATAGACGAGGCCGACGCGATAGATTATCTCTTCACCTGCGCGCAGTACGCCGGAGCGGAGCTGACGATACTCAAGACGGACAACGTCCAGCAGACGCTTGCGGATTTCGCACACGAGCATAACGTGAGCACGATAATCCTCGGCGCCCCGGGCGAGCAGGGCGAGCATAACGGCAAATTCGCGCGGAGCCTTCAGGAGCTCCTGCCCGAAATAGAATTCGACGTAAGATAACAACAATACCGGCAGATACCGCCGAGAAAGGCACGAAAAACAGTATGGAAGAATTATTCGACAAGAACGACGCCCTGGCCAAGATCAAGCAGAGCTTCGACAACGAGGGCGATTTCTCCTTCATGAAGCCCGAGGAGCTGGAGGCCGCGATAAAGAGCCTCGTTGCCGTGGATTACGACTACATGAACGAGCTCGGCGACGAGCCCTACGATGAGGACGAAGTTTACGACCGCCTCTATAAGGCCGCGAACGAGACGCTCCCCCAGTATAAGACCTACCTTATGCGCCTCTGCGACGACTACATGGATTTCATGGAGCAGTACCTCGTCGACCTCGGCGTGGTGGAATGGGAGTAAGGAAGAACGAATAACAGGCAGTAAAAAAGCCCGGCGCATGCTGCGCCGGGCTTTTTGTTTTACGCTTTTTTCCTTTTCGCGAGCAGCGCGGAGGCCGCCCCCGCGGTGAGGGGCACGGCGAGCATAAGGCCGATCGAGCCCGCTATGCCGCGTATGAGCTCCATTATCACGTCGTTGTTGTTGATGAGCTGATAGAACTGCATCCCCGCGGCGGACATTATGATTATCAGGTTCAGCGACGAGCCGACGAACGCGAGTATCAGCGTGTTCGTCATTGTGCCTATCATGTCGCGCCCTATGTTCATGCCGGAGGAGAACAGCTTCCCGCTCGTCAGCGAGGGCTCGACCGAATGCAGCTCGTAAAGGGCGGAGGCTATGCTCATCGCCACGTCCATCACGGCTCCCAAAGCGGATATCATTATGCCCGAAACGAGCAGCCCGCGCACGTTCAGCGTTATCCCCGGGAGGGCTCTTGATTCGTCGAGGAGCCATTCGGCCTCCTCCATGTTCATGCCGGATACCCCCGCTATAGCCCCGCAGGCAGCCGCGAAGCCGCAGGAGAAAAGCACGCAGAGGAACGCGCCCAACATGGCGGAGACCGTCTTTGCGGATATCCCGCCGAGCAGGGTGAAGCTGAACGCCGTTATGAACGCGCAGACCGTCAGCGTGAGCGGTATCGCCCGATAGCCCTTCAGCCACATGGGAACGAGGAAAAAGAGTATCGCAAGCAGCGAATACGCGAGCCCGATAAGGCTCATCACGCCCTTTTTCCTGCCGACGACTACCGCCGTAAGTACGAAGAGCGCGATCATGCCCGCGATGAGCAGGGTGTAATCGTAATTGACGACGCTCATCTGGTAGCCGTCCTCACGCGAGTCGGAGGTTATGGTTACGGTCAGCACCGTCCCCTTTTTGGCGAGCTTCTCATGCAGGGGGCCGAGGTAGTTGTTGAGGGGCATCACGTCCCCCTTGAACCTGCCCGTGAGCACGACTACGTTCAGCGACTGCGAGCCCCTGAGCGCGTTCTCGGTCTCCCCGTCGACGGCGTAGCTCTCATGCAGTATCTGCGTGACCTTCACGAGCTCGTATTCTATCGTGTAATACGGGTTGTTTTCGGCGGGCTCCGTTTTGCGCGCGAAGAACGCGCCGAAAACCAGCGCGAGCACGCAGACGGATATCACGATTATTTCGGGAAGCTTCGATCGTCCTTCCATAGCGATCTCCATTAAAAAGCGATCCGGGGGCCGCTTTTATGCGGCCCCCGATCCTGATTTCAGTATTCCTCCAGACCCATTACACAGCGGATGTAGAGGAGCGCGTCGGCCATTGCGATCTCGCCGTCGCCGTTGATATCCATAAGAGCGACGTTTGCCTCGGTGTACGTATCAAGGCCCATCACGTAGCGGACTATCATCAGCGCGTCGGCGCTGTTGCAGTCGCCGTCCCCGTTGATATCCGGCAGAGTCCTCGGCGTGACCACTATCTCGGCGCGGTTCCTTACGCGGATGCGCGGTATGAAGCCTCCGTCGGGATCCTCGGTGTCGACCGTGATGGAGGCGAGGCCCGTCGCTTCAACGGCGTCGCCGACCTTGATCTCGATCGCGTAGTCGCTCATTATGTAGCCGTCGATGAACACCCTTGCGACGCCGGTATCGTCCTTGACCATTATGGTCTCAAGCGCGCCGTCGGAGGAGTAGCCGAGCGATTCGACCGTGCCGCTGACCTTTATGAGCGTGCCGGTGTAATCGGTGCTCATGGCCTGCTCCGCGGTGAGCTCAAGAGGCTCTATGACGTTCTCCTCGTGGCCCTCGACGAGCTCTATCTTCGTAACGACGAGCTCGCGTTCGCCGTTATAGGAGCCGGTAACGCCCGTCACGCGGACGTACTGACCGATGTGGAAGTCGCCCGCTACGGGGAAGAGGTTGATGCCGGCGGTCTCGTCCTGGACGTAGATGCAGTCGAAGAACGCGGTGGTCTGATCGTAGCCGGAGGCGTTGCTCGTGACGTAGCCCTCGACGGTGAACTTCAGGCCCTCCTCGGCGGCGTTGACCTCCGCTATCGGGGTGATCTCGGGCTCGGGGATGAGCTTGTTGATGATGTTCATTACGATCTGGTAGTTGCTGTTCTGCTGCGTGGTGGCGTTCTCGATCTCGACCTGCACCTCGAACGTGGAGAAGAAGGTCGTGCCGGAGGTGATGAGCCAGCCGCCGCCGGGCAGATCCTCGAGCGTCATCTCGACGACATCGCCCATGGGAACGACTATGGGATCGCTTTCATAGTCGGGAACGTAGCTCGAGCTGTTATTGAAGCAGTCCATATAGCTGGTAGCCCAGGTTGTCGAATAACCGACTATGACGGGGATCGCGTTCTCACCCGCAAGGACCGGGCCCGCCGCGTACGCGGAGAAGGAGTTGTTGGTCGTCTCGAGGACGTCCTCCAGCAGCCATACGGGCTCGCCGTTCCAGGTGTAGTTGTAGTTGCCTTCCTCGGTGAAGTGGATGCGGTAGGCCTCGTTGTCCTTCCTTTCGTTATCGACGACTATGCCCCTCGCTATCCTCGTATCGGTGCCTATCGCCTCGAGTATGCCGTTCGTGATATTGCTCGCCCACTGATCCTCGGCCTCGGGATCGACCCTGTCGGACTTGGAGCAGACGATCAGGTTGCCGCCGTTTTCGGCGTACTCGGTTATCGCGGCTATCTCGGCCTCGGTATAGAGGTTCTCCGCGCCGCCGATATCGCCGTGGCCGTTCACGACGCCCTTATAGGGCACGGTGAGCACGAGCAGCGCGAGATCCTTGATGTTCTCGTACGTGAGGTCGCCCTTCTGAAGGAGAACGGTGCGGATGGCGTTCTTGGCGCAGAGCTCCACGAATGCCGCCTCTTTGCCGTCATAGTTGCCGGAGACGTAGAAGTTGGCGTGACCGGCGTCAATGCCGATGTCGAGTATCTCGGAGGGATCGAGCACTTCCATCTCATAGCTGTGGGAGAACTGCATCATCGTCTCGCCGAGATAGCCCGTGACCGTTACGACGAAGCTCTGCTTGCCGATGGTCGTGGGAGTGAACTCATAGGTGAGCTCGAGCTCGGAGTTGGCGGCGACGGTGCCCGCGTTCTCGATGACGTCAAGCACGACGGGATCGTTCTGGCCGATGCAGATGGAGTAGGTGACGGACTCGATGACGAAATCCTCCGCCTCGTAATCGTACAGGGTGGTCTTGAAGGTCATAGCCTCGTCCTTGACGGGGATTACGGTCTCGGTCTCGACGCTCGAAATGCCGACCTTGGAGACGTCGCCCACCCAGACGGGAGCGGTGACGGCGATATCGCCGTCGGCCTGGACGACCTTTATGAAGTAGTAGGAGTAATCGTTGGGAAGCTCGGCCTCGACTATCGCGGTGGAGCCCTCGACCTCCTCGGAATAGGCGACTATGCCGCCGTTGACGATGACGTAAACCGTGCCCACGCCCTCGCCGTCGGGATCGTTGACGGAGACGTAGACGTTTACGCCGGTTACGGGGTTCTCCTCATCCTCGGGGATTATGGAGCCCATCACGCAGTCGTTCAGCGAGTAGTAGATCTCGAGGTTCTTGTCCTCGGTCGCGTACATCGTCATGTTGCGGATGGCCTCGTAGATGCCCTCCTCGGAGAAGTTGTCGGTGAGGATGACGTCCCTCGCGGTGTTGGCGTTGCCCCAGCGGCCCTTGTGGTTGTCCTGGTTGTTGGAGGGGGCGACGTGCCAGCCCATATCGAGGGCGAGCGTGTACTGCTCGTAGCTGGGCCAGTAGGCGGAGCCGCCGATCGCGCCTTCGCCGTTGCCGACCTCGACCATCTTGATGACGTTATCCGCGGCGATGTCGTAATAACCGAAGTTATCGAAGTTGCCGAAGGTGGTGCCGGGATGGTTGAACTGGTGGATCGTATCGGGGTACTGCTTGATGAGGTCGTAGTACGCCACGAGGCCCGCGCCGCCCTGCACGGTGTAGGTGCTGTTCTGGCGGGAGACGATGCCCACCGAGTTGAAGGTGTTGATATGGCCGTACTGGCCGGACCAGGTCATCTCGTAGCCGCCGATGAATATGACGTTCGACTGCCTGGTGTTGAACTCGTCGATCAGCGTGGTGTAGTTATACCACTTGGAATGACCGTTCGCGGCGATGGTGCCGGACTCGACGTTCTCGAAATCGCCGAGGTTGTCCTTCGTATCAAAGTAGTTGGAGTGGTCTGTGATGGCGACGAAGTCGACGTTCTCGCTCTCGGGCAGGCCCATTATGTAGGAATAGACGTCCTCAAGAGTGCCCGCGCCGTCGGAATACTCGGCGGTGTGGCTGTGGAGCTGACCGAAGTAGAAATTGAACTGCGGCTCGCCGACGGTGAAGCTCCAATCGAAGGAGACGTTTTCGCCGTCCGCCCTCGTGATCGTTACGTTCGCCTGATACTTGCCGTCCGCAAGCGGGCCCTCGTAGACGAAGGAGGCGGTATCGCCCTCGACGACGGTCTCGCCCGAAACGCCCGCGACGGTTATCACGACGGCGGGGTCATCGCCCGCGTTCGCGAACACGACGGAGATCTCGGGGCTCTTGTCCTCATGCGTCGCGGAGTTCGCCCTCGGCAGCACGCTGACTATCTGGGGCTTGTCGACGACGTTGACCGTGACGGTCTCGGAGGAGGTAAGGCCGCTCGCATCGACCGCGGTGAAGGTGAGCGTCATCTCGGAGAAGCCGGCGATTATCGCGGTTCCGGGTATGACGGCCCTGTACTTGGCGTTGGTCGCGTTGTACTCCATCGCGATCTCGCCGCTCGTCTCGCCTATCTGATAGGTCACGGTGACGCGATCGAGGCCGTAATCGTCGGTGACTGTGATCGCGACGTCGTAATCGACGCCGACCTGCGCGTCAAGGAACGAGCCCGTCGTGATGACGGGGGCCTTGTTCTCGCCGAAGTACTCGCAGCCCCTCAGCTGCCAGGTGGTATTGTATCTGGACAGGGCGCCGCAGAGATCGACGACCTCGCCCTCCGCTACGCAGTAGGGGCCGTAGGAGGCGGCGCGGTAGATGTTCATGGTCGCGCCGGTGGAGTCGGTGATCACGGTGTTTCCGTTGTCATTGTATGCTCCCAGAGTGACGTTCCTTATCATGACGTACTCGGAGAGGAGGCTTTCCTGCATCGCGATCAGCTCTGCGAAGGTGTCGAAGACCTGCGCGGGTATGCGGTCGGTATGATAGAGCTTCTCGACCGCGGTCGCAGACTGGATCTGAGGAACGCTGCTGTAGGTGGTCTTCGTGGCGGTGATCTTCAGAACGTCGCCGATCTCGTAATCGTCGAGGGAGTTATAGAGCTGGAGGCCGTATATCTCGCCGTCGATGATATCCTCGAGTATGGCGGAATTGATGTTGTCGTAATTGCCGAACCTGTAGACGAGCTGAGCGATGAGCGTCACCTCGGTGGAATCGGCACAGGCTATGACCTCGGGGATGGTCATTATGCCCTCCTCGAAGAGGTCGTCCGCTATGGGATCGTTATAGACGACCGCCTCGGTCACGCAGGAGGCGTCGGCAACGCGAAGCTGCGGAGCGTTGAAGCAGGAGACTATCGCTATAACGTCGACGGTATCGCCCTCAACGAACTCGATAACGGGCAGCTTGTAGATATTGATGCTGCTGCCGTCCTGGGTTATGGGGGTGTTGCCGCCGTTGTCGATCGCGCCGAGAGTGACCGCCTCGACCTTGATGCGCTCGCACATGTAGAGGTCGGGGTTTGCGAGAAGCTCGGCAAGCGTTACGATCTCGAGCGGGAGCGGATTGCCGTTCGAGAGCACCTTGAAGGCCGCCTCGTCGGAGCCGTTGATGCTCTTCAGTTCGGGAAGGCCCTTATAATCCGCCCTCGTGCCGGTCGCCTGGACGAGATCGCCTATCGCAAGGCCCTCGGGAAGGGTGCCGCTGTTGAGGTAGAGGTCGATGCCGCCCGTGCGATCCTGAACGTAGACGTTCAGGCCGTCGATGAAGGTGACGACGCCCCTGACCGTCGCGGTCTTGTTGGCAGCGAGAGCCAGCGCCTCGGCTATCGTGATATAGCCGGTCACGACGTAGTCGGCGGATGCGCCGTTCCTCAGCTGAACGGTGCTGTTAAACTTGGATGCTACGGCGTAAACGTCCGCGGTATCGCCTTCAAGCAGGCCGTCGGGATAGGCCGCCGCGCGGAAGATGTTGATACTTTCGCCGTCCGCGCCGGTTATCGCGGTGGAGCCGCTTCCGTTATAGGCGCCCATCACGGCGTTCTTTATAACGACGAACTCGGAGAGGTAGTTCGCGATATTGTTCTTGAGCTCGGTGACCGTGACCTCCTGCGCGGCCATGGGCTCCGCCTCGGTGGAGAGCACGGTCACTGCAGTGACGTTCGATATCTGGCGCACTTCGCCGTAAACGCCGACGACGCCCGTCACGGCCACTATATCGCCCACGTTGTAGCTTGCGATATTGGTGTAATCGTAGACCTGGAGGCCGATTATCTCGTTGTTCTCAACGTCGCCCAGAGCGACGGAATTGAGCGAGCCCGTGTTGCCGAACTTCATGGTGACCTGGCCCACGACGGTGACGGTGCCGCCCGTCGTCGTCATGGCGAGGACCTCGGCTATCGTGGTATAGCCTTCGTAATCCGCGGGATCTATGGGATCGGGGATCGCGGGAGCCTCGGTGGGCTCGGCCGTGGGCTCGGGGACTTCCGTCGGCTCGGGAACCTCGGTGGGTTCGGGAACTTCCGTCGGTTCGGGAGTCTCGGTGGGCTCGGGGGTCGAAACGACGGTAACGTCGGAAGCGAGAGCCACCCTCAGCTGGACGCCCGAAGTGTGCATGCCGACGACCGCGTACACGTCGACGGTGTCGCCCTCTGCGGCGTCGTTCGCGGGCATCTTATAGATATTGATGGAATATTCGCCCTGGGTTATCGGCGTGCTGCCGGAATTGTTGACGGCGCCCATAACGGCGGACCTTATGAGCACGCGCTCGCAGATATAGCTGTTGGGATCGGCCTTTATCTCGGCTATCGTCAGCTCCTGCAGAGGAAGCGTATTGCCCGTTGTGAGCACGGCAAAGGCCGCCTCGTCGCCGCCGTTTATGCCGGTCAGCTCGGGAAGGCCGTTGAACGTCGTGCGCTTGCCGACCGCCCTGACCTCGTCGCCGAGAGCCAGCGAGGCGGGAACGGTATTGCTGTTGAGGTAGAGCGCAATAGCGCCGGTGGCGTCCTCGATATAGATCGTCCTGCCGTCCTTGAACGTGACGACGCCCTGTACGCAGATACCCTCCTTATTGTCCTCGGCGGCCAGCGCCTCGGCAATCGTGACGACCGTGACGACGGGCTCCTCGGTGGGCTCGGGGGTGTCGGTGGGCTCGGGCTCCTCGGTGGGCTCGGGGGTGCCGGTGGGAGTGCCGGTGACGACTAAATTGTCGATGCGGAGCGTGCCGCCCGAAGCAATGGTATCGTTGTTCGCGCTGACGGTATCGGTCACCGCGAAGCGGAGGACGACGGTCTGTTCCTCATCACATTCCGTGGGAAGGGAGATGCTTACCGTCTTCCAGGATCCTCCGGAAAGAACAACGGAACCGCCTTCGGCAGCGGTGAAGTTCTCACCGTCGACGCTGTAATAAAGCGCGACGTTCTTAGGACCGGTATTGGAAGGGCGGAAAGCGGCGGATACGTTAAGCGCCTCATATCCCGAAGCGTTGACCGTTACGGTGTAGTACTTCGGAGATTCAGCCGATGCGCCGTCCCACGCCGAGGTGTTCAGGCCGTTGGCGCTTCCGCCATAGCCTCCGGCATAGCTGAACGTGACGGCCGATTCCCTCGCTATTACCGCGCCGGTGTTGTTTCCACTGGCCGGAGAGGCGACGGTCGGAGTCTCGGATTCAAAATCCCAGGCGACGAGCGTCTCGACCTCGCTCGGGGCAACGACGCCCCGCGCGAACGCGGATGCGGGGAGCAGCGAGACCGCCATCAATGCCGCAAGCAGCAGAGCGGAGAGTCTTTTTGCTGTTCTCATATGGTTTCCTCCTGACAGTTTTTCGTTAATTATGCAAACGCATATTTCGACATTTATATCATACCATAAGTGTGATCCGCGCGCCATACTTCAATTGTGTTTTTCTTGTGAATTTTACAGCGGCAGGCACATTTTTACTGACCACGGGGACGGTTCTCGCGGTCAGTGCGCCATTGGTAAGTCGAGCGTGCCCGACAGAGCAGCTGCAGGATGCGCAGTTGCTCGACGCCGGTCTTCGCATCCTGTTATTTTGACAATTACATCTAATTTTCGATATTACATGTATTGACAATTTTCCGCTTATCCCTTATAATGGGATACGGGAGCGAAGCAAGCTTCCTCCCCGTCATCCCGCGGGATGGGCATCCACCGGCGCGGCGCGTTCATTCAGGCATTTTTCATTCGTTTTTGCCCGTCGGCTTTTTCCTTTTCCCGCATACAATCATACATCCGAACCAGCAAGGAGGTCTCATGACGCTCACTGTTATTTGTGACGTGCTCGGAAAGGAAAACAACGGCACCTCCATCGCCGCGATGAACCTCATCCGCTCCATGCGGGCGAAGGGGCATACGGTAAGGGTGGTCTGTCCGGACGAATTCCGAAGGGGCGAAAAGGATTATTTCGTCGTCCCGACGCTGAACCTCGGGCCACTGAACGGGTACCTCGCCAAGAACGGAGTGCTCCTCGCAAGGAGGGACAAAGCCGTTCTGAAGGAGGCGCTCGACGGCGCGGACGCGGCGCATATCATCACGCCCTTTTTGCTCTGCTCGCAGGCGGCGAAGCTCGCTCACGAAATGGGGATCCCCCTCACCGCGGGCTTCCACTGCCAGGCGGAGAATTTCACGAACCATCTCTTCCTGATGAACGCGAAGGGCGTTAACAAGCTCGTTTACAAGGTCTTCGACCGCTTCGTTTACCGCTACGTTGACTGCATCCATTACCCGACCGAATTCATCTGCCGCACCTTCGAATCCGAGATAAAGCACAAAACGCCCCACCGCGTGATCTCGAACGGCGTCAACCGCCGCTTCAAGCCCATGCCCTGCGAAAAGCCCGAGGAATTCCGCGATAAATTCGTGATACTCTTCACGGGAAGGTACAGCAAGGAGAAATCCCACGGTCTGCTCATAGACGCGGCGGCGCTCTCGAAGCACTCGGACGACATACAGCTCATATTCGCGGGCTGCGGCCCCCAGGAGGAGAAGCTGAAAAAGCGCTCGCGCAAGCTCAAAAACCCGCCCGTGTTCCGCTTTTTCTCTCGCGAGGACATGGTAAAGGTGCTGAACTTCTCCGATCTTTACGTCCACCCCGCCGAGATAGAGCTGGAGGCCATCGCCTGCCTCGAGGCGATCTCCTGCGGGCTCGTGCCCGTAATAAACGACTCGCCCCGCTCCGCGACGAGGTATTTCGCCCAGAGCGATATGAACCTCTTCAAATTCAACGATCCCGCCGATCTTGCGAAGAAGATCGACTGGTGGATAGAGCATCCCGCCGAAAAGGAGAGCTGCAGCCGCAGCTACACGGGCTATTCCGCAAGGTTCGATTTCGACCACTGCATGGACGAGATGGAGCGCATGATACTCGAAAACGCGGAGGCGTACCGTGAAGCGAGGTGACGTTATCTATTATAAGGACGAGCTGAACGACGATTTTGCCGACAACGGCATAACCGCCGTAAAGATCGAAAAGGATTTCCCCTTCGCTCCGAAGGGCCTCCTTTGGCGGATAGGCGAGTTCTTCGCCTACTACGTTTTCGCGATACCGACAGTCGCCCTCATATGGCTCGTTTCGGGCTTCACGATAAAGGGCAGGCGCAATATAAGGGCGCTCGCAAAGGAGCAGAAAAAGCGCGGCGGCAAGGGCTTTTTCCTCTACGCCAACCACACCCACTGGCTCGACGCCTTCGCGGGGCCGCTCGTCTGCTTCCCCAAAAAGAGCCACGTGCTCGTCTCGCCCGACACCGTTTCGATAAAGGGCGTCCGCACCTTCGTGCAGATGCTGGGCGCGATACCCGTCCCCACCGAAAGGGACGCCGTGCCCCCGTTCGTCAGCGCGATCGAACGGCGCATAGACCAGGGCAGAGCCGTTATGATATTCCCGGAGGCGCATATATGGCCCTTCTGCAATTTCATTAGGGATTTCAAGCCCGGCTCCTTCCGCTACCCCGTCAAGCAGGAAGTCCCCGCCGTGGGCGTCTGCGTCTGCTATAAAAAGAGGCGCGGCCTCGGGAAGCTCAGGAAGACCCCGCGGCGCGAGGTCTATATCTCGGAGCCGTTTTGGCCGGACGCCTCCCTCCCCGCTCCCGCCGCCAAGCAGAAGCTCCGCGACGATGTCTTCCTCTGGCTGAAGAAGACCGCCGGGGAAAACAGCGACGTCGAGTACGTTAGCTATATAAAAGCGGAGGAATGAGGCAAAACCTCCCTCCCCCGCCTCCCAAAAAACGACAATATCACTTTCTTCCTTCATTACGCTCGCCGCGTCGGGGAACGGCCCACGCGGCGGGCGGCTTTTTTTTATTGACAAGATCGGCGATTCGGTGTATATTATATAATAATTCCAAAGGATCGGGAAAAAGGAGGTCCGTATGAAAAAACGCATCATATCGCTGGCGATAGCCTGCCTGCTGCTTTTCTCCTGCGCGGCGGTATTCGCCTCCCCCTCGGGGAACGGTCTGCCGTTCGAGCTTACCGCCCCCGCTTACGTGACGGCGGTCTGGGCCGAGGGCAACGATTCGCCGACCACGACCGAACTGACCTACTGCCTAAGCAATGAGATGACGACGTTTTTCAAGAACATGGAGAACGCCAACTACGACGGCACCATCGACGCCTTCATGCAGAACATCGGCTGCGACGATATCTGGATGAACGTTCAGATCGACTGGGCGCTGGACGACGTTTCCGATCCCGTTTCCGGCTGGCATTACAACCAATACTGGGACGGAACGCCCGAATTCGGGCTCGGCCGCGATTCCGAAGGCAACCCCCGTTACAGCGAATGGGATATCGTCGACGGCAGCCTCAACAACGCCACGGAGACCGTTCAGGATATCTGGATCACGCGCGGCGTCCCGAACGACGACCGCTGGTACGGCGTTCCCGAAACGCACACCCCCGGCGTCAGGGATCAGCTGAGGCCCGATCAGTACACCTACAGCGAGGAAGACGACGGCACGCTTTACATCGATTATTCCAAGCACACCATGTATTTTCGCGCCCGCTTCGCCGTGACCGTCCGCAGGGACGGCGAGCCCGACAAATACTATTTCTCCGATTGGTCGAGCGTGACCAGCGTCGGCAAGGACGCGGAAAAATTCACGCCCCTGACCAAGGCCGATCTCGAAGCGCCCGTGATCACCGGCCTTCACATGACGGACAAGGAGTTCAACGACAATCCGATAGTCGCCTTCACGCTCGCAGTCCCCGATAAGCTCGCCGAGAACGCATCGAAGGTCGAGGCCAACGGCGGCTCGATCACCATCGAGGTCTGGGCAAGGGTAAAGGGCGACGCGGAATTCACGGAGCTCCAGGGCGATTGGATAATCAAGGCAGGCGAAATGGAATCCGCGCTGTTCAACCTTGCGAACGAGGCGCGCCCGAACGTCCCGAAGGACGCCGAGGTCGAGCTCCGCTGCCGCTACAGATACGATCATCCGGGCTATATCGACGAATGCATCTATTCGGATTGGTCGAAGACCATCTCCTTCGGCACGGACGACATCAACTATCATACCGATCCCGGCGCCGACGCGACGCAGGCGCCCGACGATCCCGCGGCTCCCGGCAAGAAGGTCTGCCCCATCTGCCATTTCTGCCCGCAGCCCCTCGGCCTCTGCATATTCATCTGGCTGATAATAATCATAGTGATAGTCGTCGTGATACTTATACTCGTCAAAAAGAAAAAGAACGGTAAATGATCCCAAAAGCCCCGGCGGCAGCGCCGGGGCTTTTTTATTTTCGAAAATGCGGCAATTATCTCAAAAAATAAAGATTCGCTATTGCAATTCGGTATATTATCTGATAAAATATATAAACAATCCCCCTATGGAGGTGTTTTTATGAGTTTACTTTCCGGCATACTGAACAAGATAAAGAAGGAGGTCGCCGACAAGATCGGCGAAGCCGCGGCCAACGAGCTGCTTGAATCCGTCAAGCCCAAGCCCGAAAAGCCCGAGAGCCACGAGCCCGTCCAGGTCATCCCCGGCGGAGTAGCCTCCGGAACGGTCATCGGCGGAGGCGGGAACGCCGCGCCCGCAGCTCCCGAATATGAGGACGACTGGTACGACGTAGTCCCCGCGGAGGAGTGCCAGTACAATTTCAACGGACCGTACCTTTCCTATTTCGACAAGATCTTCGCCGAGGACTTTCCCGGATACGATATCTCGAGGGAGTGCATCGAGGAGTGGAGAAGGTACAAGTACACCTTCCGCAAGGCCGAAACGACCGCGCTGGTCGTCGAGCTGATGACGGAGAAGAGCGCCGCGCAGATGCTCCGCAAGGAGTGCCTGAAAAACGGCGTCCCCTATCTGCGCTTCTACTTTGACCATCAGGGCTGGTGGAACACCCGCGCCTACGTCAAGGAGCGCGTCAATAAGGCTCTCGGCGTCTGAGAGCCCCCAACAACCGCAAAAAACAGAAAGAGAACGCGCTGCGCCTGTGATGGGCAAGGCACGGGCGCTTTGGAACGGCCTCGCAGGCGGCCCGCCCGTGTACTGTCCGGTACATTCAGGAACTTCCTGAATTTAAGGATTTCTCTTTCTGTTTTTTCCTTTTGCCTATGTCGCTTCTCTTTCAGCTGAAGGAGCCCCGCGTCTGGGAGAGGTTCTGCGAATACAAGACCTCCCTCGTCTGCCCCGACTCCCTCAAAAAGGAACTCCGCAAATTCATAGACGACAAAGCCTATCTCCCCGTCTGCGAAAGGATAGAAAAAGGGGAGAGATTTCCTTTGCCCAAAAAGAGCGTCATTTCGAAGCTCGGCACGCAGAAAAAGCGCGTCGTCTACACCTACCCCTACGCGGAGAACATGGTCACGAAGCTGCTGACGTATCTGCTTCTGAGGAAGTACGACGGGCTTTTCGCGAACAACCTCTTCTCCTTCCGCCCCGGCCGCACCGCGAAGGACGCGCTGCTCTCCCTCCTCCGCAGGCCCGGGATAGGGCGCATGTATTCCTACAAGGTAGACGTAAGCAATTACTTCAATTCGATAGATATAAGCCTCTTCCTGCCTGAGCTCGAGGCGGCGCTTTCGGATCCCCCGCTCTTCGCGTTCCTGAAGGGGCTATTATGCGAGCCCCTCGCGCTCGACCGCGGCAGGCCCGTTGAAGAACAGAAGGGCATAATGGCGGGAACGCCGCTCGCCTCGTTCTTCGCTAACCTCTTTTTGAGGGAGCTCGACCTTTATTTCGAGAGCCTCGGCGTCCCCTACGCGAGATATTCGGACGATATAATACTATTTGCAAACACCCGCGAGGAGGCGGTAGCCCTTGCCGAGACCGTGAGGACGAAGCTTTCGGAGCGTCGTCTTGCCGTCAACCCCGCCAAGGAAAGCTTCACAAGCCCCGAGGAGGGCTTCGTTTTCCTCGGCTTCAGCTACAAAAGCGGCGTTATAGACGTAGCTCCCGCATCGGTCGTGAAGCTGAAGCAGAAGATGCGCCGCAAGACGCGCGCCCTTGCCAGATGGCGCGACCGCAACGGTCTCGATGGCGAGAAGGCGGCGAAGGCGTTCATACGCGTATTCAACCGCAAGCTCTTCGAGAACCCCGCCGACAACGAGCTGACCTGGACTTACTGGTTCTTCCCCGTCATCACGACGGCGGAGAGCCTCCGCGTGATCGACCGCTACGCGCAGGACTGCGTCCGCGTGCTGATAAGCGGCAGGCGCACCAAGGCGCGCTTCAACGTCCGCTACGAGGATATGAAGGCGCTCGGCTACAGGAGCCTCGTCCACTCCTATTACGATTTCTCCGAGGAGGAGCGCGAAAGGCGCAGGCACGGGAAGGAGTGACGCCGCATGCTTGAAAGGATGGGAGAATTCTTCGAAAAACGGCTCGACGGCTACGAGGAGCACCAGCTCACCTGCATTGCTTCCGCCGCCGAGTTCTACCCCTTCACCGCGGGCTGTCTGCCGAGGGAGGGCTCGCCCTCCGTGCTGGATCTCGGCTGCGGCACGGGCCTGGAGCTGGGGTATTATTTCGAGCTTGCCCCGAACGCCTCCGTCACGGGAATAGATCTTGCGCCGAAGATGCTCGCCGCGCTTGCCGAGAAGTTTCCCGATAAGAGGCTGAAGCTTATCGCGGGCTCGTATTTCGAAGTCCCGTTCGGCGAGAGCGCCTTCGACGCGGCGCTGTCCGTCGAATCGCTCCACCATTTCACGAAGGACGAGAAGCTTCCCCTCTACGCGAAGCTTCGAAAAGCCCTGAAGCCCGGCGGCTTCTTCATACTGACGGATTACTTCGCTTCCTCGCCCGAGGAGGAACGCTCCCTCCGCGCGGAGCTTATCCGCCTGAAAAAGGAGCAGAGCGTCGAGGACGGCGAATTCTATCATTTCGATACGCCGCTGACCGTTGAGCACGAGATGGAGGCCCTGCTTTCGGCGGGATTCTCCTCCGTCACGGTCCTTAAAAGCTGGGGCCCGACGCATACCCTGCGGGCTAAAATATGACCTCCCCCGCCCTCTCGCCTCAGCCCGCATATATTTTTCGCCTTTTCCCATTTACGTATTGACATTCCCCCTCCCGTTTGATATTATAAAAGACGGCCCTTTAAGAGCCCCGTCTCTCCGTAGCTCAGCAGGATAGAGCGTTCGCCTCCTAAGCGAAAGGTCGCGCGTTCGAATCGCGCCGGGGAGGCCAAAAGAAAGAACCCGCCCTCGCGGCGGGTTTTTTCTTTTCGCGTGCTTTGCACGCCGATTCGAACGCAGTTCGGTCACACGGCGCAAGCCGTGTATCCGGCGCCGTTTCCTCTTTTTGTTGATCAAAACGGCGCCGCATCGCGCCGGGGTGCATACGCCAAGTACGCAGTTCGGTCACACGGCGCAGGCCGTGTATCCGGCTTCGCTTCATTGTTCTAATAATCAAAGCGAAGCCGCATCGCGCCGGGGTTCGGAGCCGGTCGCCTAGCGCCACGCAGTGCGCAGGCGATTTTGACCATCCGGTGAATGGTCAAAAAGGCGAAGAACGGGCGGCCTTGCTAGCGTGAGCCGCCCGGAAAGGGACGCAGTGCGTCGCTTTCAGGCGAACGCCTCGGAAGCTATGCTTACGAGGGTGTGATAAAGCGCAGCAGCCCGCCCCGGGAAAGCC
>JAILRE010000048.1 GCA_024698505.1 Clostridiales bacterium | reverse complement strand
TGGCAGCGGCCGGCGTGCTCAAGGGCTATAAGGCCACGGCCTATCCCGCCGTCGGCCCCGACGTGACGCTCGCCGGCGGCGAGTACGTCCCCGTGCCCGTCACCGACGCCGTCGTCGACCGCAACCTCGTCACCGCCCCCGTCTGGCCGGCCGACACCGCCATCGTGCGCGAGCTCGCCAAGCTCATGGGCGCGAAGATCGAGATCTGACCGCCGCAGCGCAAAAAAAGGACCCCCTCGGGGCGTACTCCGCAAAGAAGTTGCTTTGAGGTTTCAATCACCGTCTCAAAAGGATATGAGGCAGGCGTGACCACAACGGTCACGCCTGTTTTGTCTTTTGGATTTTGTGGGGCAAAATCCGATGCTCGTTATGAATGTGGACAAGGATGCATCCCCACCTCATCCGACCTCGCTTCGCTCAGCCGCCTTCCTCTCAAGGGGACGGCTTTTTCTGCCCTCTCGGCATCTCCGCAAACCGGAAGTTGGCGATCTGCCTTTTACAGCTTTTTGCAGGTATTCTCGTCGTACTTGATGCAGCCTTCGGCGAAGGCCAGCTTTAGGAAGCCGCCCTTTCTGCCGAACTCGTTCTCCGATAGGGGATAGAGGCGGAAGGTCTCCTCGTCGCCTTCGATGACCGCGTTGGCGTAAAGCTCGCCGTCCTTCATGAAGACCTCGTCGATCATGAATTCCTCGTCCTCGGGGCGCTCGTACTTGCCGCAGAAGCTCTCCCAATCCGACCTATCGGGATCCTTTACCATAACGTCCTCGATCGTGACGAGGGGTTCGGGCTCATCGTCGTTGGCGATCGCCATCATGCCATCCCAGAAGCCGCCGCACGCTCGCATATCCGTAAAGTCGCGGTTGAAGAAGAATATCAGAACCTTATCCTCATCGACGTAGCGCTCGAACCAGGTATTAAGGCCGGGCATGCCGCCGGAATGGGAGACGATGAGGCCGTGCTCCTCATCCCGCTTGACGCCCCAGCCGAAGCCGTAGCCGTCGCCGTCCTCGTCGGCGTAGTCCTCGCCCGAATTCAGCTTCACGGGCGTGAACATGACCGCCTGCTCCTCACGGGTGAGCACCTTCTCTTCACGCAGCGCGCGGTCCCACGCGAGCATGTCGAATACCGTGGTGTAGAGATAATCGCAGCCGTTGAGGCCGTCCGAACCGCACACGTAGGAGGCGTCCTTCGAAAGGTCGGAGGGCACGTATTCACCGTCCTCCAGCACCATATTACGGGCGATGCGGCTCGAGGGCCTGCCGTCCCTGCGGGTGTGGAGTATGGCGGAATCCTTCATGCCGGAGGGCTCCAGCACGTTCTTTTTGAGGTAGTCCTCGAACTTCTCGCCGGAGAGCTTTTCAACCAGATTCGCCAGCAGGCAGTAGTGGATGTCGCTGTACTCGAACCTTTCGCCGGGGGCGCAGTCGAGCTCCCTGCCGCTGTCGATCAGGAAGCGGATGATCTCGCTGCAGGGCGGGATCCTGTGCTCGTTTTCCCAAATGGGTTCCACCCAGTCGTCGGTCCCGAGGTCCTCGGGCATGCCGCTCGTATGGGTGAGAAGATGCTTGATCGTCACGCCCTCATAGGGGAATTCGGGGAAGTACTTCACGTACTCGTCGTCGACCGAGAGCTTGCCCTCGCGCACGAGGAGCATTATCGCCGTGGCGGTGAACATCTTCGTTATGGAGGCCATCTCGAATATGGTATCCTCGCGCATGGGTATGGTGTTCTCCGCGTCCACCCAGCCGTAAGCGCCCTTCGACACTATCTCGCCGTTTTCGGCGTAAAGCCAAACGCCGTTGAAGCCGCCCTTTTCATAGGCTTTGCGGGCGAGCTCTTCCATTGATTCTTTCTTTTCCATGATATTTCTCCTTATATTCGGCTATTTCACAGTATCACAGCTTTTTGCACGTGACGCCGTTCACGTAAGCGCCGTCCTCATCGAATACGAGCTTTGTAAAACCTCCGATGCGGCCGAAGGTCTTCTTCTCTATGCGATAGAGCCTGTTCTCGAATTCCTCGTCGGCGTCTTTGAATCTCGCATACAGCTCATCGTCCTTCATGAATACCTCTTCGACGAAGAATTCCGCGTCATCGGGATGCGAGTACTTTCCGCAATAGGAATTCAGCGCCCTTTTGCTCGGTTCCCCGGCAAGGTATTCCTCACCGTCCTGGAACAGCTTGAGCGCGAGCTTGGTCTGACCCCAATCGAGATCATCCGTGGAGTGGTTGAGCATGGAGGCTATGCACATATCCTCGCGAAGTGAGAACATCCACTCGGTCACAAAGCCCTCGTTCCAGCCGCCGTGCTCGCCGATATCGCCTCTGAGGTTGTAAACGCAGAGGCCGTAACTGTCCATAACGGGGGTCAGCATGCGGCGCGCGGTCTTCTTTTTGAGGAAGCCGCCCCTGCGGTAGCTCTTCGAGAGCGCGAGGCCTATCTTCACGAGTTCGGTGGGCGTTGACCACAGGCCCGCCGCGGCGTGCTCGGGATAGTAATGATACCCGTGCTCGGGATCCTCCTTTATGCCGAGTTTTCCGCCGAACGCGGCGTTCTTGACGAGCTCCTCGTCAAGGGGCTGGAAGAAGCCGGTGCGCTTTAAGCCCAGAGGCTCCGCGACCTCCTTTTGGAATGCCTCGCGCAGGGTCGTGCCCGTGATGCGCTCAAAGGCGAGCTGCGCTAAAGTGATGCCGCCGCCGGAATA
>JAILRE010000047.1 GCA_024698505.1 Clostridiales bacterium | reverse complement strand
TGAGCTATACGGCCCTGCTTTCCGATGACTTTTCCCATATCATCCTTTGCGACAGTAAGCTCTATCACAACAACGCCGTCCTCTCCCTCTTTGACCGCGACCTTGACTTCTTCGGGTTCGTCAACGAGGTTCCTGGCAATGTATTCGACAAGAGCCGCCATACTGTCGGTAGTAACGACGTTCTCTTCCATTTTGATCATCAGTCGATAGCGCCGGACTTCTTGAGCAGAGCGCGTACGGTATCGGTGGGCTGAGCGCCGTTCTTCATCCAGGTGCGGGCCTTCTCGGCGTCTACGTTGAGGACGACTGGCTCGGCAATGGGGTTGTAATAACCGATCTCTTCAACGAAAGCGCCATTGCGGGGAGCACGGGAATCAGCGACTACGATACGATAGAAAGGAGCCTTCTTGGCGCCCATACGACGAAGCCTGATCTTTAACATAATAAGTAACCTCCTGAGTTTGATTATCTTGATAGTTTTATTCAACGGCATAAGCCGGTGATATCTCAGAATCCGAAGAAGCCTCTGCGGCCCTTCTTCTTGAATCTTCCGCCCGTCATCTGCTTCATAAGCTGACGGGTGGAATCGAACTGGTTGAGGAGCCTGTTGACCTCCTGCACGCTGGTGCCGCTTCCCTTCGCGACGCGGCGTTTGCGGCTGGCGTTCAAAAGCTCGGGCTTTGCGCGTTCGGCGGGAGTCATCGATCTTATGATGGCTTCCATCCTTCCGATGGCCTTTGTATCGACCTGTGCTCCCTTTAACTGAGCCGTGTTCATACCGGGGATCATCCCGACGAGCTCGTCAAGCGAGCCCATGTTCTTGACCTGCTGGAATTGATCGAGGAAATCGTCGAGCGTGAAATCGTCCTTCCTGATCTTGTTCGCAAGCTCAGCGGCCTTCTTCTCATCGAAGGCCTGCTCGGCCTTCTCGATGAGCGAGAGCATATCGCCCATGCCGAGTATCCTCGAAGCCATACGGTCGGGATGGAACACCTCGAGATCGGTGAGCTTTTCGCCCGTGCCGGAGAACTTGATGGGCTTCCCGGTGACTTCTCTGACGGAGAGAGCGGCGCCGCCGCGGGTATCGCCGTCGAGCTTGGTGAGGATAACGCCCGTGAGACCGAGCTTATCGTGGAAGGACTTTGCTACGTTGACGGCGTCCTGACCGGTCATTGCGTCTACTACGAGGAGTATCTCGGAGGGATTGGTCGCATCCTTAATGGCAGCGATCTCATCCATCATGGCCTCGTCTATATGAAGACGGCCTGCGGTATCGATTATGACGACGTCGAGGAAGTTGCGCTCCGCGAATTCGATAGCGAGCTTCGCCGTCTCAACGGGATCGCTCTGACCCCTTTCAAAGACCTTCGCGCCGACCTTTTCACCGACGATCTTGAGCTGATCTATCGCAGCGGGACGGTAAATATCGCAAGCGACGAGAAGGGCGTCCTTGGACTGATGCTTCTTGAGGTATGCCGCGAGCTTGCCCGCCATAGTGGTTTTACCTGCGCCCTGAAGACCGGAAAGCAGGAAAACCGCGGGCTTTTTGGAGCCGTATTCGAGCTTCGCGGCGGAACCGCCCATGAGCTTCGTAAGCTCTTCGTTGACGATCTTGATTACCTGCTGCGCGGGCGTGAGGCTTTCAAGCACCTCGCTGCCGACGGCGCGCTCGGTCACGTGATTTATGAAGCTCTTGACGACGGTGTAGTTGACGTCCGCCTCAAGCAGCGCGAGCCTTACCTCTCGAAGGGCTTCCTTGACTTCCTTTTCGGAAAGCTTGCCCTTGTTGCCGAGCTTCTTGAATATGTTTTGGAGTTTTGAAGCAAGACCTTCAAATGCCATAACAGCCTCCGTAATAGCTTTTATCGAATGAGCGACCGAATGACCGCTTCGGCAGAACCGACTGCCTTAACAAGAGAATCGGGATCGTTCCCGGCGGACTCGAGTTCGGAAAGAACGGCGCGCAGTTTCATATCGTGTTCGACAAGGCTGAGACCCGCTTCGAATTCCCTGAGCTGACGGGACGCTTTATTGAGGCAATCCCTTACTCCCTGCCTTGATACGCCGACCTCCTCCGCTATTTCGCTGAGGGACATATCTTCATCCGCGCTCATACGCAGGAGCTCGCGCTGCCTTTCGGTGAGGAAAGCTCCGTAGTAATCGAGCAGAAGGGATAATTCGGCTTTATCGGTCATATAGGGTACGCGCCTTTCCGATACTGGACCTGATGGATACGCCTGTAAAGCATTTTAGCTTTACACCTTACCGATTATACACTATAATGCTGTAATGTCAATCGTTTTTTCAAATATATTTGATTGTAAAGCTTGTAAATTGGTTGTATAATACGTTACAGGAAATAAAAGGAGTGTAAACCATGAAGCTTGTTATAGACGCCTTTGGCGGAGACAACGCACCCGAGGCCGTTATAGAGGGCGTATGCCGCGCTATGCGGGAATGGGGCGATTTCGAGGTAATACTTACGGGCGACGAAGCAAGGATCCGTGAGGAGCTTTCAAAGCGCGAGACGGCCGATATGAGCCGCATTACGATTATCCACGCTCCCGAAGTCATCACCTGCGACGAGCAGCCGACAATCGCCGTAAAAAGAAAGAAGAATTCCTCCCTCGTCGCGGCAATGAACGTTATGGCCTCGCACGAGGCGGACTGCCTTATTTCCGCAGGAAGCACAGGCGCGGTGCTTACCGGCGCTACGCTCATCGTAAGGCGCATTCCCGGCGTAAAGCGCCCCGCGCTAGCTCCAGTTATGCCGACAGCTTCAAAGCCCTTCCTGCTGCTCGACTGCGGCGCAAACTCCGACTGCAAGCCCGAGTATCTGCCCCAATTCGCCATAATGGGCTCCGCCTATATGGAGGGCGTAATGGGGATATCCTCCCCCAGAGTCGGTTTGGTCAACAACGGCGAAGAGGAAGCCAAGGGCAGCGAGCTGACGAAAGCCGCATACGCGCTTCTCAAGGAGACGGACGTCAATTTCGCAGGCAACTGTGAAGGCAGAGAGATATTCTCCGGCGATTACGACGTTCTCGTTACCGACGGCTTTACCGGCAACGTGATACTCAAAGAGGCGGAAGGGCTTGCCGAGACCCTGTTCAAGATGCTGAAAAAGGAGCTTCGCTCCTCCCTGAAGACCAAATTCGGCGCTGGGCTCGCAAAGCCCGCTTTCAAGCGCGTCAAGAAGACAATGGACTATACCGAGTACGGCGGAGCGCCTCTCCTTGGCATAAACGGCGGAATAATCAAGGCTCACGGTTCGAGCGACGCAAAGGCTTTCGTCTCCGCGATCCGTCAAGCAAGGCTCTACGTTTCGGGCAAAGTTACAGAGAAGATAGCCGATGGAATAAAGCTTTTGGCCGACGCGGAAAGCAATGATTGACAGATTGCCCTTTATGGGTTAAAATATCCGGGATAATACCGAGAAAGGTGGTAATAACAACAATGTTTGAAGAAATTCGCAGCGCGATAGCGCTTCAGCTCAACGTCCCCGAGGAGAACATCACCCTTGACACCCGCTTTGTAGAGGACCTCAAGGCCGACTCCCTCGATCTCGTAGAACTCGTTATGGATCTTGAAGACCGCTACGGCGTGGAGATCCCCGACGAGCAGCTTGCCGAGGTCAAGACCGTAGGCGATATCATCGAGATCATCGAGAACAACAAATAATCATCAATGCATGCCAATCGCCTGCATCGACCGGCATATCCTTTGCCACGCCGTGTAGGCCTTTGGCTTGTTTTGGAGTAAGAACACAGTATCGGAATTTGGAACGCGAACTATGAAGATAAACGAAAACAGGCTCCGCGAGCTCGCGCGCCTGCAGGAAAAGCTCGAATACACATTTAAGAATACAGATCTTCTCAACACCGCTCTCACACATACATCCTATGTAAAAGGCGAGAACCGAAACACTGGGCACAACGAGCGTCTGGAGTTTTTGGGCGACGCCGTTTTGGAGCTTATCGTCAGCGAATACCTCTTCATAAACAACCCCTACATGAACGAAGGGCTGATGACGAGGATCCGCGCGCGAGCGGTGTATGAGAACGCGCTTTACGACGCGGCACGAGAAATAGGCCTCGGCGAATATCTGCTCCTCAGCCACGGTGAAGAGCATACGGGAGGAAGAGACAAGCCCTCCATCCTTTCGGACGCGCTCGAAGCCGTGATAGGCGCAATGTATCTTGAAGGCGGCATCGAGCCGGCGAAGAAATTTATCCTTGGCTTCGCCGTGCATTTTATAAACGACGCGGTGAGCACAATCTCCGCAAAGGATTTCAAGACCCTGCTTCAGGAGCATATCCAGCAGAACCATTCCGGCTCGCTTGAATACAACGTGATCTCCGTTGCCGGCCCCGATCACAGGCGCGTATTCACTATGGAAGCCTGCATAAACGGCAAGCCCTACGGCAGAGGCCAGGGCAATTCCAAGCAGGAGGCCGGTCAGAACGCCGCTCACGCGACGCTCGTAATGCTCGGCGAGATCAAGCCCGAATTACCGGAGGACGCAAAATGAGACTTACCCGAATAGAAATAAACGGTTTCAAGTCCTTCGCCAAAAAGCAGGAGCTGACTTTCCCCGAAGGAATAACCGCAATAATCGGCCCGAACGGTTGCGGCAAAAGCAATATAGCCGACGCCTTCCGTTTCGTATTGGGCGAGCAGAGCGCAAAAGCGCTAAGAGGCAAAAAGGTCGAGGACTTCATATTCGGCGGCACGCAAAAGCGCCGTCCCCTATCCTTCTGCGAGGTATCGCTCTTTTTCGACAACACCGACGGCGAGCTGAAGACTCCCTATCAGGAGGTCTGCATTACAAGGCGCGCCTACAGATCCGGCGAAAGCGAATACTTTATAAACCGCGCTTCATGCAGGCTGAAGGATATCCATGAGCTTTTCCGCGATACGGGCGTCGGAAAGGACGGCTATTCCATAATAGGTCAGGGCAAGGTATCCGACATCATCTCCGAAAAGAGCTCCGAAAGAAGGATCGCTTTCGAAGAGGCTGCAGGCGTTATGAAGTACCGCGCCCGCAAGGAGGAAGCCGAACGCAAGCTCCTGAACACCCAGAAGAATCTTGTCAGGCTGGACGATATACTCATCGAGCTAGAAGGCAGGATCGAGCCTCTGCGGGAACAGAGCGAAAAGGCGATTAAATATCTGAAACTTCGCGACGAGCTGAAGGACATAGACGTTAACCTCTACATCTATCAGTATGAAAGATCGGGCGAGCGCATAAAGCAGCTCTCGGCCTCCTCCGAACAGCTCAGGGACGAGATAACGCTTGCGGAAGGCTCCGCAGAAGCCCTGGCCTCCACACTTTCGGAGGGCGAGGAAAACGAGCGCAGCATCTCTGCCGCGATAAGCGAAGTATCGCAAAAGCTCCTTAATGCCACCGCCGCCATGGAATCCCATTCAGGCGAGGAGAAGGTGCTGAACGAGCGTATAAGCTCCCTCGAAAAGGAGCGCGAGAGGCTTATTGCAGAATCCGCATCCGCAAAGCAGGGGATCGACGAAAGAAAGGCGAGCATCGCCGAACTGCAAAAGAGCATAGCTTCCTTCGCCGCGGAAGTCGAGCAGGCAGAAAAGGAGCTTGAAAAGACCGAGCTCGCTCTCAACGAATGCGAAGCGGAGCTTTCCGGCAAGGAGGAAGAACTCGAAGGCCACAAGCAGTCCATGATGGACCGCATCAACAGGCTTTCCGATGCAAAGAGCCGTCTTTCCAGGCTCGATGAAATGAAGAACGCTCTGTTTCGAAGGATCGACGCCATCGCGATCGAGAAGCAGGCTGTCGTCGACGAAGGCGAAAAGCTGAGGAAAGAAAACGCGGAATGCGAAGCCTCCGAAAACGAACTCGGAGCGGAACTTACTGAGCTTCGTGAAAAGAACGCCTCCGCTGTCTCGGAAGTCAACAGGATCAACCAGACCATATTCACGGAGCGTCAGCGCGAACACAGGCTCGATAACGAGCTCGAATCCGTAAGATCGAGGAGCAAGGTCCTCTTCGAAATGAAGCGCGCTCACGAGGGCTTTTACTCCAGCGTAAGGGATCTACTGAGGGACGCCGAAAGGGACACAGCCCTCTCCTCCCTAATCGAGGGCGTAGTCGCGGAGCTTATTAGCGTTCCCGCGGAATATGAGACCGCCATTGAAATGGCGCTCGGTTCCTCGCTGCAGAACATAGTCGTTCCCACGGAGCAGGAAGCGAAAAAGGTCATCGAATACCTGCGCTCCAAGAAGTACGGCAGGGCAACTTTCCTTCCCGTAAGCGCGATGCGCCCGAGGCTTCTCACCCAGGAGGAGCGTTCCTATATAAACGTCGAAGGATGCTTCGGCGTGGCTTCCGAGCTTATATCCTTCTCCCCCAGATACAGGGGCGTAGCCGAAAATCTCCTCGGCAGAACGGTGATCGTACGCGATCTTGACGTAGGCATAGCCATCAATAAGAGAGCGCGTTCATCGTTCCGTATCGCAACGCTTCAGGGCGACATAATGAACCCCGGCGGATCGATGACGGGCGGCAGCGCACAAAAGCGCGAGTTCAGCCTGCTCGGAAGAGAGCGCGAGATAGAACAGCTTAAATCCCGCGCGGAAGCTATCGGGCAGGAGAAAAAGAAGGCGGGCGAGAATGCCGATAAGCTTATAAAAGACCTTGAGGCTGCCAACGAGAAGGTCTCTCTCATTGCCGACGAGATCAAGAAGCTCGATATAAAACGCGCTTCCCTGAAGGAAAAGCACGACATTGTGCTCCAATACGTCGAAAAGAACGACCGTCAGATCGAACGCTACGACGCGGAGCTCTCCCAGATAAACGACAATATCTCCGATATCGAAGAACAGAGCCGCGCGGCTTCCGAGCTTGAAACGGGCCTTAATTCCGGCAACGCTTCGACAGCCGAGGATATAAAGCGCGTTCAGAGCGAGATTACCGTTTTGAAGGCGCGTCAGCAGAGCGTATCCGACGAATTGACTTCACTGAAGATCGCTCACGTCGCCGCGAAGAAGGAACATACCGCCGCCGCGAACGAGCTGGCTAGGATCGAAAAGGAGCTTGACGAGCTGACTGCATCGACGGCTAAGAACAAGGAAAGCTCCGGTTCGCTCACGGTTGAGATAAGCGAATGCAGAAGCAGGCTTGCTGAAATGTCCAAGGGCATTTCAGGCGAGCGTACACAGGTCGATTCGCTTACCGACGAGATGCGCTCCCTTGAGGAGGAACGCGCCGCCAAGCTCCGTTACGTGGACGAGCTGCGCGAACGCCGCGACAGGGGCTCTGCCGAACTCAATGAGATGCGCGAGCGTCTGCATAAGTACGAGCTCAACATCAGCCGTCTCCAGATCGAGCTTGACAATATGACCTCAAGGATCTGGCAGGATTACGAGCTCACCTATGAGAACGCGCTTGCATTCCGTCATCCCATCCAGGTGACCGCTTCCCATCTCAGGGCGGACGAGCTCCGCACTAAGATCAGGAGCCTTGGCGAGGTCAACACCTCCTCTGTCGAGGATTACAGAAACGTTGTCGAAAGGCACACGCAGCTTCAGGCGCAGTGCGAGGATCTTAAGAAGGCCGAAAGTGACCTTGAGGAGATCATTAAGCGTTTGACGGCTACTATGGAACGCGAATTCGCGGAGCAGTTCAAGCAGATCCAGGAGAATTTCAGCAGTACGTTCACAGAGCTTTTCCACGGCGGAAGAGCCGAACTGATACTCTCCGACAAGAACGATATCCTTAACTGCGATATCGATATCATCGCGCAGCCTCCTGGAAAGAAGCTTCAGCTCCTCTCCCTCCTCTCCGGCGGCGAACAGGCGCTGACTGCGATAGCTCTGCTGTTTGCGATACTGAAACTCAAGCCCACGGCGTTCTGCATACTCGACGAGATTGACACCTCGCTTGACGAAGCGAACGTGGATAATTACGCGGAATATCTCAAGTCCTATTCCGCAGATACTCAGTTTATAATAATCACCCACCGCAAGGGCGCAATGGCTGTCTGCGATTCGCTCTACGGCGTATCAATGGAGGAAAAGGGCGTTTCCACCCTCATCTCCGCAAGATTTGAGGGCGGCGCGACCGCATAACGGAGCAGATATGGAAAAGAAAGAAAAGAAACCCGGCTTTTTTGCCAAACTGAAACAGGGCCTTCAGAAAACGAGGGGCGGCCTTTTGGGCATGATATTCGGCGGCGACGAGCGCATAAACGCCGAATTCTACGAGGAGCTTGAAGACGCCATGATAATGGCCGATATGGGCTTCGATACGACCGAAGGCATACTCGATGAGCTGAAAGCAAGGATCAAGGCCGAAAAGATCACCGAACGCAGCGCCGCAAAGGCAGCTCTCGTCGATATCCTTACCGACTATATGGCGAACGACACGCCCTTCCTTGCCGAGGAAGGCGACAACGTTATACTTATAGTCGGCGTAAACGGAGTCGGAAAGACGACGTCTATCGGCAAGCTCGCATCCATGTATAAGGAAGAGGGCAAACGCCCCATGCTCGCTGCCGCCGATACGTTCAGGGCCGCCGCCGCGGAACAGCTGACGATTTGGGCTGGCAGAGCCGACGTTCCCATCGTCAAGCACGGCGAGGGCGCGGATCCCGCCGCAGTCGTATTCGACGCGATCGTATCGTATAAGGCAAAGAAGAACGACCTGCTCATCTGCGATACCGCGGGAAGGCTCCACAATAAGAAGAATCTTATGAACGAGCTTGCGAAGATGCGCCGCGTTATAGACCGCGAGCTTCCCGAAGCGCACGTTGAAGTGCTCCTCGTGCTTGACGCGACGACGGGCCAGAACGCGATAGCTCAGGCAAAGGCGTTCGGCGAATCCTGCGGGCTTACTGGTATCATACTCACCAAGCTCGACGGCACCGCCAAGGGCGGCGTCGTCGTGGCGGTCAAGAACGAGCTCGGGCTCCCCATCCGCTTCGTCGGAGTCGGAGAAGGCATCGACGATCTTCAGCCGTTCGACGCGCGAGCGTTCGCGGAAGCGCTTCTGTAATAAAAGATCCACAGCCGTATGAGCAACAGCTCTGCGGCTTTTTTTGAATCAGCTTGTAACGAATTGCGGATATCGCAGTCTAATGTATGAAAGGAGGCGAAACCTTGAAGGAGTTTGAAGCGGTTTTCGAAGAAAACAGAGATCTCGTATTCAGGTATCTTATAAAACTCTGCCGCAGTGACTCACTCGCCGAGGAGCTGACGCAGGAGACCTTCTTCCGTGCATACATCAATTTCGCGACCATCCGCAGCAAGGAACGCTGTTCGTCATGGCTTTGCCAAACGGCAAAGAACTGCTATTTCAGCTGGTACAACGAGCATAAGAAGACGATACCGCTCGATGAAGCCGGAGACGAAACGAACGATCCGTTCGAGGATAACGAGGATAAGGAGCTCTGCGAAAAAGCGTATGAAGAGCTTTCGAAGCTTGAAGAACCCTATAAAAAGGTGTTCACTCTCAATGCGGTTGGCGGAGTATCGCTGAAGGAGATAAGCCGTATGTTCGGCAAAAGCGAAAGTTGGGCGAGAGTAACATATTACCGTGCAAGACAGAAGCTTGCTGAAAGGATGAAAAAATATGAATTGTAATGTGGTAAAGGATCTTATGCCTCTTTTAATAGACGACTGCTGTTCGGAGGAATCAGCTAAGCTCGTCAAGGATCATATCGAGAAATGCGAGGAGTGCCGCAAGGAATACGCGGAGATGACTTCAGCAGAAAATGCGATCACCTATCCGGCAAAAGCACCTGAAAAGCTCGGCAGTATAAACGTTCTTAAGGCTTCCGTATTCCAGTCGCTTGCCCTCTTCGTTTCGTTTGCTATAATCACCCTTGGCGTTGCACTTGAAGCAAAAACCCCGGCCGGTCACTTGAACGGATTCTGGCTTTTCGCATTGATAATCCCGGCCGCCGCATTCCTGCTTTCTCTCGCAAATCTGTATTTTATCAAGTCCTACCCGACCAAGCGGACTTTTATGAGCGGCAGTGTGCTGATAACTCTTTTCTTTGCGGCTGCCGCATTTGTATGGGGTCTCGTGCATTACGGGGCGTTTACGGGAATCAACGTATTTGCAGCCGTTCCACGCTCAGTATTGTGCATGGGAATAGGGATCGTGCTTACGGCTGCAGCCTGTATTTTAGCTGCGATGCTGTCGTCTGTTTATGCAAAATCGCTCGGGAAGGAATGAGCATGGATCGAGGTAAAACGGCGTACGCGGCATGGATCTTTGCCGCAGCAGCTTTCTTTCCCGCCGTTACGATCACAGCTTCCCTGTGCGGACTGGATGCGGAACTGTTCAATTATCCGATCTGTTCGTTAATAACGGCATTATTGACCATTGTTTTTTCCGCGCCTTTGTTACGGAGCAGAAGCGAGCTCGGGAAAGCCGCACGATTACTTACAGCGCTGCTGCCGATAGCTTCCGCCGTCAATTGGATGCTGTATGTTTCATTGGGTACGCAGGAGAACTCTCCGCCTCTCAACTTTGTTACATGCCTGAGCGCAGCTGCTTGTTTCGGAATAAGCGCCGCGCTCGTCATAAAACGTTTCAGCAAGCCCTCTGTGAAGGCTTTGGTCCTTGTCATACCATGTATTCTGTGCTTCCTTCTTTTGATACTCTCCTTCTTCGGCATATTGCTCGGATCGTTCGGAAAAACGGAGGTCGTCAGAACCGAACCCTCTCCTAACGGAAGATACATCGCCGAAATAATCGATGACGACCAGGGAGCCCTCGGAGGCAATACCTTTGTCAACGTTCGGCGTAATATCAATGTCGATCTCGGTATTGTAAAGCTCAGCGGCAAACTGAAAAACGTATGGAATGGCGGATACGGAGAATTCAATGATATGACGCTTGAATGGAAGGACGATGAAACGCTCCTTATAAACGGCAGAGAATACACGATTAAATAAGTATAAGGGACGGCTTAAGTGAATGCGCCCTTTGACCGTCCCTTTTCTTTATTCGAGCTTTTGGACTCCGTTCACGTCTATTACGGTATCCCCTTTTAAAAGCAGTTCGTCTACCGTAACGAACTCATATCCGTTTGCGATAGCCGTTTCGATGAGCGTAGGCAGATATTCCTCTATCTTATAGCCGTTGTTGTGGCAGAGTATTATGCAGCCGTCCTTTATCTTGGGAAGAACGGAATCGAGTATCTTCTGCGAGCTCCTTTCCGGCTTCCAATCTATGGTATCGATATCCCATTGTATAGGCTCCCTGCCGGATGCTCTGACCGTTTTTATTACCGCGTCGTTGTATTCGCCGAAAGGCGCCCTGAAAAGCTTGGGCCTCTCTCCCGTCAGCTTTTCAAGCAGATCGTCGAGCTCATCCATTTCTTTCAGCATCTGCGCCTCGCCGAGCTTAGTCATATGAGGATGCGTCATGCTGTGATTGCCTATAGAATGACCCGCGTCGTATATGGCCTTGACCATATCGGGATAAGCCTTAACCCAGAAACCGCAAAGGAAGAAGGTCGCCTTTATATCGTACTTTTTAAGAGTCTCCAGTATAAAAGGCGTTTTATCGTCATCCCACGCGGCGTCGATCGTCAGCGCGATCTTCTTATCGTTCCTGAAAACCGAGTATACGGGAAGCTCCTTTTTGAAGCCGGCAAGCACCTCCGCCTCGCGGCATTCCTCTGCAGGCAAGAGTTCGCCTGCTTTGACGTTGGTCTTTGAATAGACCGGATCTGGATAGCTGTCAGGCAGCGCGGAAGTTTCCCGTGCCTTTGCGGTTTTCCCGCCGAATAACAATACCGCCGCGATGGCGGCTGCAATCAGCACGGCGCCTGCGGCGGCAATTAGTATCAATGTTTTCTTGGTGATAACGAATATCCTCATCGTCGTTCCTCCACATATTTCTTCGCTCAACTATATGCGGATCAAACGGCGGAATAGACTTATATCTTCATCACCCTTATGCTCGGAGTAGTGATCTTTATCGCCTTGACGCGCTGGGGCGATAAAAGGCGGGAAACTATCCTTTCGCCGTACTCCTCGGAGAGCTGTTCAATGCTCTTGTTAGTGGCGATCAAGGTGGCTTTATCCGCGTCCTGCCTCTCGCAGATAACGGATAGTATCGTCTCAAGAGTAACGTTGTTTATCATGGGTTCGGTGCCGAGATCGTCGATTATGAGAAGCTCGGGGATATTGAAATCGGGCCTCTCCGTATCGTCGTTCCTTATGCTGTCCATCACGGAAGAAACGAGGCGGTTGGCGGTTATCTTCAAAACCGAATGGCCCTTTTTGAGCACGCGGCCGCCAATGCAGTTGAGAAGATACGTCTTGCCGACGCCCGGTTCTCCCATGAAGATAATGTCGGAGATTTCTTCATTCGGAAAGCATTCGGCATATTCGAGACAGTACGCGAATATCCGCTCCATGGCGCGGTTCTGCTTCGAGTCGGGAATGAGATCGTGACGGAAAGCCTCGAAGGACTGGGCTCTGTTTATGCCTGAGCCGGAGAAAATCTTATCTATAAGCACGCGCTTAAGGCAGCTGCACATCTCCCCGTCCACGTAACCTGTATCGCCGCACACCGGGCAGAAAGGCTTGAGCTTAAGATAATCGGCAGGAAGCCCGTTCTCCGCAAGCAGGCGGCAAAGCTCATCCTCTTTTTCGCTCAAAACGGTTTTTGCGAGCGCTTCAAGGGATTCCGCGTCGGCCGGAGAAGCAATTATCTTATCCGCGAAATCGCGGGAGATCTCGCCTATCTCGTTCCTCAGCTTCCAGATATCGGGATAATTGGTCTTTACGTCCTGCAGGTGTTCCCTAAGAGCGCGCTGAGAGGCGCTTTTCCTTGCGGAAAGGGCGTTCTCGGTCTCCTTTCCGAACCCTAATCCTTTATTATTCATCGTCTACGTAGAACTCCTCTCCGAGGCTTATTCCCAATTCCTTAAGCTTCTCTTCGGTATAAATTCCATGAGTCATGTAATTCAACGCACGATTTGCAGATTTTTTGCCCGAGTACGAGTAAGAAGCCCTGTTTTTCTTAAAATGCTCCTCAGCGGCCGCAGGGGATGAAATACCGGCTTCATGCCATGCGTTTACAATGCCCTTCATAGCGCGGAAGGGTTTTGCGTCCTCCTTGGCGTGATCGGCGGCAAGGAGTATTAGCTCGGCGCTCATGTTCCACTCCGTTACCCACTCGCGGAACGCTGCGCGCTTTTCGGAATCGGGCGAGGTCTTGAGCCCGGCGCGTTTCAACGCCGTCCTCGCAAGCTCGGCTATCATATCCTCCTGCTTGTTGAGATCGTCGATCTTTTCCCTATCCACGGCCCCGTCTTCATGCCACCTTTTGAGGACGCCGTCAAGATATGCGAAAGTGGGCCTTTCGGCGGCGGTCATGCGCTCGCAGGCGAGGAAGATAGCCTCCTCGTCAAAGCCCCAAGCGACGGTCCACTTTTCATATAGGGCGATCTCATCCTCTGTGGGCATGCCTTTTTTATTCCAGCGCCTTTGGATCGCAACGGCGCCGCTTTTGAGCTTCTTTTCGTATTCGAAATGAGCGCGTACCTGTTCGAGAGTGAATTCGCCTTTGCCCGCGAGCGTTTTCGCGACGGAATCCATATAGGATACGTTCGTCTTGGCGCCCTTTTCGTCAAGACAATACCTGACTATTTCCAATGCGGCGGCCTGCTCGAAGCCGAAAACGTCGAGCCAGTCGTAGATCTTGGACAGCTCTGAACCGGTAAGCATTCTCGTGCCGAGCGTCTCCTGGAGCCTTCTTATAAAATCGCCGTATGCAGTCCCGGAGGTATCTGCTCTGCCGCTGGTCATCGCGTTCTTAACGTTGAAATACCTTATCCTCAGCGATTCGCCGGGGATAACCTCTATAAGGCCTGCATGCTCCCAATAAGAGAACGCGGCAAAAAGATCCGTCTCGCTGCAGCCGAGCGCGGCGCAGATATCCTCCTCCCCGGAACCCGGGCATGAGGTCTGCATAAGCCCGTAAAGATAAGCCTTGACGGCAAGCTCCGGCGCGTCAGGCATGAATCTCGTTATGAAAATGTTGTCGACCGGAGTCTTATCCAGAAGATCCCTGTCTTTCAGGAACAGTATCTCGCTCATATCAAGCTCCTTAAACCCTTTATATTATTTTATCATACATGATGGTCGCAGTCAAACCGATAATGTTTCCGTTGTATAAAAAAAGCTTAAAATATATTTGAAAAAACCAAAGATATGCTATATAATACTCCTAATGATTTTTGAGAGGAGTTGGTCTCATCAATGGATGATGGCAGTATATGGCGATGTCTGACATCTGATTTGCCATCGTTCGCTCCTTTGCGAGCGGATTCCCTTACCTTCTTATCGGCGGAGGCCGATATCAGGGGCATAACCGTATATGCGATTCTTTTGGTGCTTTTCCTTGCGATAAGCTCCTATTTTGCGTCTTCGGAGATCGCCCTTGCTTCTGTAAACCGCGTTCGAATGAAGGCTTACGCCGAGGACGGCAACAAGCGCGCCAAGTACGTGATGTACATTCTCAACAATTTCGAGAAGGCGCTCACCACCCTTCTTATCGGCAACAATCTAATGCATATCGGCTGCTCGGCTCTTGCGGTTCTTATAACGCGCAAGCTCTTTGCCGGCACGCCCTACCTTGCTATCGCGCTGACCGTTGCCACGGTCATAATCACACTCCTCGTATTCCTGTTCGGCGAAATGTTGCCGAAGTCATATGCGAAAGCGTGCAATGAAAGATACTCCCTGAGCATAGGACATTCGCTCTACGTGCTTATGAAGGTGCTCACTCCCCTGTCCGCCGTATTCACCTGGATCGGCCGCGGCATCGGAAAGCTATTCTCCAAGGGCGGCGAAGCTCCCTCCGTTACGGAAAACGAACTCGTTGACATCATCGAGACGTTCAAGGACGACCGCGAGGAGGATGACGAGCAGGAGGACGCGACCGCCGAGCTCATGGTAAACGTTCTTCAGTACAAGAACCGTACTGTAAGCGAATGCTACACCCCGTGGGATAAGGTCGAAAAGCTTGACGAAACGCTTCCCGTCAGCGAGCAGTTCGCCCAGCTGAAGGAGTCAAGTCATTCAAGGCTCCCCGTTATCAATTCCAAAGGCAACGTAATAGGCATAGTCCTTATCCGCGCTTTCTTCCGCGAATACATGAAGAGGCATGATGAGCTCGATCTCGTCGATCTGCTCGACACGCCCTACTTCGTTCGTCCCGATATGCCCGTTGACGAGCTTCTGCTCGATCTCAGCAAGAGCAGAACTCATCTTGCTATCGTCAGCGAGCGCAGCGACATACTCGGCATAATCACCGTTGAGGATATCCTTGAGGAGCTCGTAGGCGAGATATTCGACGAATACGATCCCGAGGTGCCCGAGCAGGAAAAGGAGGCGACCGTATGATCTACGCATACATTGCCGTCCTTATAGTGCTCATATCCCTTTCGGCGGTGTTCTCCGGTTCGGAGATAGCGTACTCTTCGCTCAACGAACTGAGAGTACGAAACATGGCTCAGGAAGAGAACAACAAAAAGGCGAAGACGGCCATATTCAATTACGACCGTTACGACGATCTTTTAAGCACGATACTGATCGGCAACAACTTTGTCAATCTTGCCTCCTCCACCATCTCGACTCAGCTGTTCATACTCCTGCTTTGCGCGGCTCCCGCGCTTTTGACGGAAAACCTCGCGGCAGTGATATCCACGGCCGTATTGACCGTCGTAGTGCTTGTATTCGGCGAGATCACACCCAAGATGATCGCTTCGAAGAATCCCGACGGTTACGCCATGAAGCACGCCGATTTCCTGAAGGTTTTAAGCTATATCCTCTTCCCCCTCGTTTGGCTCGTTTCGAAGATAGTCAAGCTTTGGTCGAAGAGCTGGTCCGACAAGGTGACCGACGATTCGAACGTCACCGAGAAGGAGCTTTCCGATATCATCGACACCGTCGAGGACGAGGGCGTTATCGACGAGCATACGAGCGATCTTCTTCAGTCCGCTCTCGAATTTCCCGATATCTGCGCTTATGAGATTATCACGCCCCGCGTCGATATGGTCGCCGTGGATATCGACGACGATCCCAAGGAGATAATCGACACGATACTCTCCTCCAACTATTCCAGGATCCCCGTTTACGAGGACAGCATCGACAATATCATAGGCGTGATCCATCTTAACGAGATTCTCAAATCCATCGCGGACGATACGCCTCTGAACCTCAGGGAGCACATGCTTCCCGTATGCTACATCCACAAGACCACCATACTTCCCCAGGCGCTCAGGGAGCTTCGCGAAAAGAAACTGCATCTTGCGATAGTCACCGACGAATACGGCGGAACGATGGGCGTCCTCACGATGGAAGACATACTCGAGCAGATAGTTGGCGATATCTGGGACGAATCCGACGAGATCGAAGACGAGCTCGTAAAGATCAGCGACGACACCTATGATTGCGACGGCGATATGAGGATCTACGACCTCTTCGACGAGTTCGAGATCGACGACGAGGACTTCGACGACGATAACGCGACCGTCGGCGGCTGGGCGATAGAACAGCTCGGCGGCTACCCCGCAAAGGGCGAATCGTTCGATTTCGAGAACCTGACCGTGACCGTAAAGCAGATACAGAACCTGCGCGTTACAAGGCTGCTCATAAAGGTGCACGAGAAGGCTCCCGAGGAGGACGAGGACGATATCGAATGGGATAAAAAGCCCGAAGAAAAATAATTAACAAATCGATCGAGACGCGCCTGACGGCGCGTCTTTTTTCTAAATTTTTAACATTGAATTACTCAAAATAAATATATTGAAAATATGTATTGACTTTACGGAAACAAACTGCCAAAATGGACGTAAGGGATAAATCCCCAATACGATTTCGGAGGGCTGTTATGTTCAAGAACATTGAGCAGGCAAAGGAATTCATTATTGACAACAACATCGAGATGGTCGACTTCAAGATGACCGATATCGACGGCCGCTGGAGGCACATCACCATCCCCGCAGAGCGCTTCAATGAGGACACAATGAAGTACGGCATCGGCTTCGACGGTTCCAACTACGGCTATGCGCCCGTTGAGAACAGCGATATGGTTTTCATACCCGATCTTTCCACGGCCGCAGTCGATCCTTTCGCTGAGGTGGCGACTCTTACCATGAGCGGCGACGCGATGATAATAGACCGTCCCGCCAACCGTCCCTTTGATCAGTATCCCCGCAACGTAATCAGGCGCGCAGTCGAGTACATGCGCGAGACCGGCATTGCCGACGAAATGATTATCGGGCCCGAATTCGAGTTCCACGTATTCGATCAGATCCAGTTCGAGAGCCGTCCCAACTGCGTAAGGTGCGAGATCGACACCGAAGAAGCCGATTGGAATACCGGCCTCGGTTATAACGGTTATCAGATCCCCCACAAGGGCGGTTATCATATCGGCGCGCCGCAGGATAAGTACTATAACCTCCGCAGCCGCATGTGCATGCTCATGGAGGATTGGGGCGTTAAGGTCAAGTACCATCATCACGAGGTCGGCGGCCCCGGTCAGCTTGAGATAGAGGTCGAGCTTGCCGATATCGAAAAGATGGCCGACAACACCATGATAACCAAGTACATCATCAAAAACGCGGCGGTCGAGGATGGCTGCACCGCGACGTTCATGCCCAAGCCCATCTACGGCGAAGCGGGCAACGGAATGCACGTTCACATGCTCCTCACCAAGGACGGCAAGCCCCTCTTCTATGACGAGAACGGCTACGCTCAGCTTTCCAAGCTCGCTCACAACTTCATGGGCGGTCTTCTCAAGCACGCCAAGTCCCTCTGCGCCATCACGAACCCCTCCACGAACTCCTTCAAGAGGCTCGTACCCGGATTCGAGGCTCCCGTTACGATCGGCTATGCCACCGCTAACCGTTCCGCCGTTATAAGGATCCCCGCTTACGCCAAGACTCCCATGAGCAAGCGCTTTGAGCTTCGCAATCCCGACGGCACCTGCAACCCCTATTACGCTTATGCCGCGATCCTCATGGCCGGTCTTGACGGCGTTATCAATGAAATCGATCCCTCGACCTCCGGCTGGGGCCCCTACGACTTCAACCTCTTCGATCTGCCCGAAGAGGAAAAGAAGAAGATCGACTCCCTGCCCACCACCCTCGAGGAGGCCCTCGACGCCCTTGAAAAAGATCACGAGTATCTCACCCGCGGCGGCGTATTCCCCGAGAGGCTCCTGAAGATCTGGATCGACAGGAAGCGCAAGGAAGCACGCAAGATCGAGAATATCCCCCATCCCGCCGAGTTTGAGCATTACTTCGATCTGTAATTTCATCTTAAAAAAGCAGCCGCGTTAAGCGGCTGTTTTTTTATTCGAATATTTCATTATCCAGCTTGAATCGTTTCAACCTTCCGTCGATCGGCGAAGCGGCAAGAATGAAGGCTTCATAGTTCCTAATAACAAGCGTTACTCCGAAAACCCGGGCGATGAACGCTTTTTCCTCCAGGGAGAGTTCGCTCATGCGCGCAGCTCTCTCAATGAATTCATGCAGATCTTCCTTTGAGATCGAGAACAGCTCCTTTTCCGAACCTATCCTGCGAACGCGCATAGAGTAAACGTTTTTGAGGTCGGTCATAGCTTCGAGCTCATTTTGGAGTTTAGAAGACCGATCGCCGTTTTTGAGCTTATCAAGCCTGCGATGGAATCTTCCGATCACGCGGTTGTTCTCGGAAACGGCCTTTGGATATGCTTCCTCGGCCTCATGCAGTTCGTTCTCCGCGTAAGTAACAAGCGAGCTCAATGCAGAGCGGGCATTTGCGTGCCTGCCGACGGCGGCGCAGATCTCGTTTTCGAGCGCATCGAGGTCTATGCAGTATCCCGACTTTGCGCGATCCTTTCTGAAGCCGAGCTCAATATCACCGTCGTTTCTTATGAAGGAAAGCCGCTTGTCAGAACGGATCCTGTCGATAAACGGCGTCATCGGTTTAACGAGCGGGTACTCCTTTTCAAGCCTTTCCCGAGCCTTCAGCCAAGTACCGAAGGTTATGATTGGTTCGAGATGGTACCCTTTAAGCGATATCCTTCCGAGATAGCGTTCGTTCCTCAGTATGGTCTTGACGGTCATATTGCCGAACTTCATGCCCTTGTTGGAGCTGAATCCTTCGGCCTCGCGGCAGATCTCGATTATCTTTTTGCCCGCAATATAGCATTCAAAGATACGACGAACAAGCTCGGCCTCCGGCTCGGAAACGACGGCCTCTCCGTTCTCGATCCTGTAGCCGAATGGAGGAACGCGTTTGAAGGGCCTGAAATTATCGGGATAAGGAAGCATCAGCCCGTAGGAAGCGTCCCAATCGGCAACGAAACCTGAAAAGCGTTTTGCCGCAACGATCAGATCGTGCCGAAAGTCGATATTCGGAGGCTCTGCATAAAGCGTCTTAACGGCGTTCCTTTCAAGGAAAAGCCTGTTTTCGAGCCTGATGTATTTATCGTCCCCAAGCGCATCGAAGGAAGGAAGCAGGACGATATTGCATTCCTCAAGCTTTACGAGGTTCTGGAGCTGACGCCAAGCGCCGTACTCCCCCTCTTTATCATGCAAAACAAGCACGAGTTCAAAGCCGTGCTTGTCTGCATATTCATTCATGCGGGCGCGAAGACCGCAATTCTCCGCGCCCCTGTAATAACCTATCAGATCCATTACTCCATCATGCTTCTGCGCATAACGTCCATATAGTCGGGCCCAAAGCTCAGATACTTCTCAAAGAAAGCGATATGCTCTTCGGGAGTTTTGACGTTGGCGTTATTATAGATGTCATAAAGGTAAGAATAACCAATGGCGTAGCTCATGGCATACGTGGGCATCGTTACCGCGTACTCATAGAAGATATCAGCGGCCCCGTCAAGCCCGTAACCAGAAAGGTACGCGGCGACGCGGTCCTTGTTCCAGCCGTTGTAATTGACCTTGATGCTGATGTACGCGGGCATGTAAACGTTGCAGAACGCGCTCTCGCAGTTCATCATCGTGCAGAAATCCTTGCCTATATCATCGCAGTGAGTGGCGACGAAATGCTCGGTAAACACAGTCCATGCCTCGGCGTATCCGTTCGGCTCCATGACCTGCTGAGTGAGCGACAGGCCCGGCAGATCCCTTGTGAAGAGGAACTGATACATATGGCCGGGTATGGTTTCGTGAGCGACGGTCAGAAGCTCCTTCGCGCCCTCGGAGGTGGGATTGATGAGCATTACGTTATCGTAATAATCGTCAAAAGCGGGGTTGAGGTACGCCGCGGGGCTGAAGTCCTCTGCGATATCCTCGGGAATGGTGATGTATTCGAGCGTGTAATCGGGAAGCGCGGGATAATAGACCTTGATGAAATCCTCGAGCCATGCGACGTTATCCTCTACCGTGCCGAAGGATATGGGCTCGCCGTACCTTGAAAGAACGTCGGAGCTGGAATAAGCGGCGCGGAACATCTCTTCATAGGTGCCCTGCCCCATGCTTTCGAGGAGCTTGACGGCTTCGGACATGGTTCCGAGAGTCGCGCCCTCATCGAGAGCTGAAAGCACGAAGTAGTCCTTGGCCTCCTGGCTGCGTCCTACTGCGCCCGTGAATTCGGTGCAGTCTTCCCTGTGCGCCTCAAGCGTATCCGCAAGAGCGGTGTATGCGGGCAGAACGTGCTTCAGGACGGTCTCCTTGTTCTGCTTGCGGAGCTTTTCGCATTCCTTATCGGTAAAGCCGAGCTCCTTGGCCTTTTCGAGGACTGTCTCGAAATAGGTGACGAGCATACTGTCCTCGCCCATGGCGGCCATGTTCCTGCAGCTTTCGACGACCTGATCGAGCGCGGTCTCGCACATGAACAGGCCGTGCTCCGCCTTTTCGACCTCAAACTGACCTATCTGACCGAGCAGCCTTTCAAGATCCTCAATGAGGAACATGTATGCGTCGACGTCCTCCTTCTGGCGGATGGTGAAGCATATCATGCTGAGAGGAAGCATGGTGTGGTAGCCGTTCATCGGCTCAAGGGGCTCCTGATAATAGTAATAATCCTCATACTTGAGTTCATACTCGAGCTTGTTCTTGAGGAAATCGTAGGCGCGCCTGTTCATAGTATTGAGGCGGTCGTAATCGATGTTTTCAAGCTCTTCGAGTATGCCGCGGTAATACTCCATGGATTCGCGGTTGGACTCATAGGAGTATTCGCCCCAGCCGGGATTGACGTCGGCGGGATCGATGCCGAACTTTGCGGGATCGGATACGATGTACTGATTGTAGGTACTGCTGCTGGAAACGACCATATCGCGGAATATCTGAAGATCCAGCTCGCGGAAGGCGGCATCCGCCTCGGTATCCTCTTCAACGGGAGGAGTTGTCGGCGCCTCTGTCGGGACCTCCGTCGGGACCTCGGTTGGTATCTCGGTTGGTACTTCAGTGGGCTGCTCCGTCGCTTCCGGAGAGGCGGTCGGAGCTTGAGTGGGCGCTTCGGTGGGCTGATCGTCCTCCTTGGGAGTCCTCTTGCATGCTGCAAGAGAGAACGCCATCAGGAACGCGAGGAGCAGGCATAACGTCTTTTTCATTAGATTCTCCTTTTAATCAATAGCCGAGCGATACGGCATATTCGTAAAGCTTATCGAGATTGCGCTCAACAAGCTCGATCAAAACGATATCGGGATCGTATTTGTCGATAACGTCCGCTTTATAGGGGAAATAGCTGTTCATATGCAGCGCGCCTACGGACTGGCTGATAAATGGCTGCAGCGACCTGCCGAACGAATCATGGTAGAAGACCATCCTGATCTCGTTGACGTCGGAAGTCGTATCGACGGTCTTGTCCCTGTCGAAATTAACGGGACGCTTAGAGGAATAGGAGTGGAATTCGGGATAGACTATCCTCTCCTCCTTATAGGAAGAAGCCGGATAAACGAAATTGTGAAGGTCTCCCGTCCTATCGTTTACTACGGTATAAGTCTCCGGATCGTACTTCTCGAGCCCGAAATGCTCCGCTATCTCGTTATAGATAAGTATCGCGCCGAAATTGTTCCAATGGGAATCATGCTCGTAATAGATGGTTCGCTGTTCCTTGGCGGGGATCAATATGGACTTCGCGTCTATGAAATCGACGTTTCTCTCCGCAAGGGCTGTATTCAGCATATCGATGTTGCGCGAATTATCCGTGGGTTTAAGATAACCGGGCATGTATTCGGGATATATGGTAGCCTTATTCGGGGCGGTCATAAACGTGAAACGGACGCCCTTCTCGGCAAGCGCAGCGGAGTAATCTGCAAGGAAATTCGCTATGGAAGCGATCTGCTCCTCCGTCAGCTGTTCGACGCCGAGATAATCGTTGAGCGTGGGGCCGTAGAAGATATGGTTCTTTCTGCCGATTATCGCGTTCGTGCCGTTGAAATCGCGCAGCAGAGCTATATCGACGTCGTTGAAGGCGGCGACGAGATGATCGCGAAAAGCGAAATTATCGTTGACGTATTTATCGAACTGCGAAGCGAATTCGGTGTTTGCTCCATCCTCTGTCACAAGCTTGGGCAATGAAGCGAGCTTTCGGTTCTCCTTATTGGGATTCTTATAGCCGCATATCATCAAAACAGAGGGAACGAGGCAGGCGGCAAGTATAAGCGCCGCGAATATGATACGGATCGTCTTCATACTTTACCTCCTTAAAACTGAGTGTAGATCGACGGATTGAAATTGCCCGATGCGATGAAGAACAGGCAAAGAACGAACAGAACAACGGCGATCCCGTAGCGAAGGACGGCCTGGAGCACTGGCTTATTATCCAGCTTTGAGCAGACGATCTTCGCAAGCGGAGTCGCACCGATAACTGCGGCGATAAGTATCGCGATGGTCGTGGGCTTGAATACTCCTGAAAGACCGGCTATCGAATCCGCGCTGACGGGGAATCCGGCGAACATATTCTTGATCATAGCCCAAGCGTAAGCCATATTGGGCGAATTGAATATCGCGAAACCGACGGTCACGGCTATTATCGTATAGAGCCATGTAACAATTTTCGGAAGGCGGAACTTGGTCTTTTTGATATAGTTCTCGCCGAGAAGGAACGCTCCGTTATAGGCGCCCCAAACAACGAAAGTCCAGTTCGCTCCGTGCCAGAGACCTGTCAGAAGGAAAACGATGATCTTATTGAGACCCGTCCTGAAAGCGGAACGCCTGTTGCCGCCCAGGGGAATGTAGACGTAATCCCTGAACCATCTGGAGAGGGTGATATGCCACCTGCGCCAGAAATCGGTCATGCTGTACGCGATATAGGGATAATTGAAGTTCTGCGGAATGGTAAAGCCGAACATCCGGCCAAGGCCTATCGCCATTTGAGAATAACCTGCGAAATCAAAGTAGATCTGCAGCATGAAGCACACGGCCCCCGCCCAGGCGTAAGCGGCGTTTAGCGAAGAGGCCTCCAAGCCGTAGACGTACGCGGTGACTCTGCCGAGCGAATTCGCTATAACGAGCTTCATGGCTAGGCCGATTATGAAAAGCCTCAGGCCCTCGGCCGTGCCTTCTGCGGTGAGCTTGCGGTCGTCGAGCTGTTCGGCGATCGTCGAATAACGGATTATCGGGCCCTGAACGAGCTGTGCGAAGAATGAAATGTAAAGCAGGAAATTGCCGTAATCCTTCGTGGGCTCGATATCCTTCCTGTAAACGTCTATGACGTAGCTGAGCGCCTGAAAGGTGAAGAAGCTTATGCCAAGCGGACTCGGGATCTTCGGTACGGGAATCGATACGGAAAATACGCCGTTGACCGATTCTACGGCGAAAGCGGCGTATTTGAATACGGCAAGAAGCCCGATATTGAAAACTATCGCTGCTATAAGGAGCGCCTTGTTGTTCTTCTCTCCCCGCCTCTTCATCCAAAGCGCGATGAAGAAATTAACGGTAGCGGAGAAAACCATCAGAGCGACGTAATAAAGCTCGCCCCATGCATAGAACACGAGGCTTGCCGCGATAAGCAGCCAGTTGCGCACCTTCTTCCAAGGCAAGACCAGATAGAGAAGGTACACAACGGGCAAAAAGATGAATAAGAAATTAGCCGATGCGAATTCCAAGGGCCTATTCTCCTTGATCAGTCGGAATAGTCGGGAGCGTAAACGTCGAGCTCAACTATAACGTCGTTCTCGAAAATGATCTGGATCCTCTTCTCCGCGATGTTCTCGGGATCGTTGGACTTGGTATAGGTCAGAACGTAGCCGTCGTCGAAGAAGTTATCACCGTAAGCAGCGATGACCTCTTCACGGGTGGAGCCGACGCCGATGTTCCTGGGGGTGACGAAGCCTTCGCCGGTAAGAACTATAAGGCCGATTATATCGCTGCCGTCCATCTCGGGAAGGGTGTCGATCCTGATGCCATCATACTCGTAGGTCTTCTCCATGCCGTTGCGGGTGCAGCTGATGGTCTCGCTGTATTCATACCCGTCGCCCAAAGCGGCGAGAATGTCCTTAACGTCGGAATGGATGGGATAGGTCACGCCGTTTATGACGACCGCCATATCGAAATCCTCATCGAAGGGCTTGCCCATATAATCGGGCTGAGGGACAGCTGTGGGCTGATCGGTTTCGGCGGGGCCGGGAGCGTCCGTGTTTTTAGCGGGCTCGTCGGTGGGCTTGGGTTCGGGATCGGGCGTCTTGCAAGCGGCAAGGGAAGCCGCCATTACGAAGACGAGTATCAAAGCGATTATCTTATACAGATGTTTCATTTTTACCTCCGGTTGATCTTACTGGTTGTTGAAGCCGAGCTGCGCGGCAGTATACATGGGGATATCCTTCATATTGATATCGAGGACAATGAAGGAAAGGTAGTTGGAATCAGAGAAATGCCACCATTCGGAATTAATAGTCTTGAAGCCGCATTCCACCATGATGTTGGTCATGTATTCGACGTTCCTTCTCTGCTCCGCCGTCCAGGACTTATAGCTTGTACGATTGGAGAGTTCGTTGAACGTGTGCATCGGAGTCGGGAAATCGAGCTCCTTGCCGTTCGAATCGACGAGCGATATGTCGAGTGCGGCTGCCCTGTTGTGGTTGGACGCGCTGGTATAGGGGTTTGCTATATAGCGCGAGACCTTGACTATATCGAACAGTATGAACTGAACGGATTTGGGACGGTAGCAGTCGTACACCTTGATAGTGTAACCGTCCTGCGCGAACCTTTCGGCTGCGGCGGCAAGCTTTTTGGCCGTGTCGCGCTGGAGCACGGGAACGGGCCTTTCATAAAGGACCTGGCCGGTGAAGTTCTCGGGAGTTCCGAATATCTGATAGATTATGATATTGGGAACGACGAGCCTGATATCTATAAGCTCGGCCTTGAGCGTTACGGGAAGGCCGTTCTCATCATAGACGACGTGACCGTTTGAATCGGTCTGATACTCGTACTGGGGAGGCAGATAGCCGTAAAGCTTCTCGTTTGCGGGAACGAGATACCAGCCGTAGCAGTAGCCTTCCTTGTTGTTGTAGACAACCTTGACAAAATTGCTGTCGACGGCGCCGAGATACTGCACAGTCTCTTCGTAATGCAATGTCCCGATAACGGAGCCGGTAATGCTGGGAGTCGACCTGACGGCGAGCTCGTTGCATCTGCACTTATAGAGATTCGCGGAATACGGATCCTGCGTGGGCGCGGGAGTGGCCGTGGCTTTCGGAGTTTCCGTGACCGCCTCTGTGCGCTGTTCGGTGGGCTCATCGGTAGGCTCGTCCGTAGCGGTTTCCGTCGGATCGACGGGGGTCTCCGTCACGTACTCCGTGGGCACGGCGGGTTCCGTGATAAGGGGTTCATCGGAGGGAAGCTGTGAGTTTGCGGCCTCGGTGGCGATATCCGTCGCGGGGACCGGAGAAGGATATACCTGATCGTCGGGAACGAGCTTGCAGCCCGTCATAACAACGACAAGTACCAGCAGCAAAAGCAAAGCCTTTTTCATTTCTTAATCGTTACCTCCCAATGCATCGACGTCTGTGGGATCGTATCCCTTCTTCTCGATAGGCGGAACTTCCGGGCTCGTAGTTCCTTTGGGGTTTCCGTTGACTATCTCGAGCTTTGTCCCCTCGGGACATTGCGTATAGATGAATTTCGCGGCCTCGGTGACCATCCTGAGGCATCCGCCGGTATGATCCGTGCCAATGCCCTTATCGCCGTTGTAATAGCTCGGCCAGAGCCTCGTGGGATCCTCCGCCCCGTAAAGAGGGGAATGGATAAAGAGGTTTCCCCAGTACGGCGTGGCGTACTGCGCGCTTCCGCCAAGCGGGAATGTGTGCCACCTTTGCCTGTCTCCCGAAAGGGAGAAAATGCCGGTCGGAGTCTTGTTGCCCCCGTGGGCGATCCTGTACTGCTTTACGATTACCGTGTAATTGAAGTATTCATCCTTGCCGTAGATCGTCAGCGTGTAGGAACCTTTTTCAACGTAGAGATAATATGGATGATCGGGATCGGGATCCGTGATCGGCGTCGGCGTCGGGACTTCGGTCGGTTCGGGTGTATCCGTCGGGACCGCTGTCGGCCCTGCCGTAACGGGAGGGGTGATCTTATCGTCGATCGCCACGATATCATCCGGTTTATCTATCGGATCCTGCGTGCATCCCGCGGCAAAAGCCGTGAAAACCGCAAGCAGGATAAGCATTATTCGTTTTACGCTTTTCATTGCTTTCTCCTATATGCGCAATTATAGTTATTATAGCACATTATTTACCGCAATTCAATCTAAAATGAGGATTTCCAAACTTATATAATAATTGAACGCAAGCTCGTTTTATGCTATAATGGCATTTGGAGGAAGTCCATGAAGCATCTTGTTACAAAAGTTGACAGCGGATCGATAGCGGAAGAGCTCGGCATATCTTCCGGGTGGAAGCTCGTTTCCATCGACGGGAAGACCGTGCGCGACGTCATCGATTACGAGCTGTTCACTAATAACGAGCGAATCACCGCCCGCTTCGAGTCCGAAGAAGGGGAGCTCTTTGATTTCGATATCGAAAAGGAATCATGGGAGCCTCTCGGTCTTAATTTCGAAACGGGCCTCATGTCGCCGGTAAGGCAATGCGCGAATCACTGCGTTTTCTGCTTTATAGATCAGATGCCGCGCGGACACAGGGATACCCTCTATTTTAAGGACGACGATTGGCGCCTTTCCCTTATCATGGGCAACTACGTCACACTGACAAACGTCAGCGATACGGAATTTCAGCGCATCATCGAAAGGCGGGTCTCCCCCCTCTATATCTCCGTCCACGCTACGGACGGCGAGATCAGGAAGACCATGATGCAAAGCCGCAACGCGGACAGGATAATGGAAAGGCTTACAGCTCTCCATGAAAACGGCCTCAAATTCCATGCGCAGATAGTGCTCTGCCCCGGCCTTAACGACGGCGAGGTGCTGAAAAAGTCTCTTAGAGATCTGTACTCGCTCGCTCCAGAAGCGCAGTCGGTCGCCGTTGTGCCGGTCGGATTGACAAAGCACAGAGAAGGGCTGTACCCGCTTACCCCCCTCAGCAGGGACGACGCACGCGAAGCTATCCGTCTCGTGGATGAATTCGCAAAGGAAAACGGCGCCGAAGGTTTCGCATTCTGCTCGGATGAAATGTATCTGCGCGCGGGAATGGAGCTGCCGCCATATGAATTCTACGGAGCATTCGATCAGATCGAAAACGGCGTCGGGCTTTTCCGCTTATTCGAGGACGGTTTCCTGTATGCGCTCGAAGAGAAGGAGCCACTCCCCCTTCCCGTCACGCTGACCTCCGTTTGCGGCGTAGCGATCTATCCCTGCATGAAGGAGCTTTTCAAGAAGCTCGAGCCGTACGGCATCAGCATTGATATCATTCCGATAAAGAACGAGTTTTTCGGGGAGAGCGTTACCGTAAGCGGCCTTGTGACAGCCGGAGATATAATCGATCAGGGACGAGAACTGATCAAGGGGCAGGCGCTTATAATGCCCTCGAAGATGCTGAGAGAAATGGACGATATCTTCCTCGACGGAATGCGCGTCCCGCAGCTTGAAGAAGCCATAGGAAAGCCGGTATTCCCGCTTTCCGCGGACGACGGCGAGGAATTCATTAAAGCTTTATTTGAAATCACTGAAAGGTTAAACGACAGATGAAACCCCTTGTTGCGATAGTCGGCAGGCCGAACGTAGGCAAATCGACGCTTTTCAACCGCATAGTCGGCAAGCGAATTGCCATCATCGAGGATACCCCCGGCGTCACCCGAGACAGGATCTACGGCGACGCGGAATGGCTCACTCATAATTTCACGGTCATCGATACGGGCGGCATCGAGCCCGAGACCGACGACATAATACTCGCTCAGATGCGCCGCCAGGCGGAGCTCGCCATCGAGACTTCGCACGTCATCATATTCGTGGTCGACGGCAGAGAAGGTCTCACCGCGGCCGATTTCGAAGTGGCCGAAATGCTGAGGAAATGCCGGAAGCCCATAGTCCTTTGCGTCAACAAGGTCGATCACGTCAAGTACGAGGACACGGCTTACGATTTCTATTCCCTCGGAATAGGCGTACCCGTGACGATATCCGCCGAGCAGGGACTTGGCATAGGCGATCTCTTGGACGAGGTATGTCAGTACTTCCCCGCTATCGAAGCCGACGAGGGGTCTGAATCCATATCCATCGCGGTCGTCGGCAAGCCGAACGTCGGCAAATCCAGCCTCGTAAACGCCCTTCTGGGGCAGGACAGGACTATCGTTTCCGACATTCCCGGAACTACGAGGGACGCTATCGACACCCCGTTCAGATATAACGGCAAGGATTACGTCCTTATCGATACGGCCGGCATACGCCGCAAAAGAGCCGTCGGCGACGAGAACGTTGAAAGATACAGCGTCATAAGGTCGCTCGCCGCCATTCGCCGCTGCGACGTGGCCCTTATCGTCGTAGACGCGGAACAGGGCCTTTCCGAGCAGGACGTGCGAATTGCCGGCTACGTCCACGAGGAGGGCAAAGCGAGCGTACTCATAGTCAACAAATGGGACCTTATCGAAAAGGACACCCATACCGTTGAGAAATTCAAGAAGGATATCATAACCGATCTTGCCTTTATGAGCTACGTGCCCATGCTCTTCATTTCGGCAAAGACCGGTCAGCGCGTCGTAAGGGTCATGGAGCAGGCAAACGCCGTTCTCGAGCAGGCTTCAACGAGGATCACCACGGGCATTCTGAACGACGTAATAGGCGAGGCTCTTACTATGAGCGAGCCGCCCTTCGTCAAGGGACGCAGGCTCCGCGTATTCTACAGCACTCAGGTATCCGTCAAGCCGCCGACGTTCGTCATATTCGTCAACGACGCGGAGCTCATGCATTTCTCATACAGGCGTTACCTTGAGAACTATATAAGGAAATCCTTCAAGCTCGATTCCGTGCCCATAAGGCTCATTATAAGAAACAGGACCGAACCTGACGAAAAGTGACAGTATTATGATACATAAAGCGCTCACTGTTGGGCGCATTCACTTAAGGATAAACAGCCTCAAAAGGTATCTTTTTGCGCCGTGCTGCGTTAAAAATGCTCGGAAGACGGCTAACGGGTATTCCTGCGCTTTTCGCCTTGCCCGGCACAAAAATCTCCTCTTTTGAGACG
>JAILRE010000046.1 GCA_024698505.1 Clostridiales bacterium | reverse complement strand
CACGGCACCACCTATCAGAAGCTCCCCAACACCAAGGGCAAGATCCTTGTTTCCGACCAGAGCTCCATGTTCCTCTCCAAGCCCTGCAACGTTGAGGATTACGGCGTGATCTACGGCGGCGTTCAGAAGAACATCGGCCCCGCCGGCATGGTCATCGTCATCATGCGCGAGGATCTCATCAGGGACAGCGCCGAGCTTCCCACCTGGGTCCCCACCTACATGAGCTATCAGACCCACGCCGCCAACAACTCCCTGTACAACACCCCCAACTGCTGGAGCATCTACGTCTGCGGTCAGGTCTTCAAGTATCTGAAGAGCATCGGCGGTCTCGAGGTCATGGCCAAGATGAACGAGCACAAGGCCAAGATCCTCTACGATTTCCTCGATCAGTCCAAGCTCTTCAAGGGCACCGTCGAGCCCGAGTTCCGTTCCCTCATGAACGTTCCCTTCGTTACTCCCTCCAAGGAGCAGGACGCCGAAGTCGTCGCCGCCACGAAGGCCGCGGGCTTCGATAACCTCAAGGGCCACAAGTCCGTCGGCGGCCTCCGCGCCTCCATCTACAACGCCATGCCCGAGGAAGGCGTCGTAGCTCTCGTTGAGTTCCTCAAGAAGTACGAAGCCGAGCACATGGCGTAAGCTTCAAACAATAAATCATACAAGGAGATAAAAGAAATATGCGTATTTTAGCATCTGACGGTATGGAAAAAGGCGCCATCGCCAAGCTTCGTGAGCAGGGCCATGAGGTAGTGGTCCCCGAGACCACCCCGACTCCCGACGAGCTCTGCCAGCTCGTTAAGGAATTCGAAGTCCTCGTCGTCCGCAGCGCGACCAAGGTCCGCGTTCCCGCCATCGATTCCGCTGCCGAAGCCGGAAAGCTGAAGCTCATCATCAGGGGCGGCGTCGGTATCGACAACATCGATCACAAGTATGCCGAGGAAAAGGGCATTGCCGTGCGCAATACTCCCCGCGCTTCCTCCGACGCGGTCGCCGAGCTCGCTCTTGCTCATATGCTCTCCTGCGCCAGGTTCGTTTCCGCCGCCGGTCACTCCATGCGTGAGAACAAGTGGGAGAAGAAGGCTTACGCCAAGGGCATCGAGCTTGCCGGCAAGACCCTGGGCGTCATCGGCTACGGCCGCATCGGTCAGAGCCTCGGCCGCAAGGCGCAGGCTCTGGGCATGAAGGTCCTGGCTTATGATATCTTCCACGTTGAAGGCATCGAGAACGAGAACATGAAGTACGCCGAGCTGGACGAAGTCCTCGCCAATTCCGATTTCATCAGCCTCCATACTCCTTCCCTCGACGGCAAGCCCCTCATCAACGAGGAGACCATCGCCAAGATGAAGGACGGCGTCAACATCATCAACACCAGCCGCGGCGCCAACATCGACGAGGCCGCTCTGCTGGCCGCTCTCGAGTCCGGCAAGGTCCGCGCTGCGGGTCTTGACGTCTGGGCGGAGGAGCCCTCCAAGAACGAGGCGCTCTACAATCACCCCATGGTGAGCTGCACGCCCCACATCGGCGCTTCCACCGTTGAGGCTCAGAAGCGTATCGGCGCCGAGATCGTCGACATCATCGGCAAGTTCTTCGCCTGATCGACAATAAAGAACAAAGGGCTGCTCCGGTCTCCGGAGCGGCCTTTTTCAAAAAAACGGGCGAGAGTGTAACGAAAGGGCGTTTTTCGTCATTAACAATCGAGCATGAACGAAAGGAGCGCGGGCCGTGAAAGGAATGGACGAGGTCTATAAGCAGTATGCCGCGACCGTCTATCGCTATCTTCTCTCCCTCACGAGGGACCGCGACCTTGCCGAAGAACTGACGCAGGAGACCTTCTATCAGGCGATACGCTCCTCGGATCGGTTCGACGGAAGCTGCTCTGTTTCAACGTGGCTCTGCGCCATCGCAAAGCGCGTCAGCCTTGCCTATTACAGAAAGCACCCGAAGCATGAGGAGCTTGAGCTTGTCACCGAAAGCTCCGATTCCGCCGAGGAGAGCTATCTGATAAAGGAAGGACGGAAGGAGCTTTTGAAGAAGCTCCATTCCCTGAAGGAACCGGCAAGGGAGGTCGTGTACCTCCGCGCGTTCGGCGGCCTCTCGTTCCGCGAGATAGGCGAGATAACGGGCCATACCGAAAACTGGGCGCGGGTCACGTATTTCAGGGGCAAGGAAAGCTTGAGAAAGGAATTGAACGATGATGAATGAACTGCCATGCGAGGTCGTAAGGGACCTTCTGCCCTCCTATGCGGACGGCCTGACCGACGACAAGACGAGGGAGCTTGTCGATAAGCACATTGCCTCCTGCCCGCAGTGCGCCGAGGTATTGAGCTCCATGCGCGAGCCCGGCGAGGAGGAAAAAGAAGCCGCGGCCGCCGAGATAGATTTCCTCAAAAAGAACAGGAAAAACGGGATAAAGCTTGCCGTTATCGCTGCATGTGCAGTGGCGGCCGTCGCCATCGCCGCGTTGCTTTTGAAGCTCTTCGTCATCGGCCGCGACGCGAGCTACGAGACCCTGCATCTGGATATCGACGTTGACGGAAACAAGCTTTCCGTGGTGGGGAAGCCCGTGGACGATTCAAGAGCGATATCGGCCATCATGATTAAAGAGGTCGAGGGAGAGGTCTTCGTTTCCGTGAGGACGACCCTTAAAAGCTTCCTCCACAACGGATCGCTCGAGCAGGTCTACCGATCCGAAAACAATATCGAAAAGGTCTCGGTCAACGGAAGCATAGTTTTTGAAAACGGAGAATTTGTAATGGATTATTCTAAAAGCCTGAAGCAGGCGGTGATCGAAAACTGGGAGAAGTATCTCTCTCTTCCCGAGATGGAGCGTATGCTCTGGAGCACCATGCCCGGATTCATTTCGCGCTATTTCGAGACTTGGGAGGAGGGAGCCGAATTTATAGGCCTCGACCTTAAAGATCCCCTGGAGGGCGTTCCGGTATTTACAGAGCGGGTATTCCCGAATTGGCGGGGCGACGAAAAAACCATCACCGCTTTCCTCACCTGTTACGGCGATAAGGACGGCAATATCAGCTACGTCTTGCTGACGAAGAATTATGTATGCGGGGACCTTTATGTGACCGTCGCCGCCGAGCCGAGATGCTGGGCGACAGGGGGCGGGGAAGACGGCTTCTTCGTGGAGATGCATTCCCCGTACGGCCCCGATATTCCCGAGGGCGTTATAACGACGTGGGATTCCGGCCCCAAATACAGGGCGGCAAACGTTATGTTCATGTCGAACGGCGTGCGCTGGTGCGTAAGGCTCGTGGACAACGTCAATACCGATCCGGATCTTCTCGATTCAGCCGTCGAAAGAGTTCGTGCCACCGCGGAAGAATATTTGAGGTAAATACGTTTTTTCTAAAAATCTGTGTATAATACAACGGCCATCGGTCTTTCGATCGATGGCCGTCGGTGTTTTTTTATCACTCCACCGTCACGCTCTTTGCGAGGTTCCTCGGCTTGTCGACGTTGCAGCCCTTCTGCACGGCCATATAGTAGGCGAAAAGCTGCATCGGTATTATCGCAAGGAACGGCGCGAGCAGTTCGTTCGTCTCCTCAAACTTCCACACCTTGCTGCAGTGGCTCGCTATATCGGGCAGTTCGCCGTTCGTCAGGGCGAGCACGTTCGCGCCCCTTACCCTGACCTCCTCGAGATTGCTCGCGGTCTTGGCGGCGAGCTTCCTCTGCGTGAGTATGCCGACAACGAGCGTGCCCTCCTCTATAAGGGCGATCGTGCCGTGCTTCAGCTCGCCCGCGGCGTAAGCCTCGGAGTGGATGTAGCTGACCTCCTTGAGCTTCAGCGCGGCCTCCATGGAGAGCGCGTTGTCGATACCGCGGCCGATGAAGAATACGTGCCTTGCGGAGAATTCGCGGCTGGCGAAATACTGTATCTCGCCGCGCTCGTCGATGAGCCGCTGCATCTTCTGCGGGATATCCGCAAGCTCGGAGAGCAGGGAGGCTGCGCGCTCCTCGCTTACCGTGCCGCGGATGAGACCGAGGCGCATGGCGGTGAGGAAGAGCACCGTGACCTGGGTGAGATAGGATTTGGTCGCCGCGACGGCGATCTCGGGCCCGGCGAATGTGAAGAGCACCTCGTCGGCTTCCCTTGCGATAGTGCTGCCTATTACGTTGCAGACGGCTACCGTGCGGATCCCGGCCTGCTTCGCCATGCGAAGAGCCGCGATCGTATCGGCGGTTTCGCCCGACTGGGAGATGAGGAAGAGCACCTCGCCCTCCTCGAAAACGTAATCGGAATAACGGAATTCGGAAGCGATCTCCGCCTCGACGGGGATCTTCGCGAGCTCCTGGAAATACTTCTTGCCGAGAAGCCCCGCGTGATACGCGGTGCCGCAGCCGATTATCCGGATGCGCTTGACGGTTTTCGCGTCCTCATCCGACCAGGGGAAGCAGTCGGCCTTAAGCTTGGGCTGCTCGCGGAAGGAAACGTACTGCTCGGCAGTCTTGCGGAAGGCTACGGGCTCCTCGCAGATCTCCTTCATCATGTAATGCTCGTAGCTGCCCTTCTTGGCGGCGTCGAGATCCCAGTCGATATGGGTGCAGCCCTTGTCTATCGGAGTGCCGAATTCATCGTAGAACGCGATGCCGACGGGGGAGAGCACGGCGATCTGCTTGTCGCCCATGAAGGTGACGTCCCTCGTGTAGGAGAGCAACGCGGGGATATCGGAGGCGATATGCGCGCCGTCCTTGCCGAAGCCGACCACCATCGGGCTGTCCTTGCAGACGCAGTAGATGCGGGTGGGATCGTCCCTGAAGAGGATTGCCAGCGCGAACGAGCCTTCAAGCAGGCGTATCGCGTTCGTTATCGCGGCAAGGGGATCGCCCTCGTACACTTCGCCAAGAAGCTGAGCGACGACCTCGGTATCTGTATCGGAAACGAACTTGCAGCCCCTTTCGACGAGCATGTTCTTGAGGCGGACGTAGTTTTCGATTATGCCGTTATGAACGAGCACGAGCTGTTTTTTCGTATCCCCGTGGGGATGGGAATTGATATAGGAGGGCTCGCCGTGAGTGGCCCACCTCGTGTGGCCTATGCCGCAGCTGCCCGTTACGGGCTCCCTGTCGAGTATGGCCTTGAGGTTAGAAAGCTGGCCCTTCTCCTTCTTCATTACGATATCCTCGCCGTTCCAGACGGCGATGCCCGCGGAATCATATCCGCGATAGGCGAGCGTATCAAGCCCCTCCATCAAAATGGGGGTGGCGTTGTCCCTGCCTGTATATCCGACGATGCCGCACATATCAAATGCGCTCCTTCTATAAAACTCTAAAGAAAATTATATAAGAGGGTATGCGGTATGTCAAGCCGAAAATGCCGGAGCGCGCCCGAAAGGCGGGGGAGGAGCGGCGTAAAAACCCCGCTTTTTCACGGGTTTTTTGAGGAAAAACGGCAAAAACGGCTCCCGACGTTTGCATTTTATATTTTTTTGTGCTACAATACGCTTCGTAGGATTGGAGGTTTATATGGCAAGGGCATTCATAAACGGCCAAAGCATCAACTACGAGATAATGGGGGTAAGGGATTTCAAGCTCCGCACGCCCGCGCTTTTGCTGCACGGCAACGGCGAGAGCATGAGCGTGTTCGCAAACTTCGTCCCGCAGCTCGCCTCCGCCCGCGGTTTCGTGCTCATGGACAGCCGCTATCAGGGCGCGTCCGAGCCGATCGACAGCGAGGAGGAGCCGCGCATCACCTACGATCTCATGGCGGACGATGCGATCAAACTCATGGAGGATGAGCTCGGGATCGCCGAATACGACATTATCGGCTATTCCGACGGCGCGATAACCGCCATCCTCATGGCATTAAGATCCATAAGGGTCAGGAAGCTGATACTCATCGGCGTCAATTCCGATCCCTCCGGTCTGAAGCCCAAGGCCGTCAGGCTCATCAAAAGGTCGATGCGCGCCGCCGAGCGCAGGCACGACGAGGTCTCGCGCGAGCTCTGCCGCATGATGCTCGAGGAGCCCCATATTAAGAACTCCGATCTTGCCTCAATCATATGCGAAACGACGGTCGTCTACGGCAAAAACGACGAGGCGATCAAGCGCGAGAACTCCTCCGCCATAGCGGACGCGATACCCCGCGGGAGCTTCGTGGTGATAAACGGCGCCGGTCACGAGATACCAAGGACGCATCCCAACGAGCTCGCGGAGCTTGCAAGATCGCTCCTTTGATGAATCAAAAGCTTCACCTCTGCCGAAAATAAAGGCGGAGGTGATTTTTATGTCAAAAAAGAGAAGACCTGTCCCGAGAGAGGAAGCTTTCCCCGAAGCGGCGTCTGCGGGCGGAGCGACGGGCCTTATGGCGGCCCCCGCCAAGAGCAGACAGGAATGGGATTCGTATCTCGAACTGCAGTCCCTTGAAACGGAAACCGGGGAGCATACCGAGGACCGCGGCACGGACGCCCTTTAAGGGAAACGGCGCGAAGCTCAAAAGCGGCTTCGCGCTTTTTATTATGCCCGGAAACGGGATTTTTGCTCAATTCGCACTTCCCAAAGCATATATAGTTGTGTTATAATATAATGTAACGCGAAGGGAAGAACGAAATGAAACGCCGTCATTACCGCATCCATTATAACGACAAAACGAGGCCGATGCGCCGCGTAAAGCACAGGGAGATCCCGTGGGGCAGCATAATGCTCGCGCTGCTGGCGCTCCTGCTCGTCGCGGCGGCCGTGTTTGCCGTTTTCAGATGGTTCGATCTCGGCGGCGGCGAAAACCCGTTCACAAGGGTGCTCGAGCCGTAAGGAAGCTTCCCGGCAATAACTTCGAAAGGCGAATGTGAAAATGAAGAAATCCGCAAGGATACTCGCGATAGTGCTCGCGGCGCTGTTTGCGTTTTCGATCGTGTTCGCGATCGTCGCAAATCTCCTCAACTGAAAAACAATAACCGCATACAAAAAGAAGGGAGCGAAACCATGGAACAGTTCTTTTATCCTTCCAAGACGGGCCTTTGCAGCATAGCCGCTTACAAGTGGCTTCCCGCGGGGGAGCCCGCCGCCGTTATCCAGATAGTGCACGGCATGGCGGAGCATGCGAAAAGGTATGACGACATAGCCAATTACTTCACGGGGCTCGGCTACGCCGTGTTCGCGGAGGATCATCCCGGTCACGGCGACTCGATAAACGGCAAGGGCGTGAAGGGCTATTTTGCCGAGAACAACGGCTGGAGCCTCGTTGTCGAGGACATTATGACGCTGCATGAGATGATAAAGGCCGAATACCCCGGCAAGAAGATGATACTCTACGGTCATTCCATGGGCAGCTTCCTCGCAAGGACCTGCGCCTCAAGGTATAATTCCGAGTTCGACGCGTTCATATTCTCCGGCACTGCCGGGAAGAACCCCGTCCTCGCGATAGCCAAGGCGATGGCCTCCTCCCATATCAAGAAGAACGGCGGCCAAAAGCCCGACGATCAGCTCAATTCCCTGGGTTTTGGCGCGTACAACAAGCGCATAAAGGATCAGCGCACCCCCTTCGATTGGCTCTCGAGGGATAACGCCGTCGTGGATAAATACATTGCCGACGATCTTTGCGGCTTCACGTTCACCTCCGCCGCATTCCGCGATATGTTCGAGGGCCTCGGCGAGGTCTCCGGCAAGCAGTGGGCGGAGAAGGTCGAGAACGTGCCCATATACCTCGTCGCGGGAAAGGAGGATCCCGTGGGCTCCTACGGCAAGGGCGTTGTGGAGGTCTGCGAAAACCTCAGGAAGACCGGCCACACCAAGGTCGTCCTCCAGCTCTACGAAGGAGGCCGCCACGAGATGCATAACGAGACCAACCGCATGGAGGTCTACAGCGGCATAGCCGCCTTCCTGCGCTCCGTCTGATATTGCCTGAAACGGGAGAAGCATTATGAAATTCGGAAGAAAGCTTACGGCATTATTAGCCGCGATACTCATGCTTGCGGCGTTCGTGCCCTCGCAGGCTGGCGAAGCGGAAACGAACCGCCCGCTCACGGTCGCGGAGCGCGAGGCGAAGCTCGCCGAGCTGAACGACTTCGCGGAGGAGTTTGTTTCCCTTAAAAACCGGTACGGCAGCCTCAGGGCCGAGGGCGACGAATCCGCATTCGCCTCGGCGAGGATAATCGTCAAATACCGCGGCAAGCTCGAAACCAAGGGCGCGCTTGCGTCCGTTTCGGGCCATAACGATTGGCACGTCATACAGTACGCATCCCCGGAAAAGGCGAAGGCCGCCTGTGAGGAATACGCGAATATGAAGGGCGTATTATACGCCGAGCCCGATATCGTGATGAAGGCGTTCGCGACACCCGGCAGCAATTCGTTCAATTCCTGGGGCTTCAATTCGAGCAACGTCGACGCGTATAACTACAACGAATGGATCTATTCCCATTACGGAAGCAACCTTGACAATATCCCCGAGGTCGTGGTCGCCGTTATTGATACCGGAGCGGATCAGGATCACCCGTATCTCAGCGGAAGGCTCGTTCCCGGATACAACTTCGTCGACGGAACGAACAACCCCGAGGACGGTCACAGCCACGGCACGCACGTTTCCGGCACCATAGTGGACGGCACGCTCGCGAACGTCAAGATAATGCCCATAAAGGTGCTCTCGGACACAGGCTACGGTACCATGACGGACGTCGCTCTCGGTATGGAGTACGGCTACCTCAACGGCTGTCTCGTGGAGAATCTTTCCCTGGGCGGCGGATGCGAAGGGCTTGAAGCCGAAACCCACTACCTTATGGAGGAGATCATAAACGCCGCGTTCGATAACGGTACGACCGTCTGCATCGCCGCGGGAAACGACTCGGTGGACGCCGCCGGCTTCTGCCCCGCAAACGTAGGCAGGGCATGCACGGTCGCCGCCATCAATTCGAGCCATTCCCTCGCTTACTTCTCCAATTACGGCCCGTACGTGGATATCGCCGCGCCCGGCGTGAGCATTTACAGCTCCGTTCCCGGCGGCGGCTTCGGCTCGAAGGACGGCACCTCGATGGCCTGCCCGCACGTCGCGGCGGTCGCGGCCATGATAAAGAGCTACCGCCCCGATATGAGCGCTGACAGCGTCGTAGCCGTGATTAAAGGCGCGGCCGTCGATATCGGCATCTCGAACGCCGGCACGGGTATGCTGAACGTGACCGATCTTTTCAATCTCGATCCCTATATCAACGCGCCCGGTCAGAACAACCATTTCACCTCGTCGGGCAGCAATCCCTGGCGCATAAGCAGGAATACCGCCACCAGCGGCAACTCGGGCGTCAACAGCTCCGTTTCCGTGCTTGAAAGCGGCTTTGATTTCCTGAAGGGCCAGACCGTCACGTTTGATTATATGGTCAGCAGCGAGGAAGGGCATGACTTCCTCAGGATGAAGGCGAACGGTCAGGTGCTTTTCGAAACGAGCGGCGAGCACGGTTGGCAGACCGTCACCGTCGAGATACCCGGCAGCGGATGGATACCCCTCGCTTGGGAGTATTCGAAGGACGCCTCCGGGGCGTCGGGCACCGACAAGGCCTGCATCCGAAACGTGAAGATCGAAAAATGCCTCGATAACGTCGCCAACGAATGGGGCGGCGAGGAGCATTTTGATACCGCCGGGGAATACCCCTGGATCGTCGATGAAGCGGCGTCTGCCGCAAGGAGCGGCAACGCGGGCGCAGACGGTTCCTCGTCCGTGATGACCGTTTCCGTCGAGCTCCGCTTCGCGATGAAGATACAGTTCAGCTACAAGGTCAGCGCCGACGATGGCGACAAGCTGACCGTGAAGATCAACGGCAGGAACGTACTGACCTCCGGCGCCACGGAGGGCTTCGAAAAATTCGAATACACCGTTCCCGTAACGGGCGTCTACGATATCGAATTCAGCTACGTTAAGGACGGCGAAGGCGCCTCCGGCAGCGACTGCGCGTGGATAAGGAGCTTCAAAACGGCGTGGACGTTCGAATCCGCCGCCAACGGCACGGACGATCTGCTCCCCTTCATAAACGACGCCGATTATCCGTGGATATTCTCGGGCGACTGTATCAGGTCATCCAACTCCGAGGAGGGCAACAGCGAAAGCTATCTCACGCTGGAGCTTGAGATGCAGGCGGGCGAGACGCTCACGTTCAAGTATTCGGTCAGCAGCGAAGCCAACTACGATAAGTTCTTCTTCTACGTCGACGGCGTCCAGAAGCTTGAAAAGTCCGGCCAGGTGGCTTGGACGACCTACACCTTCACAGCGACGAGCACGAAGACCTACAGCTTCAAGTGGAGCTATAAAAAGGATTCGAGCGTCGACAGCTATGAGGACTGCGCCAAGGTCAAAGAGGTGACCTACTCCGGCGTTTACGGGGCCAACGGCGACGCGAACGACGACGGCGTGGTCGATTCCGCAGACGCGCTGCTCGTGATCCGCTGGTCCATGGGCCTTATTTCGGAGGATCAGATCAATCTCCGCAAGGCGAACGTCAACCGCGACGGCGCGGTCGATTCCGCAGATGCGCTCATAATCATCCGCCGCAGTATGGGCCTGGAATAATACAGTTCAAAAAAGAAGCGCCTCGTTGGGCGCATTCACTTAAGGATAAACAGCCTCAAAAGGTATCTTTTTGCGCCGTGCTGCGTTAAAAATGCTCGGAAGACGACTAACGGGTATTCCTGCGCTTTTCGCCTTGCCCGGCACAAAAACCTCCGCTTTTGAGACG
>JAILRE010000017.1 GCA_024698505.1 Clostridiales bacterium | reverse complement strand
TGACGTGATATTTGAGATCACGCTGAACAAGACGAACGCCTACGTAAAAGGCACTGAATACACCTTTACCGTTACCATAGCTGATCCCGATCATTTTACTGACGGCAACTATACGCCGATACAGCTTGACAGCTACGTTCTTACCGCTACATTCAAGGAAGAGGGCCCCGTCGCTCCCACGGTTGAGGCGACCGATGTCGGAATCCGCGAGAGGACCGATACCGATGTCAAGAAGGATCTCCGCTTCGTATTCCGGGTAACGCTCAACGATTCCAAGTACGTCGCCGAAAAGATGACCTACGGCGAGGAGGAAAGCGCTTATGAGATCACCGCTTTCGGCGCAACTCTTTCCACCGATAAGGGAAGCGTGGACTGCGAAGGCAAGAACATTTTCAGCGAGACCGATGGCGGCTTCGTCTACACCGCCGTTCTGAAGAACATCTCTCAGAAAAACTGGAATACCACCATCAACGGAACCGCGTATCTGAAGTATAAGGCTGCCGGCGCGGATGAGAAGACCGTCGAAAGCAACACGCTCAGCACGACTGTCAACGATTTGCCCTGAAAATGATGGTTGACAAACCGTGGATCGTCTGTTATAATAAACGATGGTTCAAAAGTTAGGCATGGTCCCGCAGGCGAAACAGCCGTTCTGCGGGGCTGAGCGATAAACATTGCAGGAAAGGAGTATGACAATGAAGCGTTATACTGATCCCGAACTGGAAGTTGTATCCTTCGAAATCGAAGACGTTACCAACAGCGGCCCCGACAACGAGGTCTCCGGCGGCGATGATTCACCCATCTGGGGCGGCAATTCCGTCAAGTGGTAATCTGACTTCCGTACAAGTTTTCGGCAAATACCGGCAGGGGCCCCTGCCGGTGTTTGCTTTTTGGCATTTTAAAGCTTGAGCGCGCTCGCCGCGAGAGGCGCGGAACGCGATCACGCGAGCAGGATAGCTCCTGCGAACGTATCCCCGTAATTATACAAAACGCTCTCTGCAGTGAGGCAAACCCTTGCAGAGAGCGTTATTTGCTGTTCGTGAATTTTTGATTTGCGTATAAATCGATAACCGCCCGGGCAACGAACCGACGTTCATTTATGGTACGGCTCTCCGCTCTGTATTTTGAAGGCGCGGTAGATCTGCTCCAGCAGCATAATTCGGAATATCTGGTGGGGGAAGGTCATCTTCGAGAAGCTTATCACCTCGTCCGCGCGGCTTCGGACGCCGTCCGTCAGCCCGTGGGAGCCGCCTATCAGGAAGGAAACGCGGCTTTTCCCTCCGACCATCAGCGAGGCCAAAAGCGCGGAGAACTCCTCGCTCGTAAGCTGTTTTCCCCTTGGGTCGAGCGCGATAACGCAGTCCGCGGGGGAGAGCTTTTCCGCCATGCGGCGGCATTCGGCCTCCTTCACGAGCGCGATCTCCGCAGCAGATGGGGATTCGGGCACCTTCTCGTCGGGCAGCTCGATGATCTCCGGGTCGCAGTATCTTGTCAGCCGCTTCATGAATTCCCCGACAGCTTCGGTATAGAAGCGCTCCTTCAGCTTGCCTGTGCAGACGATCCTGATCTTCATTTAATCACCGATCACGCCGAACTCCTGGAGCCCCGCTACGACGTTCAGTATTATGAGTATCGCGAGAGCTATCCAGAGCACCGCGTCCTTCCACATGGAGGGCTTGCCTCCCTCGTCCGTTTCGCCCTTTATAACGGCTTCGTCCGTGGGCTGATCATCGTAATACAGCTCCGCAAGGGGATCCTTCGATTCTTTGCGGGGCAGGAACGCGTCGCCTCCGGCGGAGTATTTGCCAAGGCCATATCTTTGGCAGCTGCGCTTGAGCCCAAGCACCGCGGGCACTATTATCGCGGCGGCGACGGCCCCGTAAATGAGGCCGAGGAACACGTATCCGGTGGCGGAGCCCATGAGGTTCGCAAACACGTCGGCGGCGTCGGGCGATTCTGCGACGGCCGTCGGATCGAGCCCGGAGCTCTTCATGGAGAGCGCGGCGAGCACCGTCGCAAGGTTGTTCACGAAATGGATTATGACCGTCAGCCACACGTTCCGCGTGATGAGGTAAACGCAGGCGAGCAGCAGGCCTATCCCGAGGTAGACGAGGAAGTAGCTCGGCGCAAGGTGCAGGAGCGCGAACAGCAGGGCGGTGATTATCGCCGCGCCAAAGGGGCTGTACCTCCGCCAGGATTCAAGCAGCGCGCCCCGCATAATGAATTCCTCGCTGAGCGGGGGGATTATCGCGAGCGAAAGCACCATGTTCCATGAGGCGAGGTTCATTATCGTATCGCTCGAGGTGGAATTCGAGTCGACCTCTATCCCGAAATAGAGCGCGTTCGTGAGGTTCGAGAGCGCGACGTTCATGATGATGCACCCGACGCCGATTATGACGGCAAGCAGTATGTGCGAGAACCTCGGCATCGGCGCGAACGGGAAGCGGTTTTTCCGCCTGAACACGACCGCGGGGATGAGGAACGCCGGCACGGAGACCGCGACGGAGCTCAGAAGGAACAGCAGATCGTCGCTCCCGTCCTTGGGCAGGGCCAGCCCGACTACGAACGAAAGCCCTATGTAGAGAGCGAAGCTGATGAGGAAGAGTATCGAAGCTTTTCTGTTGAGCGGCATAATAAACTCCTTATAAATACTGACTTTTTTACAGTTCAAAAACGCCCGTGACGCGGTCCCTGTGGGCGACGGCGAGGAATACCTCGCGTTCGGACACTCCGCTTTCGAGGAGCGCCCCGCGCACCGCGCCGTAGGCGATGGGTTCGGTATTGTTCTCACGCGAGAGATGCGCCAGTATAACGCGGCGCACGCCCGTCGTGTAGAGCTTTTTCACGGTCTCGGCCGCGGCGTCGTTGGAAAGATGCCCCTTGTCCGAGAGTATCCGCTTCTTGAGGGGGTAGGGGTAGAAGCCGTTTTTCAGCATGTCCACGTCGTGATTCGATTCGAGGAACAGAAGATCCGCGCCGGAGGCCTTCTCGAACAGGCGCTCCGTCACGCGGCCCGTATCGGTCATGTAAACGATCCTTTTGCCCTTGTTCGAGAAGCAGTAGCCCACGGGCTCGGCCGCGTCGTGGCTGGTGGGGAAGGGGGTAAGATCCACGTCCCCCACGTAGAAATCCTGCCCCGTCACGAAGGTGCGGATGTTCCGCATGGCGATATCGCCTATGAAGGGCGCCATGGCCTTCCAGGTCCCCTCGTTCGCGTAAACGGGTACGTCGAACTTGCGCGAGAGTATGCCTATCGCCTTGATGTGGTCGGAATGCTCGTGCGTGACGACGATCGCGTTTATATCCGCGGGGTCGACGTCAACGTCCATGAGGGCGGAGGTTATCGCCTTGCCCGTCATGCCGGCGTCGATAAGGATGTTCGTTTTGTCTGTCGAGACGACGGAGCAGTTGCCCGAGGACCCGCTGAAGAGCGGAGAAAATCTCATAACGACCTCAAATAGATCTGTCTATCATCCAAAGCCCCCATAAAAGGAGCATGTGAACGGGATAGAAAAAGTAGAAGTAAAGCTTGGCCTTTTTGCCCTCCCTGCGGTTATAGAGCAGCACGAATACGGAGGCGGAGGCCATTGCCGCGCATTTCATAAGGCTGACCGTAAGCTCGGCCTCGGAGCCGCCCGCGGCGAGCTTAGCTATGAGCTGCCTCACGGGGGCGAGGTAGAAGCAGACGGCGAACGCGAGCATGGTGAATATCAGCCCCGGCTTGGTGTTTCGGGAAAGATACAGCGCGAACACGAACAGCACGCCGAGCAGGCCGTAATCCATGCCGACGGTCCTGTCGAGTATGACGGCGGCGGCGATGGCAAAAGCCCCCCAGAATGGCTTGTTCTCCCGCAGGGAGAGGCAGACCGCGAGCCCCAGAAAGAGCGTCGCCATAACGGAGAGGGAGGCGTAAACAGGCACGCTCATGCCTAAGAGCGGGACCGTGAACGAGGCGTTCCGCGTGCCGACCATCAACGAGAACGGGATCTGCGATATTAGCGCGAATACGAACATCCTCGTCAGGTACTTCTTTGGCGAGGAGGTGTGCGCGGCTCCCTCCGCAACCCCGAACGCGAAGAGCGGGAACGCGAGCCTGCCGAATATGCGGCAGCCGGCGTAAAGCCAGGGGTGCACCGAAGAAAGCTGGGCCTCGAACACGCAGGCCGAGTGATCCACCAGCATCGCAAGACAAGCCAACAATTTCAGAAAAAACGCGGTCAAGCAGCTTCGCTCCTCATGATTTGACGTATTTATTATATCACGGCCCGGGCGCTTTTTCAATGCGTGAAAAAGGGGCGCAAAGGGCGCGCCCCAAGGTGATGGATTATTTCAGCCCAGCTCGGCGAAGATCTTCGCGCCGCGGCGGAGGATCCACCTTTCGATGAGGAGGGCGAAGAAGCCGTACAGGGCGGCGAGTATCAAAAGCACGACCGCGGCGGGCATGAACGAGCCGAGTATTATCGCGGCTGCGCCGAATACGATGATCAGCGCCAGCCCGAGCAGCATCGTCAGGAGCACGGGCATACCCTGCTTTACGGGGACGGCCTCGTTTGTCCAATCGAGATTGGGCTTCTTGACGTTGAGCATGAGTCCGAACCCGCCTATCAGCCAGATATGGGCCGCTGTCGTGAGGCAGGAGACCGCGATTACGACGGGGGAGAGCTTCAGTACTATCCCGCCGACGACGCCCAGTATCAGCGCGGGCACGCCGTTTACGAGCAGGTGGAACCTAAGCTTGGCGCGGAGGGCTTCGCTTTCGGAGACGGGCATCGAGCGCACGATCCAAACGTACTTGCCCTCCATCGAAACGGAGGCCGCGCTGATGAGATCCATGCCGCTGATCATGCAGCAGATGAGCGCGGGCAGGAAGTCCGCCGCGTGGACGAGGCCAAAGGTTTCGAGCGTCTGCCGCAGGGGATCGACGAAGCTCTTCGCCGTGAAGGGCAGTATCACCGCGCCGAGCAGCATCAGCAGTATTCCGAAGCCGTCGTTGAGCATATAGACGGCGCTTCCAGTGAATCGTTTGGCTTCCTTCCTGAGAAGGGCGGAGGCGGCGCTTGCCTGCCTCTCCCGCTTTTCACGGTAGACGGCCCTCTTGACGCCCGCGTTGGAGGCGGTGAGTATCCTGATGAGCGTTGCGCTCAGCACGGCGCAGGCCGCGGCGAAGAGCGCGAATACCGCCAGCGCGAAGAGCAGACCGTTGAGCACGTTCCCCGCGGCGCCGCTCCCCATGAGATACAGGGGGTAGGCCTTCCCGCGGAACAATTCGGCTATCCTGTCAAGGTTCAGGATTATGTAATCCAGTATTTTCTTAACGTTGAAGTAGAATAAGTAGTACAGCCCCACGAACAGCAGGGAGAGTATCACCGTGGCAACGGTCTTGTTGCGGACGCGCCTGGAGAGGAGCGCGACGAGCCAGCCGAGGAGGCAGTTCAGCACCGTTACGAGGCAGGAGAGGACTATCAAAGTCACGACCTGCATTATGACCTCCCGGGCGGAGGCTCCGACCGCTATCCAGATCCTCAGCACGGCGGGGATCCAGACCAGCGCGACAGTCAAAAGCGAGGAGATGAACACCACGAACATCCTCACGAAGAGTATCGTCCGCGGAGGTATCGGCATGGAGAGCAGCAGCTCGTTGTCCTTGGCCTTGTAGAGTATCGCGTTGGCCGTGAAAACGCTGCCAATTACGCCTACGAGCACGGCGGTGACGCCCATTATCGAATAATAGACCCACTCTGCGCCGCTCCCCGCGACGGCGGTCTGGAGCGTCGTTGCCATGCCGTAGAACATCAGGCCGAGCGAGACGAACGCGAACGCGATGAGCGCGAGATACAGCGCCGCGGCGCCGCGCGTACGCTTCTTCTTTTTGCGGCTGTCCGCCATGTAGAAATGCAGGAACTGCGAGAGCTCCTTTTTCATCAAAGCTTTAAGCATGGCGTCCCTCCGGTCACTCCTGCAGCTCGAGGAAGACTTCCTCCAGCGATTCGTCGCCCTTGACCTCCTCCATCGCGCCGGATCTTATCAGCTTGCCCTCCTTGATAATGGCTATCTTGTCGCAGAGCTTTTCCGCCACCTCGAGCACGTGGGTGGAGAAGAATATCGCGCCGCCGTTATCGCAGGTCTCGTGCATCATGGTCTTCAAAATGTGAGCGGCTTTGGGATCGAGCCCGACGAACGGTTCGTCCATTATGATGAGCTTAGGCTCGTGCAGCCAGGCGGCGATTATCGCAAGCTTTTGCTTCATGCCGTGGGAGTAGGCGGAAACGGGCTGGGCAAGATCCTTCGTCAGATCGAAAAGATCGCCGTATTTCTTGATGCGCTCCGCCCTCGCTTCCGCGCTCACGCCGTAGATATCCGCGACGAAATTGAGGTATTTGACGCCCGTCATGAATTCGTAGATATCGGGATCGTCGGGAATGTAGGCTATGCGCCGCTTGCAGGCGGTGGGATCGGACTTTATCGATATGCCGTCGATCTCGATCTCGCCCTCGTCGAAGGCCAGTATGCCGACGACGCTCTTAAGGGTCGTCGTCTTGCCCGCGCCGTTATGCCCGATGAAGCCGTAGATCTCCCCGGGGAGTATGCGGAGCGACAGATCGTCGACCGCGGTCTTTGAGCCGAAGCGTTTGGTAAGATGCTTGATGTTGAGCATAAATACGACCTCCTGTTTCGTTACCGATATCATACCGCAGGCACGGTAAAGAATCAATCGCGGGATTGTAAAACTCATGTAAAATATTGCGAAAAAGAAAAGCCCGCGGTTTTTCGCGGGCAGAGGGAAAAGCTTCCCGTCACCTTACGTAACGCTCAACGAGCGCGGAGATAAAGGGCAGATGCGTGATATTGCCGGTGAGATTGATAACGCCGATGAATATCATGATGAGCCACACGACGTAGCCGAGGGCGCCCTTGAGGAAGAACGTGAGCGCGCCGAGGACTATCGCGCAGAGCATGCCGAGTATCGCCTCGCACATGAACTGCTTGTTTTCGGTGTTCATATTGCGGTCTGCGATGAAGGCCACGACGGCGAGCAGCGGGAATATGAAGCACAGGCCGTAGGCCACGTTCCTCTCCATACCGAGTATCTTATGATTGTCGTTCATATGATCACCTCACGAATCATTTTATGTATATATCATAACACGGAACGAGTATAAAATCAATGCGAAAAATAAGGTAATTGTGTATTTTTTATCAACGGGGGCGCGGGGCGGCGACCTGCGCAAACGGGCGCGCCAAAGAACAAGCATCAGGTTCCATATTGACACGCACCGAACAAATGTGCTATAATAGAATTAAGGGGGAAGAAGAAGCCCCGAAAAAAGAAAGGAAGGTACTTACGGAAGAAAAAATGAAGGAGCAATATTTGATGATCCACAGGTGGATGCTTGAGAAGGGCCTTTCGGCGACCGAGCTTTTGGCCTTCGCGATGATCCATTCATATACGATTTACAAGGGCTGTTTTGACGGGGATCGGATCTGGTTCTCCGTCTGGTGCAGAGCCGACGCGAGCGAGATCGATCGGATAATCGACGGTCTGCTTGCGAAGGGTTACGTCTCAAGGAGCCGCGGAAGATTCGGAAGGGACGTCTACAAGAGCAGGTTTACCGCGGAAGGCAGGCTGACAGGGGGAGCATCTGCCTTGGGAACGAGCCGCGAAACAAACGGTTTGAATAATAATATTAATATTATCAATAATATAGATAGTATCCATAATATAGAAAAAGAGAATAAAAAAGATTCTATGAATAATATGGATAGTATTGATAATATCGATAATATGGATAATATAAACGATACGGTTTTTAAAAACTCTTCTTTTGAAAGTATGGACAGTATGGATAATAAGGGCGCGGGAGATAGGGAGAAGATCCGTGAGACCGCGAAGCCGCCCGCGGAGGATATGAAGCTCAAGGGTTCGATCACTAAGGAGCTTTTCGAGCTTATTGCTCCCTACGAGTCGCTTCCGGAAGTGCCTCCCGAGGTATTGAAGGAGAAGCTCGATATCCTGCGCCAACGGGTCGCAGAACGAGGCTCGGGGGCGGGGACTTCACCCGTGGCGTGAAAAAGGGCCCCGGTAAAGGGCGCATCTCCTTAAATGAATGCACCCAATGAGGGCCCCGTTCTCTTATCGTTCTCAGAACGTGATCACGGCGTCGCTTTCGCCCGCTGTATATGTGACGGAGATCTTCTTGCCGACGGTCTCGACGCTCTTGACCTCGGCGCCGCGGAGGGCGTTCAGGCGGCGGTAGTCGGATATGGCCGCGCCGTTGTAATCGCCGATGTTGTCCGAGGTGAGGAATACGCCTCCGAAGAGGGCGTTAACCGTTGCGAGCTTCAGCTTGCGCGCGTCGCTCAGGCGGATGTTGTTCTCCCTGAGGAAGAACACGTCGGGATCGGAGAGGTAGGCCCTGCCGTTCAGCTCGCGGCGGAAGACGGTATTGCCCATCGCCTGCTTGGTGGAGACGCGCTCCCTGTGCAGAATCCGCATCCAGGGCTTGTCGTTCCAGTCGAGCGAGACGTCGCAGCTGATCCTGCAGTATTCGACGAGGCCGAACGCGGGCATCACGGGCACGCCGCAGCCGAGTATCGCGTGGTGGCCGCAGACGCGCCTTAAGAGCTTCATAGCCCTTATCATGCGGCCCGCCCTCGTTTCGAGATCGCTCCCGAAGGGCGCTGCGCCGTAGAGGAAATCGAGCTTCACAAGATCGAAGCCCCACTCGTTGAAGACCTTGCCGAAGACCTCCTCGATGTAGGCGACTACCTCGGGATTGTCGATATCGAGCGAGTAGAAACCGCCCCAGTTGCACCCGCAGGACCAGGGCTCGCCGTTATGCTTGTAGAGCCAATCGGGATGCTCCTTGATGAGCTTGGAGCCCTTCTGCGCCACGAAGGGGGCAAGCCAGAGGCCCGCCTTGTAGCCCTTCTGATGGATGGCGTCGGCCGAGGCCTTCATCCCGTCGGGGAATTTCACGCGGTCGCAGTCCAGCCAGTCGCCGACGAAGGTCTCCCATCCGTCGTCTATCTGGAAGAGATCGCCGCTCTTCATGACCTTCGCGCAGCCGGAAAGATCGTCGAGTATCGTCTCCCGGCTGATGTTCTGATAGCGGTTGTACCAGCTCGAATAGCCGGCTATCGGATCCTTCGTGATGGGGGAAACGCCCATTTCGCGGAACCAGGCGTCGAAAACCTCATCCTCCTTGCCCTCGGCAATGAAGAGGGAGAACAGCTCGAAGGCGCCGTTCACGGCAAGGCCCTCGCAGTCGCGCTTGATGGTGAGCACGCCCGTCTTCGCATCGTAATCGAAGAGGGTATAGCCGTTCGTCTCATCGAGCGAGGCGATGAGCAGGAAGAACGGGCCCTCCCTGAAATAGCAGTAGGAAACGCCGTGCAGCCTGCCCTTTTTATTGGGGTAGTCGACGAAATGATAATCGCCGTAGCGGTCGAGCGAGAAGGCGGATACGAGCGCTCCCGGCAGGCCCTTTATGCCGCGGATACGGCTCTTGGCCGTGTATTCGGGGCAGTAGGTCCAGGTCTGGTAGCCGTTCATGAATATCTTGGCGGCGGGGGGCAGCTCGATATCGAGGTACGCCTCGGCCTTTGCGACGGAGCCCTTCTCAAATACGGGGACCGCGCGCACGACCGCGCCGTGCCCCCACCCGGTGAGCGGGGAATAGCCGACGGCGTACTCCTCCTCGTAGGAGGAGCCGCCCTCGCTGTTGGTTACGGCCGCGGAGTATTTGATCGTTTGCGGAGCTTTCAGCATATCAATCACCCATGCCCTTGGCTGCGAGCTTCACCACCTCGTAGCCGCCGTCGTAGACCTTGGCGGCCTTCAGCTCGACTATGCGGCTGCACATTGCGGCGAGTATCGCCTTGTCGTTTATAAGCGTGTCGATCATATCGCAGAGCGCGGGAGCCGTCTCGCACTCGTAGGTCGCGTCGCCCATCTCGCGGGAGTAGATCGCTCCGTAGACCTCGTGACCGCCGATATGGCGCATCATCAGCTTGGGAACGGGGTAGAACGCCAGCTCGGAGGGCTTCGTCACCAGCACGTCGATCTTCCGCATGAGCAGGTTGGTGGAGTAGACCGCTTCGAAGATATCCTTGTGGCAGAAGGCCGTAACGCCCGTTCCCGCCTTGGGATCGTCCAGCGTTTCGGCGAATTCGCAGAGGCCTGCGTAATCGTCGAAGAAGGTGCGCGCCTGATCCGTAAGCTCGGGGAGCTGCTTTTTGAAGACCTCCCACATGGCGAGATGATCGCCGAAATTGATCATAAGGCTCGCCTTGCCCGCCTTTACGTAGGGCAGCAGGTGCTTCGCCATGGCAAGGTAAAGGTCTCCGCCCGCGCCCGCGCCGCCGACAGTCATGAGGAACCTTACGGGGGCGTTCTCGCGGATCCTGGCAAGCCTCATGCCGCAGTCCTTCTCAACGTTCGAGACGAGCTCGTGGTCGATATAATGGCCCACCCTGTAAAGGGAGCCGTCGGGCATGGGCTTTAAGGGATGCTTCGCCATGCCGTTTAGCTTCTTGTAGCCGAGATACGCGAACGAGGTCTGCACGGTGTGGATGCTGCCCTCGGCAAGATGCAGGCCCATGGGCCAGTTGTCGGGTATCGCGTTGACGACGTGCGTCAGCCCCGCGTGCACCGCGCCCTGGCTCGGCCAGACGTGCGTGCCGACGTAGGGGATATCCTTGGGCAGATCGGCGAAGAGCGGAACGAGCAGCTCCGCGTTCTTCTGATCGGCCGCGTTGTAGGTGATCTTGCGGAAGCCCTCGGAATTGAGGGGCTCCCAGACGAGCTTGTTGAAGAGGCCTATCTTCTGCGAGAGCTTTGAGCCCATGGAGTACAGATCGTTCTGATGCCGTATCATTTTGGAGCCCGTCGCGTCGAAGGAGGCCAGATCGAACCACAGCGGCGTAAAGCCCAGCTCCCTCGCGCAGGAGGCGATGGCAAGGGCGATGCGGTAATGACCGAAGCCCATCCTGATATTGCCTACCACAAGGGGCTTCTCGGGAAGCTCCAGCGGAGTTTCGGCATGGACGAGGTTCTGTATGCCGAGGCCCTTTATCTGCTCTATCGGGGAAAGGCCGAGGTGATAGACCTTATCGGTGTCGTCGCCGAACTTCTTTATGAAATTCGCCTTTGACTTCTCGGCCTTCTTTATCGTCTTTTTATCGATCGGATTGCCGAAGATAACGCTTGTTCTGTCCATGTCATTCCTCGACGTTTCTCTTCATTTCCTTGACCTTTTCGGAGATCTCGAGCACCTTTTCGTCGGTCAGAATGAAGCGCTTGCGGAACCAGATGATGGCGACTATGAGACCCACGATCGGGATTATCGTCATCGTCATGCGGAGGCCCATCTTCTGCGAGGTGGTGACCGCCGCGGAGAAGTCGATCGCCTTCTCGGCCTCGGAGACCTCGGTGCCGGACTGCAGATGCGCGATCGCAAGGCAGATGGAGGCCGCGAATGCCGCGATGCCGCTCGCGAGCTTAACTACGAAGGTCTGCATGGAGAACACCACGGATTCGTCGCTCGTGCCGTTCTTGAGAAGGCCGTAATCGACGGTGTTCGCAAGGAATACGGTCGTCAGTATGTTGAGAAGACCGCTCGCGGCGAATATGAAGAATCCGGGGATGAAGAGCACGAACACGTTGCCCATGCCGACTATCGCAAGCGTCAGCAGCACGGCGTAGCCGACGATGCTCATTGCAAGGCAGATGTAGAATATCGTCGTGTTCTTGAGCTTCGCGCCGTTCCTGAGGATGGGGTAGAGTATCATCATCGAAAGTATCTGCATGGCTCCGCCGAAAATGTTGAACAGCGTGTAGCTGTTGAACCACTCGGTGCCGCCGAAGTCGTACTTGAAGAAGTAGATGACGAGGTTCGAAGTGATGTAGATGGCGGTGTTGATGAGCACTATCGCGATAACGACGGTCATCGCCTGATCGTTCTTCACGAGAGCGCGGAACATCTCCTTGACGGAGACGGTCTTCATCTCGGCGGTGGATTTCTCCTTGATGAAGATGCAGCAGAGGATGGTGAATATCACGAATATGACCGCGACGGCGAGCGCGAACCACTTGAAGCCGAGAAGCTCTATCTCGGAGGCGTTGGCTCCGCCGAAGGCCTTGCCGAGGAACTGAACGGCGATCATCGTGACGACGGTGATTATGGCGCTGCCCACGCCCGCGCAGGAACGGGCGAGGGTGGTAAGACCCTCACGCTCCTTGCCGCCCTCGGTGAAGGCGGGGATCATGGACCAGTAGGGAATGTCCATCATGGTGTAGGTCATGCCCCAGAGTATGTAGGTGATCGCAGCGTAGGCGATGATGCCGCTCGGCTTGTCGATGGAGGGCGGGCATGCGAACATCAGGAAGAGTATTACGGCGTTCGTCAGCGTGCCGATGAGGAGCCACGGACGAAACTTGCCCCATTTGGTCTTCGTCTTGGCGACGATGACGCCCATGAGGGGATCGTTGAATGCGTCGAAGATACGGGCGACGAGCAGTATTATGCCCATTGCGACCGTGATGGCGGCCCTGCCCGCTTCGTTGAAGCGGCTTCCCAGAACGTCCTGGAAGTAGTAGAGGACATAGCTTGCGGAAAGCATGTAGACCATGTCCTTGCCCACAGCGCCGAGACCGTAGGAGATCTTGCTCATGAGCGAGAGTTTCGGTTTGGTTTCCATTGTGATTCCTCCTTGAAATGATTCCTGTTTTATATGAATAAAATCGGATACGCCGATAGGGGAACGCATCCTGCTTCGCCGCCTTTTGCGAAGTAACGGCGGCAACCGGATATACTATCCTATATTATAATACATTTTTTCGTAAAAGGGAAGAGGGAAAAGGGAAAATGAATAACTGAGAATAATCGGCGATGAACAAGCGGTGTGAGCAGAGGAGAGCAGTCGGTCGCCAGGCCTTCCCCCTCCGTGGGGTTCGGAGTCGGTCGCCTTAGGCGATCGCGAGCGTCCGGTGGACGGTCGTGAAGACGGAGAACGGGCGGCAAGGTCCGCCCCGGGAAGGAGTCGGTCGCCTTAGGCGATCGCGAGCGTCCGGTGGACGGTCGTGAAGACGGAGAACGGGCGGCAAGGTCCGCCCCGGGAAGGAGTCGGTCGCCGCGCCATCCGGCCTTCCCCTTGGTGGGGAAGGGGGACCGCTTGCGGT